>DASZUO010000014.1:0-61590 GCA_035547575.1 Amycolatopsis sp. | reverse complement strand
CGGCCGACGACCGCGGCGGCGAGGACGGGTATCACGAGGTAGGTGAGATTCGCGCTGCCCAGCCCGGTGATCGGCACGAGCAGGATCGCGGCGAGCGCGCCCAGCGCCGAGCCGATCGCCCAGTTCGCCGCCGCGATGAGGTTGGGGGACACCGCCAGCGCACCTGCCGCACGCGGGTTCTCCGCGACCGCTGTCGTCGCGAGCCCGAATTTCGTGAACCGGTACACCAGCCAGAGCACGGCCGTCAGCACGATCACGATGGCGAAGATGTAGATCCGGTCCGCGCCGATCTGCGCACCGAGCACGTTGACCGGCTCGATCGGCAGCATCGACGGCACCAACTGGGGAAGCTGCCCGTAGCGCAGCATGGCGGCGGATCCGAGCACCACCAGCAGCGCGAGCGTCGCGACGATCTTGGCGAGCGTCGAGGCGCCCCCCATCCTGCGCAGGATCAGCAGATGGAACAACGCGCCGAGCGCCGCGGAGGCCAGCAGGCCGCACAGCACCGAGACGGTCTGCGACAGCCCGTGCTGCACACTCGCCTCGAAGTAGACGTAGGCACCCACCATGCCCATGGCGCCCTGCGCGAAGTTCACCACGCCGGATCCCCGGTACACCAGCACCAGGCCGACGGCGGCGAGCGCGTACAACGCGCCCGCCCCCATCCCGAGTGCCGCGAATCTCCAGATCTCAGTCATGCCCGGTCCTCGCCCGTCACTTGCCGGCGAGCAGGGCGCCGATGTCGTAGAAGTCGCCCTGGCGGACCGACTTCCCACCCTGGACCTTGTAGTTGATCCCGTAGTGGTTGAAGATCCGCGAGAACGTCTGGCTCTGCACCGGAATCGTCGACCAGGGGTGGATCACCCCACCCATGTCGATGTCGCGCAGCCCGTCCAGCGCGGTGGTCAGCGAGGTGTTCGTGACGGTCCCGCTGACCTTGGGCAGCGCGGCGGCGAGGAGCTTCGCGTCGATGTACGCGCTGACCGCCTGCTGGGTCATGGCGGCCTTCGGGTCGACGGAGTGCATGGCGTTCGCGGCCTGGGTGAGGCCAGGCGCGTTGTCGGCCGCGTTGAGCTGAACGTCGACGACGATGAGCCCGTCGGCGAGCGACTTGAGCGAGTCGAGCACCTGCTGGCTGAAGATCGCCGAGATACCGCCGATGGTGAGCGACGAGCCGCTCTGCTTGAGTGCGATGAACGCCTGCGCGGCAGCCGCGGGCGTGAGGCTCACGGCGACGCACTTCGCGCCCGCACCGGTGACCTTCGCGACGGCGGGCGTCAGGTCCGCCGCGTTGGCGGCGACCGATGCCCTGGCGACTTCCTGGCCGCCCTTGCCCTCGAACCCGGACTTGATGTAGTCGACCAGGAAGTCCGAGCCGCCGAGGTAGACGATGCCGAGCTTCGTGCACCCGGTCTGGGCCAGTCCGGCTCCCAGCGCCACGTACTGGGAGAACGACTCCGCCGGCGGATAGCTGTTCGGGCTGTGGGCGTCGCCGTTGCCGATGATCGGGATGTTGGCCTTGGTCAGGACACTCATGTCCTGAGCACCCGCGGAGAACCCGAGGACGACGGCCGCCACTTTGTCGGTGACGGCCTGCTGCTCACAGATGAGGAATGCGGGGGTGGTGCCCTTCGCGTCGCACGTTTCGATGTCGACGTTCGGGAAGTTGTGCAGCACGCCCTTCACCATCGGCACGATCTCGGGCAGCGTGAACGGGATGGTGCTGGTGAAGTCGCCGATCACGAGGATCTTGGCCTGGACGGGAGAGCCCGGCCCCTCGGCCGGAGCCGGAGCGGCGGCCGGCGCCTGACTCGAGCCGTTGCCGGACGAGCTGCACGCGGCCAGCGAGACCACCCCGGCCAGTACGAGAGCGGTTAAAGACATCAATGTGCAACGCTGCATTTGATCTCCTTGTGTGGCCGGGACAACGGGGTCGGCGAACTGAGTTCGTGGAGTTGGGATGGCGCCGGTCAGCTCACGACGACGCGTGCGGCGGCGAGGTTCGGGATGCGCCTCGCGGTGGCGTCGAGGTCGCCGGTGCGGTGCGACTCGACGAGGGCGGTCGCGAAGTACGTGCCCGGCGCGTCGTAGCTGTGCGTGGTCGAGATCGTCACCGCGGCTTCGGTCCCGTCGACCTGCTCGGTCTGCGGGAAGGAGCCGGACCCGTCGAAGTCCCAGCGGACACCGATGATCGTTCCGGCGCCCGGCGGGGTTTCGGCGTGCACGGTCAGCGTCACCTCTTCACCGACCTGGACCTCCGCGCGACTGCCACCGTTGGCCGTCACCGACACGACCGGCTGGATGCCGCGGCGCTCGGCGGCGGTATCCGGCAGGACTATCGCCCCGTCGCGATAGCTGAAGGCGGTGTCGGCCGGCTCGACGCCGTCCTCGACCCAGTCGATGAGATCGACGAGGGACTGTTCGATGATCGGCTGATAGTCCACGAGCCACGTGTTGTTCGCACGCGGTCCGGACGACGCGGCCATCACGGGGGGAACGTGTTCGGCGTTCTCGGTCCACCGCAGCCGGAACTTCTTGTGGGCCTCTTCGATGCCGTACTCGCGCTCGATGTTCGCCTTGAAGCCGAGTCCCTGCGGCGGCCAGAGCGATGAGTCGTGGGTGTGGTGCACCCACATCAACTTCCCCTGGATCCGGCCGGTGTGCTTGACACCCATGAACGGCGACATCTCGGGCAGCTCGTACTGGTCGTAGACCGGTGTGCCGTCCAGACGCAGGAAGTCGTACTCGGGCTCCCACGGGAGCAGGTGGTGCCGGTAGTAGTAGCAGTAGGCGAGGAACGCGCGGTTTTCGACGTGCACCGTGTCGCCCGGTTCGACGCCGGTGAAGCGCAGGTTGCTGGCCTCGCCGTCGCTGTCGACGAGCACCACGTCCCCGTGCCCGTTGAGGACGTACAGACGGCGGCCGGCGGCCGCCCCGCTGGTGAGCTCGATACCGGCCCCCAGCAGGTAGCCGTCGGGTGCGTCCGCGAGCTGTATCGCCAACGGCACATCCCACATGTTGTTCATGCCGGCGAACAGCGTGGCCAGCGAGCGGGTCTGAGCCAGCTCGGGGCGCTGTAGCTCCGGATCCTCGACGAGGTCCTTCGCGTACAGCACGCGCGCGACCGTCGTCCGCTGGTCGATGAGGTCGTCGCTGACGAGCGCGGGTTCGTCGTAGCCGACGTGGCCGGGCTTGGTCCAGAAATTCTTCCAGTACTCCGGGTAGTCGGACTGCAGCCGGTTGGCCATCGAGGCCCACAGCCACATCTGCCCCATCGGCTGGGCGATGAACGACTCGTCGCCGCGCGGGTAGCCGATCCGGTACAGGGTGGCCAGCTCCTCGCGCTGATGAGTGTCCAGGCCGGCGAACGGGTTGCCGCTGCCGCCGGGCGACATGGCGTCGACGACATCCTGGATCTTCGGGCCGAGCACGCGTTGCACGTTGAACATGCTGGAGAAGTTCGGCGTGCCGTTCCGCAACCGGCTCAGGTCCCCGTACTCGCCGTCCTGCGCGTCGCCCAGGTAGGGCAGGGCGGCGTCCCAGACGTCCGGTGCGTAGGCGAGGCACAGGGGTGAGCGGCGCGCGCCGCCGCTGCCGCCGTAGACATAGGCGTAGCCGGGCGGGCTGCCGTAGATCTGTTCGGCCACGAACTTGGAGAACCGCGCCGACTCGGCCGCGGCCCGATAACCGTAGATCGTCGGGTCGGGCCCGGCCTTGGGATCCATGACGTCGCCGATGTGTCCCATGTTCGACTCGACCGTGTAGCCGCCGAGCCGGAAGGTCATCTCGAGGCCGCCCGTGACGAGACCGAGCGGGCCGGTGTTGACGTTCTCGTGTCCCGCGTTGGCGCCCTCGAGTGGTTGGAGGAGCCGTCCGCGATACAGCTCCGCGGGCGGATAACAGAACGCGAAGCGAGTGCTCGTCCCTTCGAACCCGCCGTGGATGTAGCGGTGCGCGATCGGTTCCTCGCGCTGTTCGTCGACGTCGATGTAGGGGGCCCCGAAGAAGTCGTCGACAACTGAGTAACGGCCGACCTGAATTGGATCCACGTGCATCCTCCGCTCTGAGGACTACCGGTGGTTGTGATGTCCAGCCGGTGGCTAGCGACAGACGGTAGAGGCGAAAACCGAGCCAGTCAACGCTGTTCACAGAATCGATGCAAGCGGGTTAACATGGTGTCAGAAACAGGCTCGGCAGGGTACCGAGCGTGCGCCTCAGCGCGGACAGATGGGCCGGTTGCCGCAGACGGGAGGACACGGAAGGGTTCACGAGCAGCGTTGGTCGCGCGGGTTCCGGGCTGTCTTTTTCGCGGGCCATGCGCACCCGCTTCGCGTAGCGTCGGTCCCGCCACGACGCGCTGATCCCTGGCGTGGCGGCCTGGTCCAGACGCATGAACTTCCTGTCAGACTTGATCACTGGGACTCGTTTCGAGCGGCAGTTCCGGAATAGCGTGACTCCGTAAGCCACGCCTACCATGAGTCCAGACGACGGAGGCGGCGTGACTGTTCTCGTGCGGCCACTGGCGGCCGGCCGTTGGTCGGATCTGGTGCACGTGTTCGCCGCCTGCGCGCGAAGAGCGGACAGCTGTTGCCTAGGTGCTTGGTGGGTGACCTGCTTTGTGGTGCGGCGCGAGCATCGCGGCAGGGGAAAAAGTCACGCCCTCGGCTTCCGCTGTTTTCACCGGAACACTGGCCATGTTCACTCGTGCGGGATTCACGGAAATCGGCCGGACATTTGCCAGCCGACCTGTGATGAGGAAAATCCTCAACGATAATGGGCTCGGAAACGCATGCGGGCCGCGATAACAAGAGCATGATGCCGATCGGACGCGCCGAACCGCACCCGGCGCTCCGGAACTGTCCACAATGAACAGTCCGGTGCCGCCGTCGCTGCGGGCCGCCACGACCAACACATCGGGCACGAACGACCTGTTACCGGTCAGGCTCGATTCCGTGCCAGTCGCGGACTTTCGGCCATGCACAGCCAGTCGCCCGTCGTCGAGGGCGCGCCGTCAGCCGGCGCACCTCCGTCTCTGGACTTCGATGTGAACTGGTCAGCGGCCGAGCCAGGCCCGCAGGCCCGCGATGATCACCGTGAGGCCGTTGCCGAAGTCGGCGTCGGTGGCGAAGGTGTAGGACCAGCCGCTGGCCACAACCCGGCGCAGGCTGGGGAAGCCGTCGAGATTCCCGGGCAGGCGGGAGGTCGATCCGTCCGGTCGCGCACCGCCCCGCCCGGGGCCCAGGAACCGGATGAACTGGTGCTCGCTCACCAGGCACCCGCGTGTGTAGGTCGAGAGCAGGTGGTAGGCGTAGCCCGCCTGCTCAGCCGTGAACCCCGCGCTGAGCAGCACCTTCAGTTGGGCATCGATCCGCACATAACTGAAGTCCAGCGCTTCCTGTGAGTGGCCCATCGTGGCCCACTGCCCCACGACCAGCTCGAACAAGGCCGGGTCGCCGCGCAGGACCGCCCGGTAGGCCTCCCAGTAACCGCGCACGTGCTCTTCCCAGTCGTCGGACTCGATCACCGGCAACGCGTCGTTGAAACGCCGTACCGCTCGCGCCAGCAGCGCGTCGACCAGGTCGGCGCGCCGGCGAAAGTGATAGTGCACCGCGGAATGCCGGACCTCCAGCGCCGCCGCGACCTTCCGGATGGTGACCTCGGCCAGCCCGGATTCGCCAGCCAACCGCTCCGCCACCGCCAGTATCACCCCCGAGTCGAGCGACCCACGCGGCAGCCGTCCCCTCATCGACGAAGGCATGGCACCCCCTGCGCGACCCACATACGGGGACACACCACTGTTTCCTCCTCGCGGCCCGATCGACAGATGCCAAGCCTAACCAGCCTCAACCTCGCGTCCACTGTGGCCTGAGCCGGAGAACGCCACTCCACAAAACCGTGGGGTGATCCCGTCGGATTCGGGCGAAGTCGGTCCTTCACGGCTATGGCGCGCAACCGGATACCACGTTACTGTCTACCGGTCAGTATCGGTGCCCGCAACGAGGCGGTGAAGCACATGAATCGTCACCGACGTGGAGTGGCGTTCGGGGCTGTCACGGCAGTTGTCGTGCTGTTGGCGGCACCCGCCGGCCAAACCACTGCGGCGGGCGCGCCGGCGACCGCGGGCCAGGTCAACACCACCTCGGCCGGCGAGTCTCTGGCGGTCTACGCCGTCGGCGAGCAGAAGAACGTCCCGGTGACGATGGACGACGGCGTGGTGCTGCGGGTCAATGTGAAGTATCCGGAGGATCCGGCGACCAAGCTGCCCGCGGCGGGCCCGTTCCCGTCGTTGCTGACACAGACACCGTATGGCAAGGACTCGCCACTGCTGGCCGCGCTCGGTGGCGGTACCGAGGACTATCTCGTGCAGCGCGGATATGTCGCGGTCATCGCCGATGTGCGGGGCCGTGGCGCCTCGCCGGGCAGCTTCGACCTGTGGGGGCGACGCGAGGCCAAGGACGGGGCACAGTTGGCGGAATGGGCGTCGAAGCTGCCCAGCTCCAATGGCAAGGTCGGGTTGTACGGCGGTTCCTACATGGGCATCACGCAGTTGATGACCGAGTCCGAGGCGGGTCCGGACTCGCCCATCAAGGCGGCCGTGCCGATTGTGTCGATCAACGACGCGGCCCAGGACGGGTTGTACGGCGGGCTGCCCAACCTCGGGTTCGGGCTCCTCTATGCGGGCCTGTTTCCCGCGACCGGCGTGACCGGCGTCGCCGACCGGCTGGATCCGACCGATCCGGTGGACGTGCTGGAGCGCACGGTGGGGTCGCTGACCGGGTCGTTGGATCTTTCCCTGCCGTTGCTCACCGGGATGGTGACCGGCGGCCCGGCGTCGCAGGACAGTTCGTTCTGGATTCCGCGAGAGCCCCACACTTACCTGCGGCAGATCGCGCAGGCACAGATTCCGACCTTCATCGTCGGCGGCTGGTACGACATCATGGGTACCGGCCCGAGCACGCTCTACACCGGCCTGCAGAACATCGTCGCCGGCCGCCCGCAGGATGCCCCGATGGCACCGAACCAGGTGCCGGATCCGCGCTACCAGTTCCTGTCCGGCCCATGGACGCATTCGGCCGCGATCAACAACAGCGTCGTCGACCAGGTCCAGCTGCTCTGGTTCGACCACTGGCTCAAGGGCGCCGACAACGGTGTCGCCGACAGCACGGACACCGTGCACTTCAACACGCTGGACACCGACAGCTGGAACGACGCCAGCACGTGGCCGCTGTCGCAAACCACCCCGGCCACCTACTACCTGGGCGGGCGGGACGACAGCAGCCCCGCGCTCTCGCTCAACCACGGCGGGCTCACGACCGCGCCGCCGACAGCGACTTCCGGCGCCGACCAGGTCGCCTGGACCGGACTCTCCGATCCCTGCAGTGTCCGGTTGAAGGTCCAGACCGCGGGGCTGCTCGACATGGCCGGGCTGCCCCTGGACAAAGTCTGTGGCTCCTACGACGACTCGCTGACGGAGGTCGGTGGTCTCACCTACACCACTCCGGCCGCCACCACCCCGAAGGTCGTCGCCGGTCCGATCGGGGTGACTCTCTACGCGTCGTCAACACGGCCCGACGCGGAGTTCGTGGTGGGGGTGTCCAAGATCGAGCCGGACGGGCGCTCCGAGTCGATCACCAGCGGCGCCCTCATCGGCTCACAGCGAGCGGAAGACCCCGACGGCAACTGGGCAGCCGCCAACGGCCAGATGCTGCAGCCCCGCCACATCCTCGCACCAGACACCGCCGTCCCACTCACCCCCGGCCAGGTGACCCGGTTCGACATCGGAATACGGCCCGCCGCTTTCCAACTCAACCCGGGCGAGCGGCTGCGGATCACGATCACGACGTCGGACATTCCCTTCGCGTTCCCGTCCACGAAAATGGTTCCCAATCTGGTCGGCGGGATTTACTCGATCCAGCACACGGCCCAGTACCCGTCATCGGTCACCGTCATGATGGCGGATCCCTCGACGTTCGCGCCGTGCTCCATCTGTGCCGCCAAGTGACCGTGCCCAATTGTGGCGAGAATCGTTGCGCTCGAGCCATTCCCGGCGGCGGGACATGGCAGCGATGCCTGAAGGGGAGCGGCATGGCGGCTGGTTCGGTGCTGGGCCGCACGGACGACACCGGCCTCCGGGCGTCCCTGGTTCGCGCAGCTCCTGTGGTCAGTTCTGCCAGGGGTTGAGGATGTCGATACCCGCGGGTTGGAAATGGGCTACGTTGCGGGTGATGATCTGGAGTTGGTGGGTCAGTGCGGTGGCGGCGATGACGGCGTCCGTCCCGTGGATAGGCGTCCCCGCGGTCTCAGTGCGCGCCAGCAGCTGACCCCATTCATCGGCGACGGCGGTGTCGACCAGGAGGATACGGTTGCTGAAGCGGTCGAGGAGTTCCGTGGTGAGCCAACGGTCGAGGCGGTCCCGGCGTCGGCCATCGGTGAGACGATTGACGCCTTTGCGCAGTTCGCCGAGGGTGATGACGCTGAGGTAGGTGCGGTCTTCGTCGACCTGATCGAACCAGCGGACGACGCCGGGGTCGGGCCGGGGTTTGACCCACTCGGAGATGGCGTTGGTGTCAAGCAGAAAGCTCATAGCGCGACATCACGGGCGGGGATTTCCACGCGGTCGACCTCCAGGTCGGAGTCGCGCAGGGGAGAGCCGGCGAGGAACTCCGCGAGGCTGCCGGACCTGTTGGCCTTGCGGTGCCACTCCTCGATCGACACCACGACGGCGACCTCCTTGCCGCGGCGGGTGATGGCCTGAGGTCCGTCGTGGACCACTTGGTCGAGCAGCTCGCTGAGCCGCGCTTTGGCGTCGGCGACACTCCACACGTGATCAGGGGTTACATCGGTCATTCCAGCACCTCCGATGACCAGTATAGTCATCATGACCATCTCGGTCCAGGGTGGCATGTCCTGCTGAAAGTGCCGGCCCGGCAGCGAGATTCCGCAGCCGCCGTGTTACCGGCTGTTCGCGGTTGGCCGTGGTTGCCGGCAGGCGTAGGTCAGGTGTGTCACCCGTGGCGACGGCTCCGAACCGGTCGGCTCCAGCGCGACCCTGGACGGGTCCACGCCGTCGAACAGGCGGGTGCCCGCGCCGAAAAGTACCGGTGAGAGCGCGATCGAGAACTCGTCGACTAGGCCGGCGTTGAGGTACTCCAGGATCGTCTCGCTGCCGCCGGCGATGCGGACGTCCCGGTCGCCGGCGGCAGCGCGGGCTTGGCCCAGCGCGCTGTGGATGCCGTCGTTGACGAAGTGGAACGTGGTCCCGCCCGGCCGTTCCCAGGGGTCGCGCTGCTGGTGGGTGACGACGAATACCGGGGTGTGGAAGGGCGCCTCGTCCGGCCATGACTGCTCGCCGAGGTCGAACATGCGCTTGCCCATCACGCTCGCACCGGTGCGCTCGAAGGTCTGCCGGGCGATGTCGTTGTCGCGCCCTTCCTCGCCGTCTTGGCCCATGTTGAGGTTCTGCCGGAAGAACCGCTGCGGCAAGATCCACGCCTGCAGTTCCGCCCACTGCGCCATCCAGCGCTCCAGCCTCGGGTCCTGCTCCCGCTGCTCGGGCGTGGCGAAAATGCCGTCCATCGACTCGGGCGCGCTGAAGCCGTCCAGCGACATCGACACGCTGAAGAACACCTTCCCGGCCATCAGCGGCCCTCCTTCTGCTGGGCGATCTCGGCGACGTAGGCCGCCAGGTTGCTCAGCGTCTGCTCGCCGCCCTCGATCGCGTGGTACTTCTCCACGGCCTGGTCGCGCAGTTGTTTGGTGGGGAAGACCGTGCGCATCACGATCCGGGTCGCGTTGCCGTGCGGCGCGAAGGCCAGGGTCGACTCGAAGGTGTTCGGGTCGTCGCGGGACTCACCGTGCAGCAGCGCGATCCGCTGCGGTGGGACGATCTCGGTCCAGGTGATCCACTCGGGGTAGTCGGTGCCGTCCGGCCCGTGCATCACGAAGTCCCACTCCCCGCCGACGCGGAACTCGAAGGACCGCGTGGTGGTGGTGAACCCCTCCGGACCCCACCACCGTGACAGGTGCCGGACCTCGGTGAACGCCCCGAATACCAGCTCTCGCGGGGCGTCGATGACCCGGGAGATCACGATCTCGCGGTCGGCCGTCGCCGGCTCCGCCGGTGTTTCTTGCCTTGCCCGTGCCATCGGTCATTCCTCCTGCTGTGTCTGCTTGAGGTCCTGCACGTAGGTGTCCAGCCGGTCGAACCTCTCGTTCCAGAACTGCTCGAACCCGCCGACCCACTCGTGGACCGGCCGCAGCCCGCGGGCGTCCAGGTCGTAGAGGCGCTGCTTGCCCGCCCCGCGGACCCGCACCAGCCCCACCTCCCGGAGCACGCGCAGGTGCTTGGATGCCCGCGGCTGGCTCATCCCCAGCTCCTGGGCCAGCTCGGTCACCGGCCGCTCACCCGCCCGCAGCAGCGCCAGGATGTCCCGGCGCTGCGGCTCGGCGATCGCGTTGAACGCGTCCGACGTCGTCGCTGCTCGTGCCATGAACGCCATCATATGCCCATATGGGAAAACGTCAACCCGGACAGCCGGGCGCTGCGCGGAGCAGCAGCACGAGGTGGGCGCGGGCCAGATCGTCCTCGCGGTTTTCGATCATGACCGTGGATGGCTTGCTACGGTTGAGGTATGAGTCCGTATGCTACGACTAGTGAGCGCCATGCCAGGAACACATCGGTCATCGCCGATCTCCGCGCGAACGGCGGCCGGACGAGCGCGGGACAGACGCTTGTCATCCTGACGACGGTCGGTGCGCGCAGCGGCCGTGAACAGCAGATTCCGGTATGCGTACGCGAGGATGGTGGCGACCTCATCATCGCCGCCTCGGCGGGCGGGCAGGCCCGGCATCCCCAGTGGTATGCGAACATCGTCGCCTCGCCGGTCATCGGGGTCGAATACCTCGGCGAGCGCTACCGGGCGGAAGTCACGACAGTGGCCAACGGCCCGGATCGGGACCGTCTCTTCCAGATGATGAGTGAAGAGATCACCGGGATCTATGGCTACCAGGACAAGTGTCGGGACCACCGGCAGATCCCGATCATGCGGCTTCGGCGTGTAGAACAGTGACGCCTGTCGAGGTCGCGTTGCCGGCGTCGGCGGCGCCGATGGGTGTGCTGCGGCCGGAAACCTCCGACCGCAATTAGGTTCACTGAATTCGCGTCTGGTCGCCTGCGGCTACGAAAACCCAGCGTCGCCGCACGCGGAAGAGTTGACTGAATATGCTCGGGAGCATACGGTAGCGACTATCGCATGCTCTGCCGTCCGAAACCGGTACCACGACTCAACGACGAGGCGGAGGGAACATGACCACTACGTCGGAATCCGGTGGCAGCGTCAAGATCCGGCTCGACGAGGTGAATTCCGCGGTTTCCGGCCCCTGCGAGCATTTCGACAGGTACGACGAACTGCGCGGCGAGGGGCGAGCCCACTTCGGGGACGCGAACGGTCACGACTTCTGGATGCTGACCCGGCAGCGGGACATGCTCGCGGTGTTCCAGGATCCCGCGACGTTCTCCAGCCGTTCCGTGACTCCGGAAGATCCCGATCCTCCCTACCTGTGGATCCCCGAGATGCTGGATCCGCCCATACACACCAAGTGGCGGCAGTTGATCGGCCGGTTCTTCGCCCCCGGCGCCGTGAGCCGGCTGGAGCCGAAGGTGCGGCAGCGGTTCACCGAGATCCTGGACGACATCGAGCACCGCGGCCGGTGCGATTTCGTGGCGGATGTCGCCCTGCGCTTCCCGAACACGATCTTCATGGAGATCATGGGGTTGCCCGTTTCCGACGCGGAGCAGTTCCAGGTGTGGGAAACGGCGATCCTGCATGCCGGCCCGACCCACCACGAGCAGGCATTCCGGGCTATGCAA
Source organism: Amycolatopsis sp. (assembly GCA_035547575.1). Taxonomy (GTDB): domain Bacteria; phylum Actinomycetota; class Actinomycetes; order Mycobacteriales; family Pseudonocardiaceae; genus Amycolatopsis_E. The sequence goes on along the minus strand of DASZUO010000014.1, from coordinate 49,721 downwards.
GAGGTGATGGCCTACTTCAGCGCGCTGATCGACGACCGTCGCGCCGCGCCGCGGGAAGACCTCATCAGCAGCGCCATGACCTGGCAGATCGACGACGAGCCGGTTTCCGACGGCGATCTGCTCGCGTTCTGCCTGCTCATGTTCATGGCGGGCCTGGACACCGTGGCCATGCAGCTGTCGTATTCGTTCTACCACCTCGCGAGGAACCCGGACGATCGACGTCGGATCGCCGAGGACCTCTCGCTCGTCCAGCCCGCGGTCGAGGAGTTCCTGCGCTACTATGCTTTCGTGTCCCCGGGCCGGAAGGCCACAAAGGACATTGAGATCGCCGGATGCCGGGTCAAGGCAGGACAGATGATGTGGATGCCGCTCGCGTCCGCGAACCGGGACGAGGATGAGTTCCCCGACGCGGACCGGGTCATCATCGACCGTTCACCCAACAGGCACCTAGCATTCGGTGCGGGGCCCCACCGCTGCCTCGGCTCACACCTGGCGCGGCAGGAACTCACGATCGGGCTTTCCGAATGGCACAAGCGGATCCCCGACTACCGGCTCGACCCGGACATCCCTGTCACGGAGCACGGCGGCCAGGTCGGTCTCGACAACCTGCCGCTTGTTTGGGACGCCCACTGACGAGACGGACAGAACCGGGTGTCGCTCATCCACAACGGACGACAGCGCATCTGTCGAGATGGCGACCGATCCGATGCTGGGCGAGGCCGAGGTCGCCGTCTTGGATCGCGACCACGATGGCGGCGTGCGTCTGGCCGGTATCGCCGGCGTCGCAACGGCCCGAACTGGCTTGGGTGCGCCACAAGACACGTCAGTGGTGATTCGCCGGAACAGGCCGAGCACCGGGTTGGCCGACAGGTCGGCTCAGCGGATGTGGAACAGCTCATGGCCGGCGCCGCCCGCATGACGGGAATCCCGATCGCTCTGCGCGGCGGCAGGCAAGCCGTCCCGGACGCTCGTTTTCTCGCGCTGTGCGAGCATCCCGGCCACGGCGCCCGGTTCGACGGCTCGCCGCACCGGATGCAGCTGTTCGGCGGTCGCGCGCCGGAATGCCAGATACAGCGCGGTGGTGTCGAGGTGGCGCGAGGGTCGGGCGGGGTCAGGCCGCCGCCGGGTCCCGGGCGCGAGCGGGCTACGGAGTGATGCTCCAGTAACCGCACTGCCGCGCGGAGCATGCCGCGCGTAGCGCCGCGCGACCTGATTGAGGATGTCAACGAACAGCTGCATGACGGGGTTTCCGGTGAGTGCGCTCAGTACGACGTGCAGCGGATTGCCTGCCCAGGTCCCGATGACGTCACGCTCCGTGCGTTCGGCCGTAAGGGTGTGCCGCGCGCCGGGGCCACGAGAGCTCACGCCTGGAAGCGGGGCGGGCGAGGTTACGACGAGTGTTGTCCGAACAACGCTCGCGCCGCGCGTTCGAGTGGTTCGCGGTGGTGCGGTGCGGCGATCGCGATGAGGCGGCGGGCCCGTTCCTCGTCGTCGGCTGTGCGCAGGTCGGCGGTGCCGTGCTCGGTGACGACCAGGTGGATGTCCGTTCTGGCCGTGGAGACGACCGGCACACGCGGGACGATGGTCGAACGTCCGCGGCGTTCGGAGGCCAGCGCGACCACCGATAGGCCCGTGGGGTTGTAGGACGCCGCCGCGCAGAAGTCGGCGTGGCCGCCGATGCCGGCGACGACCCGGTCTCCGATCCGCTCCACGTTGACCGAACCATCCAGGCCGACCTCGAGCGCGGTGTTGACGGCGACGAAGTTCTCGACCCGCGTCAGCCGTCCCATGTCGTGGATGTCCTGCAGGGGCACCACGCGAACGTCGCCCGTCGCGGCCAGTTCCGTCAGGCGGTGGCCGCCGAAGAGATAGGAGACCCGTGCGGCGCCGTTCAGCAGCCCCCGCTCGGCGAGCCCGATGAGTGAGTCCGTCGCCATTCCACTCCAGACGCCGACAGGCTCATCGAGGGCCGCCAAAACAGCGCTGCCGATGCTGCCGGGACCGTACTGGATCGTCGCGCCTTTCGGGACCAGCGCGGCGACCTGCTGCGCGATGAGTCGTTCGTCGGCCGTCGCGGGCCGCTCGCTCAGGTCGAAGTCGAGGCTCGCCGCCTCGACGGCCGAAACGACGTTGCCCGTGATGGGCGGACCGCCGAGGTCGGGACACTCGTCGTCGACGAGCACGACGACCGATCCCGCGAAGCGGGCGGCGATTTCCGCCCAGCCGATCGCGGGGCCGAACGTGAAGCCGGACCCCCGCGAACGCCCTCGCACCACGAGGAGGTCCGGGCGAAGAGGACCCTGGATGAGGCGGGGCATCGAGGCGACGCGAACGGGCAGGTAGCTGACGGCACCGCGGGCGATGAGGGGTGCGAGTACCTGGCCGCCCATCGTCGCGACCGCGCCGCCTGCCCGGAGGTCCGCCAGCCAGGGCACATCCTGCAGGACCCAGCCGAGCAGCGGGGTGACGCCGGTGCTCGACAGGAGTTCCGCGGCCTGGTCCGGCCGGTAGCCGAGGGTGCCGGGACCGTCGGCGTATGCGACGAGTGGCAGTTTCATCGAGCTCCCCCAGTCAGGTCAGATCCGGCGTTCCTGTCCCTGCCAGTACTTTTCGCGGATGACGCGTTTGAGTACCTTGCCGGCGTGTGAACGTGGCAGTGAGTCCACGAACTCGTAGGTCGTCGGCCGTTTGAAGGAGGACAGCGCCTTCTCGACGGCGCGGCGCGCTTCCTGTTCCCAGGCGGGAGAGTCGACGCCGTTGCCGATGACGCACACGGCGAGCACCGACTCACCCCAGCGCGCGTCCGGTACGCCGATGCAGGCCACCTCGTCCAGGCCGGGAACACCCAGCAGCACCTCCTCGATCTCCACGGGGTAGATGTTGATACCGCCGCTGACGATGAGATCCTTCTTCCGGTCGACGAGATGGAGATAGCCTTCGTCGTCCAGGTACCCGACGTCGCCCGCGGTGGCCCAGTCGCCGTCGAACACCTCCCGTGTCTCTTGTGGACGTTCGAAGTACTCCTTCATCAGGATGTTGCCGCGGGTGAAGATCGTGCCGACTTCGCCGTTCCCGCAGTGCACGTGATCGTCGCCGACGATCTTCAGCTCGGTGCCTGGCATCGGAAGCCCCACGCAGCGCGTCTTTCTGAGCTGGTCTCGTGGTTCCAGGGTCGACACCCACCCGAGCTCGGTCGCGCCGTAGTACTCGTAGAGGTTCGGGCCCAGCACCTGCGCGAGCCGGTTCTTCGTCGCGGTCAGCAGGGGAGCCCCACTCGAAACGTACCGCCGGAGCGACCGGAGCCCGGTCTTCGGAAAGTCCGCCGCGACGTCGAGAATGTCGTGGTACATGGTCGGTACGGCCGCGAACCAGGTGATCTCGTGCCGTGCGATCGTGTCCAGGACCGCGCGCCCCGCGAAGCGTGGCAGCACGACGACGGTCCCTCCACAGTAGAGCTGGGCGATCGAGTAGTAGAACGGCATCGTGTGGGAGAACGAGCCGCAGGTCAGCGTCGTGTCGTCGCTGTTGATCCGGAGGTGGACCGCCAGCCACAGTATGGTCTGGTAGAAATTGCCCGCCGGGATCACGGCCGCCTTGCGCACACCGGTCGTACCGCCCGTGAACGCGAGGTAGGCACAGGCATCCGGATCAGACCGCCCGGTGGGCGGCACGCCGTCGGCCTGAGCGACCTGCCCGGTCAGATCCTCGTGCTCGGCCACGTTTCGTCCATTGAGGACAAGCAGCCGCGGGCGGTTCTTCGGGGGCAGGGTGCGCAGAGCCTGACGTGCCGTGCCTTCGTGCTCGCGATCGGTCACGAAGATCGCCGGTCGAATGTAGTCCACGGCGTCCGCGACTTCGGGCGCGACGAAGCGGACGTTGGCGGGGGAGAGGCTTGCGTCGAGTGCCGACAGTGCGGCGAAGAGGATCGGATATTCCACCCGGTTGCCCATGAGCGCCAGCACCCGGCTCCCTTTCGTGACGCCATGAGCACTCAGCACCTGGATGTAGGCGCGCATGGCGGCACGGACATCGCGATAGGTCAGCGACTCGCCTTCGTAGATCAGGGCAGCCTTGCCGCTTTCGTGATGCCGGTTCGCGAGGTGTTCGACCATCTGTGCCAGCGAGATCATCGTGACCGCCTCGGAATCAGAGGATGGCGAGCGCGTTGCTCGGTGACGCGGCGCCGCCGGGAAGGTTGATCGGGGCGGAGGCGAGCAGGAACTCCCACCGGCCGGCCTGACGGCAGGCGGCGGCGAGGCCGCTCGTGTGCCAGAGCTCACCGATCGGCAGGCCCAGCAGGGCGATCAGCTCGCCGTGCATGAAGGTGTCGACTTCGGCGGCCGGATCGTCTCTGGTGGCGCGCCGCTGTTCCGGAGTGGTGAAGGCGCCCGGCGGCCAGGCCTCGACAGCCGGGGTGTCCGACGCGATCGCGGCGATGTGCAGGTTCCAGAGGTGCTCGATCATGTCGCGGCCCGGCCGCAGCCCCGGGGCGCGGAACCTCACCGGCAGACCCGCCGGCGAGGTACGCAGAGCCCAGGCGAGCCAACCCGTGTGGACCACGAGAACGTCGCCGGTGCGGATTTCGACACCCGCGTCGGAGGCGGCGCCCGCGAGATCCTCGACCCCGATCGGATCGGAGGTCTCGTACCGCAACGGCCTGTCCTGGCGCGCTCGGTAGGTCTCGAGGTCGAGCAGGACGCCCCGCGCGCCGATGCCCCGCTCGGCCCAGCTCGAAATGCTGAGCCGGGTCTCCGGCATGCCGTTGTAGAAGCCATACGTGCTGTGGCGGACGTGTCGTAGCCCGTCCCATTGGCTGGAGCACTGGGTGTTGAACGACGACAGCACGTCGTCTCGTGACCGTCCCTTGTTGATGACGTCGATGTGATGCTCGAGCGGTGGTCGTCCGAACAAGGGGGCGTCGAACAGGTTGAGGCTCGCGTTGAGCGAGAAGACGTTCCCGCGGGTGACGAGCTTCGCGGCGTCGGCGATCCGGTGCGGCGCGAGCAGATTCAGGCAGCCCAGCTGGTCGTCGGCGCCCCATAGCCCCCAGGACGACCGCGGTGGCGCCGTGCGGCACACGGGAAGCTCGTCGTACGCCGGAATCCGTTCGTGGTGGGACATGCTCACCCGCTTCCTCTTGACGGGGCAACCGCCACAAAATGTATACTAAAATGCATTCTCAATCCAGACCTGCTCAATCCAGACGACTGCACGGTGCGCGGGCCGGCCGAGCCGCGCGCTCGAGGTAGCGCTCGCGGGTAATCCCGCAAGGGCAGAGAGGACTGACATGACGTCAGCGGAGCTCGGGGGATTGACGGGCAGCCGGCAGCTTGGCCGGGTGCTCGCGGTCACCACCATCGGAAACCTGGTGGAGTGGTACGACTTCCTGGTCTATGCCTATCTCACGCCCGTCCTGGCCGGCTTGTTCTTTCCGGGAAGCGATCGTGCGACCGGGATCCTGACCACTCTGGCGATCTACGGGGTCAGCTTCTTCGTCCGTCCGGTCGCGAGCTTCTTCTGGGGGCCGCTGGGTGACCGGGTGGGCCGGCGCGCCGTGCTTTCGGCCGTGATCGTGCTGATGGGGATCTCGACGCTGGGGCTGGGCCTGTTGCCGACGCACGCCCAGGTCGGCACCCTCGCGCCCGTTCTGTTGCTGCTCGTTCGCATCCTGCAGGGGTTCGCCGCCACCGGCGAGTGGGTCGGCTCGCTGTCCTACCTTCTCGAGAACACCGCGCCACGCGGTCGCGGTGCGTTGCTCGGCGTCAACAGCGCTTCGGGAATCATTCCGGGACCGATAGCCGCACTGGTCGTCTTCGCCGTGCAGAGCTCGATGACGCAGGAGTCGTTCACGGCCTGGGGGTGGCGGGTGCCGTTCGTCATCGGCGGGATTCTGGCGCTCGTCGGCCTGTACGTGCGACTGCGGATGGAAGAAACGCCCGCCTTCCGGCAGCTCAGCAACGTCCGCCGCACCGCCAGAACGCCGATCCGTTCCTGCTTCAGGAGGTATCCGCGGCAACTGGCCGCCGTCTTCGTCGTCGCCTCCTTGATGTCACTGGGCTCGTACGGGATGCTCACGTCCGTTCCGACGTACCTGTCCGAGACGGTCAAGCTCGCCAAGGGCCCGGCGCTGCTCATCAGCGCGGCGGCCGCACTCGTCTTCACCTTCGCGATTCCGCTGTTCGGCCGGCTCGGCGACCGCGTCGGCCGCCGCCCGCTGGTGCTGACCGGTGCCGGCCTGCTGGTCGCCGGGTCGGTCCCGAGCTATCTGCTGCTCGACAGCGGCAGCCTGGCCGGCGTCTTCGCGGGGCAGGCCATTCTGGGTATCAGCACTGCGGTCCTGATGGCCGGTGGCGTGGCTCTGATGGTCGAGATCTTTCCCACGAATGTGCGGCTCACCGGAGGCGTGATCAGCCAGACCTTCGCGTACACGATTTTCGGTGGCACAGTGGCATTCGTGAACCAGGCGCTGGTCGTCGCCAGCGGATCGGCCCTGGCGCCCGGCTTCTATCTCACCGCATGTGCCGTGATCGTGCTCCCGCTGAGCGTCTGGCTGGTTCCGGAGACGCGCGGGCTGCCACTGTTGCGCGAAGCCGACACCGCGGACGGTGCGGCGTCGAGGGTGGCTATCTCGGACGATCACCAGTAAGCGCCTCCCGGATCTCGGTCAGGCGAACCAGGCGTGGTTGAGGTCCATCAGCGTGCGCAGTCCGATCTCGAACCCGTCGGGTTCGCGCAGTGTGGGGTCCTCGTCGACGCCGTCGAGGAACGCGGTGGCGTCGTCGAGGCTGTCGAACCACGTTTCGCTGACGCCGGAGTAGTCGTAGCCGGGCGGGGTGGGCAGGATGACGTGGTTGTGCACGTACCGGCCCGCGGCCGCGGCGAAGACCTTCGATCCCGTCAGCGTGCGCGCATAGGAACCCGTCCACGCCTTCACGAAGTCGGCGACCCCGATCTCGGGCCGGCGGCGGACGAACTCGAGCAGGACCACCGAGCCGAGCGGCTTCTCCGCCAGCACGCTTTCGTGGACGGTGATCGAGGATTCGCCGACATAGCCGGAGAAGACGCGCAACTCGTCCCGCAGCAGGGTCTCGATGCCCGGTTGGTCGTAGACCTCGAGCGAGTCGAGCAGGCTGGTCAGCGACAGGAGGTTGGCACCGTCGAACTCGGTGGACAGCCCGGGCCGGTCGAGCCCGGGGATCTGCTTGCACTGCACGACCGCGAGGAAGTTCCGGCCGACCGCGGGAAAGCTGCCCGCCAGCGCCGCGTGCTCCCGCCAGTTGCGCAGGAACTCCTCGTGCGTGGTGGCCGGGTTCCGCTTCGCCAGGTAGATCGTCTTGATCATGCGGTCTCCTCCGTTGCCAGGCCGGCCCTGGCGATCGCGTCGTGGATGGTGTCGAGGACCGGCAGTACCTCGTCGCGGCCCGCCGACGGGAGCAGGCAGATGCACCGCACGGCACCGGCGGCGGACATCCGGGCGAACTGTTCGGGGTCGGGACGCACACCGACCGCGGAGACAGCGACCTCGGCGGGGTCGCGGCCCGCCGACTCGCAGACGAGGGCGAGCTCGTCGATCATCGCACCGAGGGCCTCGCGGCGGATCATCGAGATGTCCGGCATCCAGCCGTCGGCGAACTCGGCGATGTGCTGGAACGCCCTCGCGCCGCCGCGGCCACCCAGGTGTACCGGCGGTCGTGGCGACTGCAGCGGTTTGGGCCAGGACCAGGATTCCGCGAAGCGGACGAACCGGCCTTCGAACGCGAAGGTGTCCTTCGCCCACAGCCCTTGCATCGCGAGGACTTTCTCCCGGACGGCCGATCTGCGCGTGCTGGGCTCGACACCGTGGTCACGCATCTCCTCGAGGTTCCAGCCGAGGCCCACGCCGAACTGGAAGCGGCCGCCGGTGACCCGGTCGAGGGTGGCCACCGTCTTCGCGAGCGTGATCGGGTCGTGCTGGGCGACCAGGCAGACGCCGGTGCCGAGCTTGATCCGCCGCGTGACGGCGGCGGCGGAGGTGAGCGCGACGAACGGGTCCAGTGTGCGGCTGTACTCGCGGGGCAGTTCCCGTCCCCGGTACCACTCGCTTTCCCGGCTGGCCGGGATGTGCGTGTGTTCGGGCAGCCACAGCGACTCGATGCCTCTCGCTTCGGCTTCGGCGGCCAGTGCGGCCACCTCGATGGATTCGTCTGTCGGGAAGATGTGCACGCCGAACTTCATCGCAACCGCCCCATCCGTACCACGCCGGATTGGACGAGGCTGCGGCCCACGTCCCGCTCGCACTCGTCGGCCGCGCCGAGCAGCGCCGAGAGGAACAGGCCACGGCGAAGATGATGGTGCCACTGGTGTTCCCAGGTGTACCCGATCGCGCCGAGCAGCTGCTGCCCGTGGCGTGCGATCGTCTCGAAGGCCCGGTCCGCCGCGCCCTTGGCCGCCACCGCGGCGAGCGAGGTTCCGGCCGCCCAGCTCTCCTCCGCTATCGCCTCGGCGCAGGAGAGGTCGACCTCCGCGTCGGCCAGCCGGTGCTGCACGGCCTGGTTCGCGCCGAGCGGCCGGCCGAACTGTTCCCTGGCGCGGACGTGCTCGACCACGATGTGCATCATCCGGCGGCTCAGCCCGATCGTCTCGTGAGCGAGCGCGCGGCGGGCGGCGGACAGCCCGGCGTCCCAGTCGTTGCCCTCCCGGAGCTCGGTCGCGCGGTCGCGTGCCGCGGTCACTCGCCACAGCTCCAGGGAGTCGTCGATACCGCTGACAGGGGTGGCCGTGATGCCGGCCACCGGCAGGGCCGCCAGCCTCGCGCCGTCGCCTGACGGCAGGGGAGCGAGCAGTTGTTCGGCTCCCTGCGCGGGATCGGCGAGCAGCAGGCCGTCGAGCCGGGTGCCGTCATCGGTGAGCACCGTGACCGACCCTGGCCGCGGGTACACGATCGGCGCCGCCGCCCACTGCCACGGCCCCGCGAGCGCGTTGTGCACCACGCTGTCCAGTGCGGGCGAGACGAGCAGCCGCCGTCCCTTCTCCTCGAACAGGATCCTGACCGCGGACTCGGTGTCCGCGGCGAGCAGCTCGTCCCAGCCGAGCCGGTCGAGGCGTTCGGCGGGGAACAGGCGTGACTTTCCGGCCGCCTGCTCGATCGCGGTCCGGACCGCTTGTTCGGTTTCAACGTCCACGAGGTAGCCCCACTACGCGTTGCGCGATGATGTCGCGCTGGATTTCGGCGGCCCCGCCATAGATCGAGGCCGATCGGGTGTACAGGTAGTCGCCGGTCCAGTGCCGGTCCTCGGCCAGCTCGAACTGTCCACGAAGGACGGTCCGGGCCAGGTCGAGCACCGTCTGCTCGGCGGAGGACAGCAGGAGCTTGTCCACCGAGATCTCCGGTCCGGGATTCTCGCCGCGCGCCAGTCTCCGCAGGGTCCTGCGGGTCACCAGCCGCAGCGACGCGGTGCGCAGGTACGCCGCTCCCAGGTCGCGCATCAGGTCCGTCCCGCGCACCAGCGGCCGCAGCCGGTCCAGCCGGTTGTGCAGCCACGCCTGCCGGATCCAGGCGTACATGCCCCGTTCCCACTGGAGCAGGAACATGGCGGCGCGCCAGCCGCCGTTGACTTCGCCGATGAGGCGTTCGCCCGGCACGAACACGTCGTCGAAGTAGATCTCGCTCAGCTCGTTGCGGCCCGTCATCGTGCGGATCGGCCGCACGTCGACGCCGGGCGTGTCCATGTCGACCAGGAACATGGAGATCGTGCGATGGCGTTGCGACGCCTCGCCGGTGCGGGCCAGCAGGACACAGCGGGCGGACACCGAGGCGTAGCTGTTCCACACCTTGTGCCCGGACACCCGCCAGCCTCCGTCGGCGGCGGTGGCCCTGGTCCGCATGGCCGCCATGTCGGAGCCGGCCTCGGTTTCCGAGAAGCCCTGGCACCACAGCTCGTCGCCGCTGAGGAAACCGGTCAGGTAGCGGCGCGCGAGTTCGGGAGCGAAGGTCATCAGCGCGGGCAGCAGCACCTCGACGGTGGGCAGGGTTTCGGGCAGCGTGTACCCGGCCGCGGCCAGCTCGTCGTACACCAGCGCGCGCAGCTCTGTCGGGCCGCCGAGACCGCCGAACTCGGGCGGCCAGCCGGCGCGCAGCCAGCCCGCGTCGTAGAGCAGCCGCTGGAACCGGCGTGGTGCCGCTGTCGCCTCCTCCACACTCGTGGTGTCGTCGGGTTCCGTGGCGTCGAGCTCCTCGGCGTGCTGCTTGATCCACGCCCTGAACCGTTGCTCGAACTCCGCCGGTGAAACCGACTCCAGCTCGTTCGGGACCGCGTCGTCCACTGGGCCTCCACCCCCGTCCTCGCTAGGATTTCGTCTTCTTCTCGGCGAAACGCCGCGCGATCCTGGCCACGTCGTCACTGGCGAACGACAGTTCTTCGGCCGCCAGTGCGTAGGGCAGAACGCGCTCCGCCGCGGCCCGCAGGTGCAGGTTGATCGCGCGTTTGGTGTCCTGAACCGCCTGCTGGGGCAGCTCCGCCAGCCGGTGGGCGAAGGCCAGCGCCTTGGGCATCAGCTCGTCGGCGGTGACCACCCGGTTGGCCAGTCCGAGCCGCTGCGCCTCGGCCGCCGGAATCCGGTCCCCGGTCAGGAGGTACTCCTTGGCGGAGAGCACGCTCATCATGGACGGCCAGGTCACGGTGCCGCCGTCACCGGCGACCAGACCCATCGCCACGTGCGGGTCCGCCAGGTACGCGTGCTCCGCGATGAAGACGACGTCGCACATCACCGCGACGCTCGCGCCCAGCCCCACGGCCGGGCCGTTGACCGCCGCCACAACGGGCAGGTGGAAGCGGAGCATCTCGTCGACCAGCCGTCCCGCCTCGCGCATCCCGGACCGGCGCACATCGCTGTCGGCCGCGGAGTCGAGAAACCCCGGCACGTTCCCGCCCGCGCTGAACGCCCGGCCCGCGCCGGTCAGCACCACGGCCCCCGCTTCCCAGTCCCGGCTCAGTTCCTGCCATACCGACGTCAGCGCGTCGTGCAGGTCGTCGGTGAACGCGTTGAGCTGTTCGGGACGGTTGAGGGTCACGATGCGCACCGGGCCGTCCGACTCGACCGTGAGGACCGTCTTGTCTTCGCTACTTGTCACGTTGAACTCCTAGCCTTCGTAAGGGAGACCGGTCAGCGACCGGCGAACCGTGCACTGCGCCGCTCCGCGAACGAGCGCCTGCCCTCCACCGCATCCTCCGTCGTGGCGGAAAGGCCCTGTGCCGCACGCTCGGCCAGCAGCACCCCGCCCAGGTCGAGATCGAATGCCTGTGCCAGCAGCTGTTTGGTGAGCGACAGCGTCACCGTGGGCATGGCGGCGAGTTCGGCGGCCGCCGATTCGGCGGCCGCAGTCAGCCGCTGCGGGGGCGCCGTTTCGCAGATCATGCCGATCCGCAGCGCCTCGCCGGCCTCGATCGAGCGGCCCCGCATGAGGAAGTCCTTGGTGCGCGCCATGCCGATCAGCCGGGGGAGCAGGAACACCGTGGCGCCGTCGGGAAATATCGCGCGCTGCGCGAAGGCCGCGGTGAACTTCGCGTCCGTGGCCGCGACGCAGATGTCCGCGGCGAGTGCGAGGGTGAGGCCGATGCCGGCCGCGACCCCGTGCACCGCGGCGACCACCGGCACCGGGCAGTCCAAAAAGGATTTGACCAGCCGTTGGGTGGACAGGCGCATCGTCCGCATCGTGTCCACACCGGACTGGCCGGTGGGGGAGGCCTTGAGGTCCGCCCCGGCGCAGAAGCCGCGACCGTTGCCACGCAGGAGAATCGCCCTGACCCCGGCGGCCTCCGCGCCGTCGAAGACCTCGACCAGCCGGTCACGCAGCCCCGGATTGACCGCGTTGTAGGAGTCCGGCCGGTTCAGCGTGACGTGCAGGACGTCATCGCGGCGTTCGGTCAGCAGCATTCGTGGTCCTCCCGGTTCTCCGGCCGCATCAGGCGGCGCGTTCGAGCAACATGGACATTCCCTGGCCGCCCCCGACGCACTGCGTCACGAGGCCGAGCGTGCGGTCGCCGGTTTCCAGACCGTTGAGCAAGGTGGTGACCATCCGGACGCCGGTCATCCCGAACGGATGCCCGAGTGCGATGGCACCGCCGAACGGGTTGAGCTGGGTGGCGATGTCGATGCCCAGCTCCCGGCACACCGGCAGAACCTGGGCCGCGAAGGCCTCGTTGACCTCCACGAGGTCGATGTCCCGCATGGTCATGCCGAACCTGTCCAGCAGCCGGCGGGTGGCCTCGATGGGACCCAGCCCCATCAGCTCCGGTTCCAGGCCGGTGACCTGGCTGCCCCGGATCTTCGCCCGCACCGCAAGGCCGAGGGCGCGCGCCCGCTGCGCCGACATCACGAGCGCGGCCGCGGCGCCGTCGTTGAGCGGGCAGGAGTTGCCTGCCGTGACCCGGCCGTCCGGGCGGAAGGCCGGTTTGAGCGCGGCGAGGGCGTCCAGTGACGTCGCGGCCCGTGGACCGTCGTCGCGGTCGGCCATGCCGGCCGGCGTGTCGATCGGCAGGATCTCCCTGGCGAAGGTGCCGTCGTCGCGGGCGGCCACCGCGCGCTGGTGTGAGCGCAGCGCGAGCTCGTCCATGTCCGCCCGGGTGACCCCGTGCAGGTCCGCGACGCGTTCCGCCGTCTCGCCCATGCCGATGTACATGTCGGTCACGAAGTCGGCCCGGTCGTGGTCCGCCATCCGCGGGTTGAGGTCTTCCGGCGTGAAGGCCTGCCCGCGCCGGGTGACGCTCTCGACACCCACGACGACGAAGGTGTCGCCCTCGCCCGCGAGCACCGCGTGCTGGGCCATCCGCAATGCCTGGAGCGAGGAGGCGCAGAACCTGTTGACGGTGGTCCCCGGGACCGACACGCCGAGCCCCGCCAGCTGGCCGACGACGCGGCCCAGGTTGTAGGCCTGCTCGCCCACCGCCGCGGAGACACCGCAGATGACGTCGTCGACCGAATGGCCCGCGACCTCGGGGTGGCGGTCGAGCAGGCCGCGGACCACCATCGCGGCGAGGTCGTCGGGACGGACGCCGACCAGGCTTCCCTTGGCCGCGCGGCCGATCGGGGAGCGAAGCGCGTCGACGATCACGGCGTCGGTCATCGGGTCACCGCCCTTGCCACGACCTCGGGAATCTTGCGGCGCAGCACCTTGCCGGAGGGGGTGCGCGGGATCTCGGCGACGAAGCTGACCTTCGCCAGCCGCTTGTAGGACGACATCCGGGTCCGCGTCCACTCGATCAGCTCCGCCGGATCGAGGTCGGCACCGGGCCGCGGGACGACCGCGGCGGCGGGCCGCTGCCCAGCGACCGGATCGTCGACCGGGTACACGCCGCAGTCGTCCACGTCCGGGTGCGAGAACAGCGTCTTCTCGATCTCCACGGGAGAGACGGAGAAGCCCGACACCTTGATCAGCTCCTTGGCGCGGTCGACGAGGTGGAGCCAGCCGTCCTCGTCGAGGAAGCCGATGTCGCCGGTCCTGAGCCATCCGTCGCCCTCGAACACGCCGGAATCGGCTTCCGGCGGCAGGTAGCCCAGCATGGTCTGGCCGGATCTGAGGTGGAGCTCGCCCGGTTCGCCCGGCGGCAGTTCCTTGCCGTCCGCGGCCACGAACCGGATGTCGAGGCCGTGCGCGATCCGGCCGGGCGAGTCCAGCCGCCAGCGTTCCGGCTCGTCGACGGGGTTCGCCGCGACCTGCCCCGCTTCGGTGATCCCGTAGACGTGCAGCCATCGCACGCCGGTGCGCCGGGTGACCTCCTGGGCGACGTCCTTGCTGATCGGGGTCGCTCCCCAGACGAGGTAGCGCAGCGAGGACAGGTCGTAATCCTCCAGACCGGGGTGGTTCGCCATGGCCACCGCCACCGGCGCCGCCGCCATGCCGATCGTGATCCGGGAGCGTTGCACGTCTTCCAGCATCGACTCGAGGCCGAACCGCCGGAAGAACGACAGGGTGGCGCACTGGGCGAACACCGCCAGGATGGTGGACATGCCGAAGATCGTGCTGGCGGGAAAGAAGAACTGCACCCGGTCGGCGGTGCGCAGGTCCGCGTCGCGTATCCAGGTGGACACGATCGTCGACAGTGACCGGTGGCTGTGCCGGACCACCTTGGGCAATCCGGTCGTGCCGGAACTGAGCAGCAGCACCGCTTCGGAGTCCTCGGGCACCACGGTCGCGACCGGCTCGCGCGCGGTCGAGGCGAACACCGACTGCCAGGACTCCCAGCCGGCCGGGCGGTCGGCGTCCACACAGGTCAGTTCGGCGCCGGTGGGGTACGTGGACAGGACCTCCGCCGTGCGGGTCTCGGCCAGGATGTGGTCGGGCTCGGCCAGATCCAGCGCGTGCCGCAGTTCGGGCAGGGTCCCCGAACCCAGCGGAGTGACGACCGCGGCCCCGGTCCTGAGCACCGCCTGGGTCGCGATCACCCACTCCGGCCTGTTCATCATCACCACCGCCGCGCGCCGGCCAGGGCCGAGTCCATGCTGGACGAGCCGGTGAGCCACCGCGTTCGCGGCGCCGTCGAGCTCACCGTAGGTGTAGGAGCGCCCCTCGAACGTCAGCGCGGTCGCGAACGGACACCGGACCGCGGCCTCTTGGAGAAAGCGTGAAAGCACCCGGACCTCCCTGGTTCTGCTCGCCGCGTTCAGCGGGACGATTTGACCGGAATCTCGCCACCGGCGGTCATCAGCACCTCGGGCTCGTGGCCGTCGGTCACCATGCGCCAGGCCCGGTCGGCCAGGCCGGCCGGATCGATCTCGTCCTTGCCCGCCCGCGCGGTCGCGATCATGCCGGCGACCGTGAGGAACCCGGCGTAGACACCGCTGCCGGACAGGGCCTTGTGCAGGGTCATGGCGTAGTTCCGGAGGCCGGACATCGCCATGCCGAGGTTGCCGAAGGCGGGCAACGCCAGCCGCGCCGAGCCGCCGCCGACGAACAGCAGTGCCCCGGCACCACGTTCGGTCATGGCGGGAAGCAACGCCTCACCCATCGCGACCGCACCGAGCACCAGCAGCTCCAGGTTCGGGCGGACGTTGTCCACGGTGGCCGCCCTGACGTCGACCAGCTCATCGGCCCTGGTGCCGGGCTGGAACACGCAGACGTCCACTGTGGACGCCGCGTTGACGTCGGTCAGCACCCGTCTGAGCCCGGCGTGGTCGGTGGCGTCCGCGACTTGGACGCCTGCCTTGACGCCGTCGGCCGCCAGCTCGGCGGCGACCTGATCGAGGCGCTGGCGGGTGCGGCCCAGCAGGGTGACGTCGTACCCTTCGGCGCCGAACCGGCGGGCCGTCGACAGCGACAGCCCGGGACCCGCGCCCACGATGACCAGATGTGCCATCAGGTTCACCTCCGTCTGAGAAGAAAGGGCTTTCAGCCTTCGAGGGAATGCACGGGGCTGGACGGCGCCGCTCCCTCGACGGTCACCACGCGCCGGGAGAACAGCCAGCCGTTCGCCGTCCTGACCAGTTCGTCGCGATACGTTCCCCAGTGGTCCGGGCCCGTGCGGGACATCGCGACGAAGTAGCTCATCGCCTTGGCACGATCCGGGCCCCGGAGGTCGACGGTGACCGAGGAGACGTGATGGCGGACCCTGCCGAAACCCGGAGCGTTGCGGAACATCTCCTTGAGCCTCTCGACGGCGGCTTCGATGGTGGCGCTGTCCACGGCGACCACGCCCCCGCCCATGTCGTAGTGGCAGTGCTCGGTGAACAGGCCGGCGAGGGCCGTGGCGTCACCGGTGTCGACGTAGTGGGTGTAGCGGCTCATCGTGCGCGCGATGTCCAGCCGCGCCTCGATCTCCCAAGCCTGCATGACCGTTCCTCACTGCTTGACGATGAACATGCCGTCCTGCGTGCCCGTCGCCTGCGCGATGGTGAACTCGTCGGCCTGTGCGCTGACGAAGTTGCTTTGCTCGGTGTAGGTCTTCTTGTAGAAGAGCCGGTCGTCCGACGCCGGCAGGTGCATCAGGGACTGCCTGACCGCTTCCGGGGTGATCGGGCCCTGCACCGCCCGTACCGCGTCGGCCCACAGCCGCACCGAGTCCCAGCCGGCTCCGTAGGTGCTCAGGGTGACCTCGATCGGGCCCTGTGCCTTGATCCCGGACAGGAAGTCGTTGAACTGCTGGGACCGCCGGTCCTCCGGGACGAAGGCCTGCGTCGGGAGCATCACCATGGACACGTTGTCCATCTGGTTGGTTCCCTTGGCGAGCTGCAACAGTGGCTGGCTGCCCGCCACGACCCCGGCGATCGTCGGGATGTTCTCCCCGCCCGCCTTGACCCGGCCGGAGAGCAGCTGCGGCACCTGCGCGCCCGAGCCGTCCATGTAGATCCAGTCCGGTTTGGACTCCAGGGCCTTTCCGAACGCCGGCGCGAAGTCCACCCCGTCGGCGGGGAAGCGGTACTCGGTGTGGGCGAGGCCGAACTTGTCGAACGCACCCGAGAGCTGGTCGTCGATGGCGTCGCCCAGCGCGTCGTCGGGCGTGACCACGGCGACGTTTCGCACGCCGGGCTTGCCGTGCAGGAAGGTGGCGACCGCGGCGAGGATGTCCTTCTGCAGTGCGGACTGCGAGAAGAAGTAGGGATACTTCGCCGGGTCGTTCAGCGACGAGGTCGATGCCGGTCCGAGGCCGACCACCTTGTTCCGGGTCAGCAGCGGCGCCACGGCGAGCGCCTCGTTCGAGGACACCCCGGGGATCACCAGGTCCGGTTTCTGACCGCTGTCGAGCGCCTCCTGCACCTCCGTCACGCCGCGGGTGGGGTCGCTCTGGTTGTCCTTGGTGGTGACCTCGACCTGGCGTCCGTGCAGGCCGCCCTTGGCGTTGATGTCCGCCACAGCGGCCTTGATACCCCGTTCCACCGCCTTGGCCGAGGGAGAGAGGAGCCCGGTGATGCCCGAGGAGTAGAGGATGCGCAGTGGCTGGTTCGCGTCGTTGCCCGAGGCGGCCCCGCCACCGCAGGCCGCGAGGCCCATGGCGAGCACACCGGCGGCTCCGGCGGCCGAGAGCCGCCGCCACAGTTTCGGTAGTGTCATGGCATCTCCATGGTATTTCGTTGGAGGAACGGAAAATCGGCTACAGTCTTGCTCCGAAGTAGACTTGCTCGACGATCTTGCGCAGCCCAGGATCGCTCGCCGGCCCGGTGTGCACCAGCTTTCCGACGTCGAGCAGCAGGACCGAGTCCGCCATCGACAGTGCGAGGTCCACCGCCTGTTCGACGAGCAGGATCGTGCGCTTCTCCTCGTCCCGGATCTGCCGGACCGTCCGCATCACCTCGTGCACAATGGACGGTGCCAGGCCGGAGAACGGCTCGTCGAGCATCAGCAGCGCCGGCCGGCTCATCAGCGCCTGTGAGATGGCCAGCATCTGCTGCTGCCCGCCGCTGAGAAAACCGGCCAGCTGGCTCTTCTTGTCGGCCAGGACGGGAAACCGGTTGTAGGCCTCGGTGAGCCGGGCGGCGGTCGCCAGGCGGTTGAGCCGCAGGCCGTAGAGGCCGAACACCAGGTTCTGCTCGACCGTCAGTCTCTTGAAGATCCGCTTGTTCTCCTGCGCGAAGCCGAGCCCGCGGAACTTGCGCCGGTAGGGCGGTTGACCGCGAAGGCTGCGGCCGCGGAAACGAATGTCGCCCCGCCGGATCTCGTTCAGGCCGGCGATCGTCCGCAGCAGTGTCGTCTTGCCCGCGCCGTTGCGCCCCAGCAGCGCGGTGATGGAGGACTGCCGGATGGTGAACGACACGTCGCGGACCACCAGCAGGTCGCCGTAGCCGGAATGCACCCCGTCCAGTTCGAGCGGCTCGGTCATCACTTGCCTCCAGTGCCGGCCCGCGACGCCGCGGTCGCCGGCTCGCCCAGGTAGTGCTCCAGCACCTCGGGATGCTGGGCGACCACGTCCGGGGCCTCCACCACGACCACCCGGCCCTGGGAGAGCACCACCACCCGGTCCGCCAGCGCGCGGACGAGTGCGAAGTTGTGCTCGACGAGCAGGACCGAGCCGCCGCCGTCGCGAACGGCCCTGATGACCCTGCTGAGCTCGTCGAGCTCGTCGTCGTCGAGCCCGGAGGCCACCTCGTCGAGCAGCAGCACGCCGGGTTCGGCGGCGAGCGACCTGGCCAGTTCGAGCATTCGCCTCGTGCCCAGCGGAAGTGTCTGCGCGTCCGCGTTCGCCAGGTCGCCAAGGCCCACCGTGGACAGTACCGAGGCGACCTTGCCGGAGTCGGTGGCCGCAACCCGCCGGTGCCGCGGCAGCCGGAGCATCGCCTCGACGATCGACACGCGGGTGACTTCGGTGCGCGCCGACTCGACGACGTCGCGAACGGACATCGCGGGGATCGACGGGGTCTGGAAGGTGCGGGCGACACCGGCACGGGCGATCTTGTGCGGCGGCAGGCCGGTCGTCTCCGTGGTGCCGACGTGGACGGTTCCCCGGTCCGCGCGGTAGTAGCCGGAGACGATGTTGAGCAGCGTCGTCTTGCCCGAGCCGTTCGGCCCGATCAGCGCGACGACCTCGCCCGGCTGCACCGAGAACGAGACGTCGTCCAGCGCGGTGACTCCGCCGAACCGCTTGGAGATCCCGGATACGGTCAGCTGTTTCCCGGTGATCCGCCCGGCGTCGGCAGGCGCCGCGGTGTGTGTCGCCGGCCGGACGACGGCCTGTCCGAACCGGGCGCGGACCTTGCCGGCGAGATCCGCGGCGAGCCCGGAGATCCCCCGCTGCAGCGCCACACCGGCGATGATGAGGAAGACGCCGTATGCCACGAAGGCGTAGTCGCCGAAGGTGTTGCTCTGCATCGGGCCGAGCTGGAGGAGCGCGGCTCCGACGAACACGCCGTAGACGCTCCTCGCGCCGCCGAGGATTGACGCGGCCAGCACCACGATCGCCAGTTCGACGCCGAAGGTGTCCGGTGCGACGAAGCCGTCCAGGTAGGCGAACAGGGCGCCCGCCATCGTCGCGGGCAGGCCGCTGATCGCGTAGGCCTTGAGCTTGGTGGAGAACACCGAGATGCCGAGCGACGACGCGAGAACCGGGCTCTGGCGCAGCACGGAAAGGGTCTTGCCGGCCCGTGACTTCACCAGGTTGCGGAAGCACGCGAACCACGCGGATGTCACCACGACGACGAGCGCGACGTAGCCGTTGTTGTCGAGCTCCACCCCGAACAGCTGCGGCAGCGGGATCCCGCCGATGCCCTGGTGGCCGCCCGTCCAGGCCTTGGCCACGCTGACGATGTCGGGGACGAGCAGCACCAGGTACAACGACGCGATCGCGAGCATCCAGCCGCCGAGGCGCAGGCCGGGGATACCCGTGACGAGCCCGAGCAGCAGGCCCGCGGCGGCGGCGACGACGAGGACCAGTGCGATGTCGTTGACCCACCGCATCGCCACGATGACGGTGGTGTACGCCCCGACCGCATACATCGCCGGCTGGGCGAACGAGAGCTCGCCGGCGTAGCCGAAGCTGAGGTTGAGCCCGCTCACGACCAGGCTCAGCAAGGCCACGAGAACGAGCTGCCTGCTCGTGGAGGGTGCCAGCCCCAGCTCGGGCGAGAACGCCAGCAGTGC
Source organism: Amycolatopsis sp. (assembly GCA_035547575.1). Lineage (GTDB taxonomy): Bacteria > Actinomycetota > Actinomycetes > Mycobacteriales > Pseudonocardiaceae > Amycolatopsis_E. Next base: position 30,178 of record DASZUO010000014.1, on the reverse strand, counting down.
GGTGATCACGATCCAGACCGCGGCGAGGCCACCGGCCCGCCGCGCTCCGGGGGAGTCGGCGATGGCCATCAGACGGTCCTCTCCTTCACTTCTCCGAAGATCCCCCGCGGCCGCACCAGCATCACGACGATGAACACCGCGAACACCGCGGTGTTCTGCCATGCGGTGCCGAACTGCCAGGCCACGATCAGCTCGAGGAAGCCGACGCCCAGACCACCGATGAGGGCGCCGAGGTTGTTGCCGAGCCCACCGACCGCGAGCACCACGAAACCCTTGATGGACAGCACGGTCGCCATCGCGACGACGGCGAAGACCTTGGGACCGACGAACGGTGCGACGGCGAAGCCGAGCGCCCCGGACGCGGCGAAGGTCAGGTAGGAGAAGCGTGTGGTGTTGACGCCGAGGACCATGGCCGTCTCGCGATCCTCGGAGACGCCCCTGGCCGCCAGGCCGGACCTCGTGTGGCGGGTCCAGGCGTGGGCGCCGAGCCCGGCGACGACGGCCAGAATGATGAGCGCGAGCTCCGCCGGGGTGATCCGGCCACCGGGAACATCGAGGAACGTCTCCGGGAACAGGGATTTCACCCGCTGCACGTCCTGGCTGACCAGCAGGAGGATGACGCCCTGGATCACGGTCAGCGCCCCGACGGTGGTCACCAGCTCGGCGTGGTCACCGCGCCGTTGCACCGGCCTGACCCCGACGCTGTACTCGACGGCCGCGAGCACCGCGCCCGCCGCCGCCAGGATCAGGAAGATCAGTGCGACGGGGACACCGCGGTGGTAGAGCGTGACCGTCACGAACATGCCCGCGACGACGAAACCGCCCTGCGCGAAGTTGACGGCCCGCGTGGTCAGCCAGACGACGTTGTAGCCGATGGCGACGAGGGTGTAGACACCGCCCAGCGCGAGCCCGGACAGCAGAGTCGCGATCACCGGGACACCTCCGTCGCCGAGCCGCGTCGTGCTGTGCCGTTGGTTGCCGGTCCGGCCGGAGCCGGGGCTTTTCGGCTTGTGTGGCAAGGGTTGTGTGCTGCTGGGGGTCTGTCTGGTTCTGGTCGGGTTGGTAGCGTGTCGTTGGTTGCCGGTGCGGCCGCAGCTGCGGCTTTCCGGCTTGTGTGGCAACGGTTGCGTGCTGCTCGGGCTCCGCCTGGTTCTGGTCGGGTTGGTACCGTGTCGTTCGTTACCGATACGGCCGCAGCCACGGTTTTTCGGCTTGTGTAGCAAGGGTTGCGTGCTGCTGGGGGTCTGCCTGGTTCTGGTCGGATGGGTGGCGTGTCGTTGGTTGCCGGTGCGGCCGCGGCCAGGGCTTTTCCGGCTGTGTGGCAACGGTTGCGTGCTGCTCGGGCTCCGCCTGCTTCTGGTCGGGTGGGTGGCGTGTCGTTGGTTGCCGGTCCGGCCGCAGCCGCGGCTTTTCGGTTGTAGCGACGGTTGCGTGCTGCCCGGGCTCCGCCTGGTTCTGGTCGGGTTGGTAGCGTGTCGTTGGCTACCGGTGCGGCCGCAGCCGCGGCTTTTCGGCCTGTGTGGCAACGGTTGCGTGCTGCTGGGGCTCTGCCTGGTTCTGGTCCGATCGGTGCCGCCCCCGAGCCCCTTCCTCCGGTCCGTGCCATCTCAGGCCCCGGCCCATGGCACGCGGCTGATGTCCTTGCCGATGAGGCGGGCGATGGTGTAGCGGTGCACCTCGTCCGGGCCGTCATAGATCCGGGCGTACCTGGCCCGCCGGTACATGCCTTCCAGCGGCGTGTCCGGGGTGACGCCGAGCGCTCCGTGTACCTGGATCGCCCGGTCGATCACGTCGTGCAGGAGCTGCGCGCCACGCACCTTGATCATGCCGATCTCCAGCCGTGCCCTGGATCCGGCGTCGATGGCCTCGGCGGCCGCGACGACCGCCGCGCGGTGGTAGTAGATGTCCGCGGCGGACTCCGCGATGAACCGCTGGATCTCGCCCTTGTCGATCAGCAGCGAGCCGTGGGAGAAGCGTTCGTTGGCCCGCGCGACCATGATCTCGAAAGCCCGCTCCATCTGGCCGAGCCAGCGCATCGCGTGAAAGATCCGCCCCGGCCCGAGCCGTTTCTGGCCGATGACGAAGCCGTTGCCCCGCTCGCCGAGCAGATTGCCCGCGGGTACGCGAACGTCGGTCAGGCGGATCTCGCAGTGGTCTCCCATGATCGTGTGCTCGGTGCCCAGCGTCGGCACCGCGCGCACCACCTCGTAGCCCGGCGTGTCGGTCGGCACGATGATCGCGGAGACCCGGCGGTGCGGCGGTGCGTCGGGGTCGGTCACGGCGAACACGGTGGTGAACGCGGCGATGTTCGCGCCCGTGGTGAACCACTTGTGCGCGTTGATGACCCATTCGTCCCCCGACAACACGGCGGTCGAGGCGATCAGCGTCGGGTCGGACCCGGCGACCTCGGGTTCGGTCAGCCCCACCGAGGACCGGATCTCGCCGGCAACCAACGGTTTGAGCCATCGGTCGCGTTGCTCCGGGCTCGCGTTCTCGCGCAGCATCAGCGAGTCCTGCATGGACCAGGTGCCGACCGCCTTCTGCCCGTAGAAGGACCGGCCGATGACCTCGTTCAGGTACGCGGTCTCCATAAAGGACAGTCCGCCGCCGCCGATGTCCTTGGGGTGGCCCAGCGCCCAGAGGCCGCGGCGCTTGGCCTCCTCGCGCAGTCGCTGCAGCTTCGCGGTGCCCGTCGCACCGGCCTGGTCCAGCTCGGGTTCCGCCGGGATGACCTCGTTGTCGATGAAGTCCCGCACGCGGTCGCGCAGCTGAGTGAACTCTTCGGTCATGTCAATCCTCCCTTGTCTTGCGGGACACCCCGCACCGGGCCGCTGGCGCGGGCCTCGTCGAGAATGTCGGCGGCTTCCTCGAGATGCAGGCCGACGGTGCGGCCGAACTCGGCGAGCTCGTCGTCCGGCTCGCCCGCGGCATGGAGCCGGCGCAGGTAGATGGCGTCCTTGATGATCGCGGCACGCCAGTGCTCGAACGCCAGGTAGAACGACAGTGGCGACAGGTCGCACCCGGTGGCCGAGGCGTATTCGGCGGCGAGGGAACGGCCGTCGAGGAAGCCGGGCCGGCGCGAGATCAGCTGGGAGGGGTGGGTGACCCGGCCCCGTGTCGGCTCCCAGTACACGAGCAGGTGTGCGAGGTCGGTCAGCGGATCACCGATCGTGGACATCTCCCAGTCCAGGATCGCGCCCACCGAAACGTCGCCGTCGAGTGACAGGATGACATTGCCGAGCCGGTAGTCGCCGTGTACCAGGGTGGACCGTTGCTGCGCCGGGAGATCGGCGAGCAGTGCCGCGCCGATCCGTTCGACGTCGAGGAAGTCGCGGTGCTCGACGGAGCCCCACTGCCGCAGCCAGCTGTTGATCCGGCGGCGCAGGAATCCCTCCGGCCGCCCGAAGTCCGGGATGGCCAGGTCGCCGGGATCCAGCGAATGCAGGCCGGCGAGTGTCCGGACGAGCTCGTGTGAGACCTGCGCCGCCGCCTTCTCCTGGAGCGGCTCGGCGTCCTGGGGCGTGTGGATGACGACGCCGTCGACGAAGTCCATGAGGTAGCAAGGGGCGCCGGCCACGTCCGCCGCCTCGTGGTAGGCGTGCACTCGCGGCACCGGCAGTCCGCGTCCTTGCAGGGCCGCGAGGACGGTGTACTCGCGATGCATGTCGTGGGCGCGCGGTGCGGAGGGACCGAGCGGCCGCCGCCGCAGCACGTAGCGGCGGTCGTCCAGGCGCACCAGGTACGTCAGGTTGGAGGCGCCGCCCGCCAGCAGGGTGACCGTCATTTCCGAGTACGGCTCGACCGTGCGGGTGAGGAGGTCCTCCAGAGCCCGCCGGTCGATCAACTCCATCGGGCCCGCTCTTTCGTCCGTCGTCATTGACAGATCCACCTTTCACTTCCCGGTGAATGTCGCCTTGCGTCGTGCCAGGTTCGCCGCGATCCCTTCCGCGCTGTCCTTTGTGGACCACAGTCTTGCCTGCTCGGCCAGTTCACGGTCGAGCACCGCGCCGACCCGCTGGGCCAGTGGGCCCCGCAGGGTCCGCTTCATCGACCGCACGGCGAGCGGAGCCGCCTGCGCGATCTCCCGGGCCCAGCGCAGGGCCTCGGCCCGCAACTCACCGTCCGCGACGAGCCGGTCGGCGAGACCGATCTCGACGGCGCGCGCGCCGCCGACGCGGCGGCCGCAGTAGAGCAGGTCCATCGCCTGCTGGTGGCCGACGATCTCGGGCAGCACCACGCTCAGCCCGAAGCCCTGGTGGAAGCCGAGCATCGAGAAGTTCGGATGGAACCGGGTGCCCGGCGAGACCACCCGGAAGTCGGCCGCGCAGGCCAGTCCCACGCCACCGCCGACCGCCGAGCCCTGGACCGCGGCGATGACCGGCACCTCGATCTCGAAGAGCCGGATCGCGTTCCGGTAGAGCAGTTCGGCGGAACGAACCCGGTCCGACTCCATCTCACCGGTGCCGAACTGCGCGCCGGCGCAGAAATGCCGTCCCTCCGAGCACAGCACGATCGCCCGGCAGTTCACGTCGGCGTCGAGCGCGGTGAAGGCCTCGGCGAGCGCCGAGATCAGCGTCCGGTCGAAGTAGTTCGCCGGTGGCCGGTGCACCTCCACGACGGCGACGTGCCCGTCGGACCGCACGGTGAGCTCGTCCATTTCAGACACCGACCGTCGCGCTCGGGGCGGTGATGACACGCGCGAGCCCGCCGCGGCGGGCGACCGCCGCACCGATGCGCAGGGCGAGGCCCTGCTCATCGCCGAACTCGCCCCGCCAGCCGTGCAGCCGTCGGGTGAAATGCTGCAGGCGGTACTCCTGAGTCATCCCGATGGCGCCGTGCGCCTGGTGGGCCGCGCGCGTGGCCAGTGCCGACTGCTGGTTGAGCACCAGCTTCGTCGCGCAGACCTCGAACGAGGCGTCGCCGGTGGCCGCGGCGTGCCCGGCGCGGCGTACCGCCAACGACGACATCGTCGACGCCTGGGCCAGCGTCACGACATGCTGCTGGACGGACTGGAAGGAGCCGATCGCACGGCCGAACTGGGTTCGCTGCCCCACGTAGTCCCGGGTGAGTTCCAGGATTTCCTCCAGCGCGCCCGCCATCTGGGCGGACCGGAGCAGCGCGCCGCGGACGAAGAGGGCGTCCGGCGTCCCCGTCCAGGGCGCCGCGTCGACGGGAACGTCTCGGGCGACGAGGGTGTCGCGCGACATTCCGGCCAGATCGGATCCTTTGTGGATGGTCAGCTCCGTCAGTGCCGGTGACACGACCTGGAGCGAGCCGTTCTCGTCTTCGAGGAGCGCGACGACGCGGCGTGCGCCGGTAGCCCAGGGCACGCCGTGCGCGACTCCGGAGAGGACACCTTCCCGCAGGGTCAGCGTGTCGCGCTCGGCGCCGGGAACCACCGTCATCGGTCCGGACGGGGCGTCCCGCCCGGCCCGGTGCAGGAGCCAGGCCGCGAGGTTCGTCTCGGCCAGCGGGAGCGGGGCCGCGTGCCGTCCGGCGACGTGGAGCAGCACGAGAAGATCCGAGAGACTGCCACCCGATCCGCCACGCCGCTCGTCGAGACCGACCAGCGGGAAACCGAGCTGCTCGGCGGCGTCCCACAGTCGCGTGTCGAGTCCCGTGGCCTCGGCGCGCGTCACCGCCTCCGGCGGGCAGGACCCGGCGAAGAACTCGGAGACGAGCCGTTCCAGAGACGAGTCGGTGGTCATGCCTTCGCCAGCCCCTTCGCGATGATGTTGCGCAGGACCTCGCTGGTGCCCCCGCGGATCGACCAGGACGGGGAGACCAGAATCGCCCTGGCCAGCAACGACTCGTACGGATCGGCGGAGCCGAGGTCCGGCGTACGGCCGAAGTGCCGGGTGACGATCTCGACACAGTCCTGCTCGAAGCGCGTCGCCATCTCCTTGACCAGCGCGGCTTCCACCGTCGGTGACCGGCCGGCGTCGACCATCCGCGCGATGGACAGCGACATGCCGCGGAATGCCCAGCAGCGCGCCGTGATCGAGCCCAGGTCGGCCTCGGCCCAGCGCGGTACCCGGCCCCACCTGTGCGCCGCCCAGTGTTCGAGCACAGGCATCAGCGACATCCACCGGTCCACGCCACCACGTTCGAGTACCAGTTCGGCCGTGTTCTGCCGCCAGCCGCGACCGACTTCGCCGAGGCGGCGCGAGTCGGGAACGAACACATTGTCGAACGTGAGCTCGCAGAAGTCCCGGGTGCCGTCGATGAACGGGATCGGCGAGACCGTCAGGCCCTGGCTGTGGCGGTCGACGACGAACTGCGTCAGCCCCGCGTAGCGGTCGCTCGAGGTGCGCACCAGCGCCAGGATGTGGGTGGCGGTGTCGGCCCCGGTCGTCCAGATCTTGCTGCCGCTGACCTGCCACCCGCCGTCGACGGGCTTGGCGCGGGTGCGCAACGAGGCGAGGTCCGACCCCGCTTCGGGTTCGCTCATGCCGATGGCGAAGGAGAGCTCGCCGCTGGCGATCCGGGGCAGGAAGTACCGTTTCTGCTCTTCGGTTCCGTTGGCTGCGATGGTCGGCCCGGACTGCCGGTCGGCCACCCAGTGATGGCCGACGGGAGCACCGGCGGCGAGCAGCTCCTCCACGACGATCAGCCGCTCGACGGCGCCGCGCCCGCCACCGCCGTACTCGCGGGGCAGCGCCATGCCGAGCCAGCCCCGCCTGCCCAGCGCACGGGAGAACTCCGGATCCGCCCGCGCGGCCATGCCGAGGCCCGCGGGAGGGCTCCCGGGCGGCAACCGCTCGGCGAGGAAGTCACGGACGTCCTGCTGCAGCCGCGTTTCCGCGGGTGTCAGTTCCGTCGGCTCAAGTCGCATCGGGTTCCCCGCCGGACTGCCCGAGTACCTCGTCGGTGTGCTCGCCGATCAACGGTGCGGGGCGCCGCACACCGCCTGGCGTGGCGCTGAAGAGCGCCATCAGCGGGATCAGGTGGTAGGAGCCGACCACCGGATGCCGGGCCAGCGGTAGCTCGTCGACCAGCTCCTGCAGGGTCGCCACCCTGGTCGCCGGGATCCCCTCCTCACGGCAGTAGTCGAGCCATTCCTCGGTGGTCCGGGTCGGGCCGAGCCGGTGCACGTCCTGGTACAGGGATTCGGAATGGAGCAGGGTCGCTCGCTGGTCGGCGTACCGCGGGTCGTTCTCGGCGTCGGGCATGCCCGCCGCCGAGAACAGCGCGGCGTAATGCTTGGGCAGGTAGGGAAAGATGTGGACCTGGCCGTCCTTCGTCGGGTGTGGTCGCCGTTCCGGGGAAAGGACCCGCGGGTAACCCGCCGCGGGAGCGCCCGGTTCGTGCACGGGTGGTTCGACGATCGCGCCTGCGCCGTGTTCGGCGAGGATGAAGGCGGTCATCGCCTGCTGCATCGGCACTTCGACGTGCTGCCCTTCCCCGGTGCGCTCCCGGTGGAACAGGGCCGCGGTGATGGCCTGCGCCATCACCAGGCCGCAGACCTTGTCGGCGAAGATGGTCGGGATCAGCGCCGGCTGGCCCCAGACCCGCTCCATGAGGTCGGAGACGCCGCTGGCGGCCTGGATGATGTCGTCGTAGGCCGGTTCGTTGAGCCGGTCGCTCGCCAGCGGGAACCCCTGAGCCTGGCAGTAGATGAGATCGGGCTTGATCGCTCGCAGTGCGGTGTAGTCGAGGCCGAGTCCGGTGACCGCCTTGGGGCGCATCGTCGTCACCACGACGTCGGAGGTCGCCACCAGCCGGTGTATCGCGGCCCGCCCCTGTGGCGACTTGAGATCCACATCGATGGAACGCTTGTTGCGCAACAGGTTCAGCGCCACGCCGGACAGTTCCGGATGCGGCGCGGGTCCCATCACGCGATTGGTGTCGCCGCCGACCGCCTCGACCAGGATGACGTCGGCGCCCTGGTCGGCCAGTATCTGCGTGGCGAACGGCCCCATCACGACGCGGGTCAGATCAAGAATCCGCACTCCGGCGAGTGGTCCTTCGCGGTGTGCGAGCTCGGCGGCCGGCGTTGGGCTCGCGATTCCAGATTCTATTCTTGACGATCTCACGAACGCAGAATGTATACTAAAGTGCATGCACAGTCCAGCGATCCGCTGGGCGGGCCCAGCGGCGGATGCTCGCCGCGTGACCGCGGGGAGTTGCGTTGTCACAGAACCCGAGCGACGCGCGTGACCTCTTGCCCGACAACGCCCCCGACGTCGTCTACGCGCGGTTCCTCAGCGAGGGTGTGCTCGCCTACCAGCGCTGCGACGACTGCGCGAGGGCGGTCTTCCCGCCGCGCGTTCTGTGCCCCGACTGCGGCGGGACTTCGCTGGATTGGCAACGCTCGCACGGAGAAGGGACGGTCTATTCCGCCACCACCGTCTACCCGCGCGACGGGGATCCCTACCACGTGGCGCTGATCGACGTCGGGGACGGGTTTCGCATGATGAGCAACGTCGTCGGCGTCGCGGAGGTCCCGATCGGCGCGCCGGTGCGCGCCCGGGTCGAGTTCGGGGACGGCGCCCCTCGTCCGGTCTTCACCTTGGGGACGGGACGATGAGCCGTCCGGAACACGAACTGCGGGGACGTGCGGCGGTCGTCGGCGTCGCCGAGTCCGCGCTGGGCGAAGTGGGTGCCGGAATATCCACAGTGGACCTCATCGGCCAGGCCACGGTGCGCGCCCTCGCCGACGCCGGGCTGCGCAAGAGCGACATCGACGCGATCTTCTGCCATTCCGCGTTTTTCAGCCTGCCGACGGTGACGGTGGCGGAGTACCTGGGAATCCGGCCACGGTTCACCGACAGCACGGCCATCGGCGGAAGTTCGTTCGTCGCGCACCTCCGGCATGCGGCCCTCGCGATCGAGGCCGGGCTGTGCGAGGTCGCGCTGATCACCTACGGCAGCATCCAGCGTTCGGCCTCCCGTGCGCTGATGAGCTCCGGACCGTCGGTGGCAGGGTCGTACGAGACGCCCTTCGGGCCCCGGCTGCCCATTTCCGCGTACGCCCTCGCGGCGGCCCGCCATATGCACGAGTTCGGCACGACACGCGAGCAGCTGGCCGAGGTCGCGGTGGCCGCACGTCAATGGGCACAACGGAACCCGGTCGCCTTCGTACGGGACGAGCTGACCGTCGACGACGTGCTCTCCTCGCGGATGATCAGCAGCCCGCTCACCGTGCGCGACTGCTGCCTGGTCACCGACGGCGGCGGGGCGGTGCTGGTGACCTCCGCCGAGCGGGCGCGCGATCTGGCCAAGCCGCCCGTGTACCTGCTCGGCGCGGGCGAGGCCATGTCACACATGAGCATCTCGCAGATGCCCGACCTCACCCGCACGATGGCGGTCGAGTCGGGGCGCCGGGCCTACGAGGTCGCCGGGTTCGGACCCGAGGACGTCGACCTCGTCCAGCTCTATGACGCGTTCACCATCAACACGATCCTTTTCCTGGAGGACCTGGGTTTCTGCGCCAAGGGTGAGGGTGGCGCCTTCGTGGAGAAGGGACGCATCGCACCGGGTGGGCAGTTTCCGGTCAATACCAACGGTGGTGGACTGTCCTACTGCCACCCGGGTATGTACGGGATCTTCCTGATCGTCGAGGCCGTGCGGCAGGTTCGCGGTGAATGCGGCGACCGCCAGGTGGATCCCGCGCATCTCGCGCTGATCCACGGCAACGGCGGCCACCTGTCGACGCAGGTGACCGCGTTGCTGGGTGACGAAACCACGCTGTAACCAAGCACATCGGAGGTGGCAAGTGAGCCAGGGAAAGCTCGACGGACGCGTCGCCGTAGTTTCGGGCGCCGGGCAGGGTATCGGGCGCGGGATCGCGCTCCGGTACGCCGAAGAGGGCGCCAAGGTCGCGGTGGTCGACGTCAACGCCGACACGGCCAAGGCGGTGGCGGACGAGATCGCCACCGCGGGCGGAGCCGCCATTCCCGTGGTCTGCGACGTGTCGCGCCGGGAGGAGGTCAACGCCGCGGCGGAGCGCACCGTCGCCGAGTTCGGCACGATCGACGTCCTGGTCAGCAACGCGGGCGTGACCAGGCCGGCGATGCTGTGGAAGATGACCGACCAGCAGTGGACCGACGTCCTGGGCACGCATCTGCACGGCAGCTTCTACTGGCTCCAGGCGGTGGTGGACGGCATGCGGAAGGCCAAGCGCGGCAGCATCATCTTCACCACCTCGGGTGCGGGGCTCATCGGTTCCATCGGGCAGATCAACTACTCCGCGGCCAAGGCCGCGCTGCTCGGCATGACGCGGTCCGCGGCCAAGGAGCTGGCACCCTACAACATCATCGTCAACGCCGTCGCGCCCGCGGCCGCGACACCGATGACCGAGACGATCCGCACCGACGAGCGGTTCAAGGACACCTACCTGGAGGGTATCCCGCTGCACCGCTGGGCGGAGCCGGACGAGGTCGCCGGGACCTATGTCTTCCTGGCGTCGGCGGATGCCAGCTACCTCACCGGCCAGGTCCTCTCGGTCGACGGCGGCCGCACGATGGTGCGCTGACGGTACCGGGCGAAACCCTGCGGAGCTGCGCTTATGATCGGGCACAACCTGACGGTCCGGGAGATCCTCCGCCGGTCCGCCCGGCGGGATCCCGCCAAGACCGCCATCGCGCATTATCGTGACGGCGCCGAGTTGACCGGCGTTTCGTACGAGACGCTCTTCCGGGATGTCAACGGCCTCGCGCAGGCGATGCTGGAGGCCGGACTGCGGCCGGGCGACCGGATCGCCGTGCTGGGGGAGAACTCGTACGAGTTCTGCCGGCTCGTGCTCGCGGCGGCGAACGCGGGAATGGTCGCGGCACCGGTCAACATCCAGCTCGGGAGCGACGAACTGCGTTCGGTGCTGGCTGAGCTGTCGCCCCGCGCCGTGGCGGGTGACGGTCCGGTGCTCGATCGTTTCGCGGCGGCACTGGACGACTCCGCCTACGGAGACCGGATATGGCGGTTCGGCTCGGAGCCGGCACGTGGTCTCGCCGAGCCGCCGGATGTGCCGATCACCGCGGACGACCCGTGCCTGATCCTCTACACCAGCGGCTCCACCGGCAGGTCGCGAGGCGTCGTCCTCACGCACGGCAGTGTCGTGATGAACTCGTGGAACAGTGTGATGTGCTGGGGATTCCGGTCCAGCGACCGGATGCTCCTCGGGTTGCCGCTCTACCACGTCTCGATGCTGAACACGACGCTCGTCCCCACCCTGCAGGCCGGGGGCACCGCGCTGATCGTCAACCGGCTCAACGCGGCGTCGCTGTTCCGGCAGCTGCACGCGACGAAGGCGACGGTCACCCTCGCGCTGCCGTTCATGTACCAGGCGATGCTCGACGAGGCGGCCAACTCCGAACTCGGCTACCCGCCGCTGCGGCTGGCACTGTACGGGATGGCCGGCATGCCGAATGCGCTTTCCGACCGGATCCGCAAGGAGCTCGGCGCGCAGATGATGTCGGGCTTCGGCCAGACCGAGAGCGGGGGGAACACGCTCGTCCTGACCGACGCGGAGCACGACGGGAAATGCGGTTCGATCGGCCGGCCCGTCGCCAACGTCGAGGTCGAGCTTCTCGACGACCAGGGCAACCCGCTGCCGCCGCGTTCGGGAGCCGTCGGTGAGCTGGCCTATCGCGGCGCCTCGATATGCCTGGGATATCTCACGGAGCGCGGCACCGAAAGCGCGCAGCAGGACTCCTGGCTGCGTTCGGGCGATCTCGCCTTCGAGGACGGCGACGGCTATTTCTGGTTCCAGGGACGCACTCGCGACGTCATCAAGTCGGGCGGTGAGAACGTCTATGCCGCGAAGGTGGAACAGGTGATCTCCGCGATTCCCGGTGTGGTCGAGGTCGCCGTCGTCGGGCTGTCGAGCGAACGGTGGGGCGAGGAGGTCGTGGCGTTCGTGGTGGGCGATCCCGCCGTCACGGCGGCGGAGGAGATCCGGGCACTGGCCCGCCGGGGCCTGGCCCCCTACGAGGTGCCGAAGAAAGTGGTGTTCGTGGAATCACTGCCCAAGAGCGCTGCCGGCAAGATCGTCAAGCGGCGCCTCGTTGAGGAGTACGGCAATGGCTGACGAAAAACTTCCCGCCTACGCGGAACTGCCCGTCACACCCGGCGCGCCGCCGCATTCGTCGTGGGGGCTGTGGGGAGCGGACGATCAGCTGGGCTGCCTGAACCTGCTGTCCGCACAACGGGTTCTCGACACCGTGTCGGACCTGCGCCGCGGCCGGGTGATCGCGTTGAACGCGAGCCTGGAGCTGTTCACCGAACCGTTGTTCGGGCGTCCGAAGCTGGAACACGAAATCTCCCTGCTCGACCGTGGCCTGGTGCGCGACGAGACGTTGTCCTCGTTCAATACGCAGTGTTCGAGTCAGTGGGACGGGCTGAAGCACGCGCGCAGCCGGGAGTACGGGTTCTACAACGGCCTTCCCGAGGACGCGCTGACGGTTTCGTCGTGGGCCGAGAAGGGGATAGCGGGACGGGGGCTGCTGCTCGATCTCGAGCGCTACCGCGAAACCCGCGGCAGGCCGCTGCGGTTCGACGAGCCCGACCCGATCTCGGTCGCCGACCTGTGCGCGGCGGCCGAGGACCAGGATGTCGGCATCCAGGTCGGCGACCTTCTGGTGATCCACACCGGATGGCTGGACTGGGCGCGCCGGACATCGCCGGGCGGGCTGCCGGGACACTTCGCCGTGCCAGGCCTGCGGCCGGGCCGGGACATGCTCGCCTTCCTGTGGGACCGGCATGTCGCGGCGGTCGCCTCGGACACGCCGACCGTGGAGGTGTGGCCGCCGGGCGCACTCGCGACCGCCGAGCAGCGGCGAGCGGCGCGGTCCGATCCCGCGGCGCTGGCCGAGGTCGTGATGCATGCCGATCTGCTGGCGCTGCTGGGAATGCCGCTGGGGGAGCTGTGGGACACCGGAGCGCTCGCGCGGGCCTGCCGCGCGCTCGGGAAATGGGACTTCCTGCTTACGTCGGCGCCGCTCAACCTTCCGGGCGGCGTCGCTTCGCCCAGCAACGCGCTGGCCATCGTGTAGCCCCGGTCACGGCCAGCTGGGCGCGGCCTGGGGGTAGTCGGTGCTCACCCGCGCCGGGAAGTCGGGTGGCCTCTTCTCGAAGAAGGACGCCCTGCCTTCAGCGGGATCCGGTCCCGCGTGGAGCTGCCGCAACACGCGCGACTCGGTGAGGTGAGCCGCCCACGGCGAAGCCTCCGAAAGCATGCTCCAGAGCATCTGACGGGCGGCGGCCACCGAGACACCGGAAGTGTGCCCGGCGATTTCGGTGGCCAGCGTCCTGGCCGCATCCAGCACCGTGTGATCGGCGACGACATGGGTCACCAGACCACCGGCCTTCGCCTCGGCGGCGTCGAAGATCCGGCCCGTGGCGACCCACTCCATCGCCCACGCGATCCCGACCACGCGCGGCAGGAACCAGCTCGACGCGGCTTCGGGGACGATACCCCGGCGGGCGAACACCAGCCCGAACCTCGCGGACTCCGCCGCTATCCGGATGTCCATGGGGAGGGTCATCGTCACGCCGACACCGACGGCGGTTCCGTTGACGGCGGCGATGACCGGCTTGCGCAGCGCGGCGATCCGCAGGGACACCACGCCGCCGCCGTCCCGGGGCACACCGTCGACCAGCTCCGCCGGCGCCGGCTCGTCACCGTCGGCGCGCAGATCCGCCCCGACGCAGAAGTGCCTGCCGGCGCCGGTGACGATGACCGCGCGCACGCCGTCGTCGGCATCGGCCGCGTCGAAGGCACTGACGAGTTCGCGTTGCATGACCGGGGTGAACGCGTTGCCCCGATCGGGCCGGTCGAGGGTGACCGTGCAGACCCGGCCGGACACGTCGTAGCGAATGTGCCGGTACTCGCTCACGGGAGCGCCCACCTCCCGGTGTAGGACGCCTCCGTGCGGTCGGCGAACGCCTGCAGTGCCAGCGGGAAGTCCTCGGTCGCCTGGTTGACCGCCTGCGCCCGCGCCTCGTTGGCCAGCGCGTCGGTGAAGGAGAGCGTGGCTCCCTGGTTGAGCAGGGACTTGTTCTGCGCCAGCGCCACCGGCGGTCCCGCGGCAAGCCGCGCGGCGAGGTCGTCGACGAACGGGCCGATCTCGCCGGGTTCCTTCACCCAGGTCAGCAATCCCAGCCGCTCGGCTTCCTGCGCCGAGACGAACTCACCGAGCAGCACCAGCCGTTTCGCCTGCTGCAGCCCGACCAGCCGGGGCAGCAGCCAGGAGCCGCCGAAGTCGATGGAGAGCGCACGCCGCACGAACAGCTGCGAGAACCGGGCGGAGGTGGACGCGACCACCAGGTCGCAGCCCAGCGCGAGGCTCCAGCCCGCCCCGACCGCGGCCCCTTCCACCTTGGCGATGACGGGTTTCGGGAAGTCGTGCAGCGACTGGGCGGTCTTGCTGATGCGCGAGACCCGTTCGAGCGGGTGGCCCGCCGGGGCCGAGGAGATGTCGGCTCCCGCGCAGAAGTCGCCTCCGGCACCGGCGATCACCACCACCCGGATCTCCGGATCGGTCTCGGCGCAGTGGAGGATGTCGAAGATGGTGCCCCAGCCTTCGACGGTCATGGCGTTCTTCCTGGCCGGCCGGTTCAGCGTCAGCCTGAGGACGCCGCCGTCGCCGGCCGCGAGCACCGGACCGGTGGACCAGCGTTCGGCGTATTTGTCGGTCATGCCGGTGCCTCTCCTGTTACCAATCCGACCAAAAGTAGGCAGACCCCGAGCAGCATGTAACCGTTGCCACACAAGCCGGATAGCCGTGACTGTGGTCGGATTGGTGACGAACGGCCCAGTATCTGAGTGGTGAGCACGCCGTGCCGGCCCGACATCGGCAGCAGGCCGGCGCGGCGGGCCGGCTCACGATGCCCGCCGTAGGCCGTTTCCATCGCCTTGCCCCGTTTGAGCCACAGGTGCAGGTCGTGCTCGAAGGTGAACCCGATGCCCCCGTGGGTCTGCAGTGACACCCGGTTGGCCTCGAACTCCGCTTCGACGGCGCAGATCCGGGCCAGCAGTGCCGCGTCCTGCGCATGCGGCGCGCGCTGCGCCAGCAGGCAGCTCGCCGACCGGACCGACCGGGTGGCGAGGGTGACCAGCGACGTGGCCTGGGCGAGCAGGTGTTTGACGGCCTGGAACGAGCCGACGGGCCGGCCGAACTGGTGCCGCACCTTGACGTGGTCGACGCTCATCCGGAGCATCCGCTCGGCCAGTCCGGTGAGCACGGCGCCGGAACCGGCGTGTATCCGGCTTTCCGCACGGGACAGTGCCGCGCGGCCGCCGGGGAGGCGGGCGCCGCTCCCCGGCCGGGGTGTCACGGTGAACAGCCGTCGCGCGGGGTCCATCGACCGGACCGGAGCGAGGGCGACCTCGTCGCGTTCGTACACCCGGACCTCGTCGCGCCCACCGAGGATGATCAGGTCGCTGACATGTGCGTCAGGGACGTACCGGGTGCCGGGGAGGGCGAAGGTGAGCCGTGACGAGCCTCGCGCGACTCCGGGCAGCCATTTCGCTTTCTGTTCCTCCGTGGCCGCCTCGGCGAGGAGCGCCGGGCCCGCGAGGAGGCCTTCGACGAGCGCGTCGGGCACGCACGCCCAGCCGGATTCCTCCAGCAGGGGACACAGGTCGAGCTCCGTGCCGCCGAGTCCGCCGTACTCTTCGGGTACCAGGATCGCGGGCGCGCCCAGCGTGCTGAGGTCGTCCCAGAGATCCGCGGCGCGGCCGGTTTCGGTGTCCCACAGTTGCCGGAGGCGGGCCGCGCTGGCGCCGTGCTCGAAGACCTTCCTGACCGATGCCCGGAACGCCTGCTGCTCGGCGGTGAACTCGTAGTTCATCGGCGTGGCTCCCTCGGCAGGCCGAGACCCTGTTCACCGATGATGTTCTTCTGGATCTCGTTGGTGCCGGCGAAGATCTCGTTCGCGCGGGAGTGCCAGTACTCCCGGTGCCGGGGCGGCAGTTCACCACCCGGACCGAGCTCGTCGACTGTTTCGGCCTCTTCCCCTAGCATCGCCAGCCGCTCCTCCCAGATGGCCGTCTGTATCTCGGACAGGCGCAGCTTGAGAATGCTCGGCATCACCTCATCGGCCCCGCCGCGCGCGAGGGTGTCGGTCAGCGCGTACGTGGCCTGCTCGTAGGCGAACGTCCAGGCGCGAAGCGAACCCAGGCGCTGCAGTGCGCCGGTGTCGGCGCCCGCGTCCTGTACCGCCTCAGCGAGCCCGCGCAGGGCCTGGGCGAGTTTCGTGTGCACTCCGCGCCCTACGCCGCGTTCGAGGCGCAGCGACGTCTGGGCGATCCGCCATCCGTCGTTGACCGGCCCGACGACGCTCGTCGCCGGGATCCGCACGTCGGTCAGGAACACCTCGGCGAAACCGGAATGCCCGTGCAGCTGCCTGAGCGGGCGGACCTCCACGCCGGGCCTCCGCAGGTCGAACACGACGAAGCTGATGCCGTGGTGCCGCGCGGCCGCCGGATCGGTCCGGACCAGTGCGAACATCTTCGTCGCGATCGGGCCGGCGGAGGTCCACGTCTTCTGTCCATTGAGGATGATCTCGTCGCCGGTGATCGTCCCGGTGGTTCGCAGCGAGGCGAGGTCGCTGCCCGCGCCGGGCTCGGAGAATCCCTGGCACCAGATCTCGGAACAGTCGAGGATGCCGGGCAGCCAGTCCCGTTGCTGCTGCTCGGTGCCATGCGCGAGGACGGTGGGACCGCCGTGCAGCAGGCCCATCTTGTTGAGGCGTTCGGGCAGGCCGAGCCGCGCGTACTCCTCTTCGTAGATCAGCTGTGCCCACAGGTCGAGCCCGAGCCCACCGACCTCGGCCGGCCAGCCCGGCGCCGCGTAACCGGCGTGGAAGAGGCGTTTCTCCCACTGCATGTGTTGTGCGAAGCCGTGCTCGGTGTCGGGTGGATCGAACCGGGCGGTGGGCCGGTTCTCTCGCAGCCAGGCACGGACCCGGGAGCGGAACTCCCGCTGTTCCGGGCTGAACTCCAGCTCCATCCGCTAGTCCTCTCCGGTCGTGGTGATCAGTGCGTCCACCGCGACCGCACCGCGTCCTTCTGGCAGGACGATGAACGGGTTGACGTCGATCGTTTCGATGCGGTCGGCATTGGCCGCGGCGACGACGGACAGGCTGCTCAGCGCCTGTGCGAGCGCGGGCACATCGAAACGTCCGCGGCCGCGCGCTCCGTTCAGCAGGTCGTAGCCTCTGGTTTCGCGGATCATCGCCTCGGCCTCGTCCACATCGAACGGTGCCAGGCGGCAGGCGAGGTCGCCGAGAACTTCCACGAAGATCCCGCCGAGACCGAACATCACCGCTGGACCGAGCGAAGGATCGTTGCGCACGCCGAGGATGACCTCCACGCCGCCCTGGACCATCGGGGCCACCAGCACGCCGGTGATCTCGGCGTCGGGAAGGGCCGTACCGACGTCGCGGACCACCCGCGTGTAGGCCTCGATCACAGACTCGCGCGACGACAGGCCGACCACGACACCACCGGCTTCGGTCTTGTGCGCGACGTCCGGGGAGAGCACCTTCACCACGACCGGATACCCGAGCGCGTCGGCCGCGTCCGCGGCCTGCTCGGCCGACCGGGCCACCGTCTCCGGCAGCACCGGCACGCCGGCCGCCGCGAGCAGACGTTTGGCCGAGACCTCGGTCGGCCGCTCGTCCCCGGCCAGGCGGGGAACGCCGGCCGGAGGGACGTCCGCGAACGACCGCCCGAAACCCGCCCCGATCCGCGTCGTCCGTGCCACCGCCCGCACCGCGTCGGTGAGTTCGTCGAACACCGGGATGCCCAGCCGGTGGACCGCACGCCGGAACGGCTCGGTGGCCAGAGCGGACACGACCAGGTTGGCGCCGGGGTGGGTGGCGCGCACTTTCTCCAGGGAGGCCAGGACATTGTCCGACCACGGCGCCATCATCCCGAGGAACGACAGGAAGACGAGCACGACGTCGTAGTCCGCCTCGTCGAGCATGGTCTCCAGGAAGGCGGTGAGCAGGCCGGCGTTGTCGGTCACCTGCCCGGTCGTGTCGATCGGGTTCTGCACACCGGCCGGCGGCCAGATCTCCTTGAGCCGGCCCTGGGCCTTGAGCGGAAGCGGCGCCACGTCGAGCCCGGCCGCCACGGCGGCGTCGGCCATCAGGATGCCCGCGCCTCCCGAGCTGGTGACGATCCCGGTCTTGCGGCCTGCCGGTATCCGGCCTATCGCGAGCGCCTGCGCGACGTCGACGAGCTCGCTGATCGAGCCGACGCGGCATACGTTGTACCGCTGGAACAGCGCGTCGTAGGTCTGGTCGGAGCCGACCAGTGAGGCGGTGTGCGATGCCGCCGCCCCGGCGCCGGCCTCGGACTGTCCGGCCTTCACGACCACCACCGGTTTCCGTTTCCGGTAAGCGGTTTCCAGCGCGGCCTTGAGTCGTGCGCCGTCGCGGCACCCCTCCAGGTAGACGGCTATCGCGGAGACGTCGTCGTCGGCGACGAAGTAGCCGATGCAGTCCGCGGCGTCGATGTCGCCTTCGTTACCCGTGGTGACCCACGGGTCGAACTGGAATCCCCGTGCCGGGGCCAGCGAAACACAGTGACCGCCGATCGCGCCGCTCTGGCTGACCAGCGCGACACGCGGAAGCGGGCCGGCGGGTCTGGGGAGCTCGACGGCGAAGGTGAAGGTCGCGCTCGTGCCGGCGCGCAGGTTCGCCGCGCCGATACAGTTGGGGCCGAGCACCCGCATCCCGGCGGAGGCGGCGATCTCCAGCACGTCGCGCTGCAATGCCGTACCCGCGGCCCCGGCCTCCGAGAACCCCGCACTGAACAGCACGGCGGTCTCGACCCCCTTGTCCGCGCAGGACCGCACCGCGTCCAGCACCCCGTGGTGGGGGACCGCGATGATCGCGAGGTCCACCTCGCCCGGCACGGCGCCGAGGCTGGGATATGCCTTGTGCCCCTGGACTTCGGCATGGTTGGGATTGATCGGGTAGATGGGCCCGGCGAAGCCGTGGCCGGTCAGATGATGCAGCGGCCGTCCGCCGATCTTGCCGCGGTCCGCCGATGCGCCGATCACCGCGATCGCGCGGGGCTGGAACAGAGCGGAAAGCCCGTGGGTGCGGGGCAGGCCGGGCGACGCCGATCCGCCGGCCGCGTCTGTGGTCATACCGATGCACTCCGATGTGCTGTCCGGGACTGTCACCATGGACCGGCGGCGGGTTGGTCGAAGCCGCCGGCTGGCCGACTCGATAGACGCAGTATACTCAAGGTGATGCAAAAATGTATACTATGCTTCGAACGTACTCCTGACCATGGAGGTGAACGAAGCGTTCAGCCTGTCCGCCGCACACCTCAGCGTCGAGTGTCCGCGTGCCTAGGCGCAAAATCTGACACAGGAGACGCCGAGAAGGGGTGCATGCAGTGGTGATGGGAGCGAAAGTCGAGCAGGGGCATACCACCGTCAGCAGGTGCCTGACCGAGGTTCGGAGGATGATCGTGAGCGGTCAGCTGCTCCCCGGCGAAAAGGTGCATCAGGCGGAGCTGGCCGAGCAGCTCAACGTCAGCCGGATCCCGCTGCGTGAGGCGTTGTCGACACTGCAGGCGGAGGGCGTTCTGGTCCACAAGCCCAACACGGGCTACCGGGTCGCCCGGTTCAGCAGCGACGACCTGGTCGAGATCTACCTGATGCGGCGCCTGCTTGAGACCGAGCTCATGCGATCCGCCGACCTGTCGTTGATCGACGTCGACGACCTGGCCCGGCTCAACGATCTCATCAAGACGATCGACCCGTCGGAGAACTCCGACGAGTACCAGCGTGTCAACGAGGAATTCCACTACAAGCTCTTCGAGTGCTCACCGCTGAGACTGGTCCGCGAGGAGGTGTCCCGCCTGTGGTACATGTCCAACTTCTACCGTTCGTTCTACCTGCACGAGGCGCCCACCTCGCTGCGCGTGGTCGAGGACCACGACCGGATCATCGACGCGGTGCGTCGGCGTGACCTGGACGCGTTGATCAGTGCCGCCGATGAACATCGGGCGGGCACCGAGCGGCTCGTGGTCTCCCGGCTCGGCCGGTCGCGAATGCGTGCCTGACCGGCGCTGAGCCAGGAGCTGGTTCAGAGATGAGGGCAGGGATGTGCGGTATGACGAGAGGTTCCGGAGTATCCCGAATGTCGTGCGGATCGGCGCCCGATCCTTCGGTGACCGGACTGCGGTAGCCGACGACGGTGTGCGGTGGTCGTACGCGAGCCTGGACCGCAAGATGCTCGACGCGGTTCGCGCGACGATCGCGCTGGGCGTGCGGCCGGGCGACCGGGTCGCGCTGTGCGGCCCCAACTCCGCACGGTGGATCCAGGCCGCGCTCGGAATCCTCGGTGCCGGCGGGATCCTGGTTCCGCTCAACACCCGCTTCAAGGGCGCTGAATACGGGCACATCCTGCGCAAGAGCGACCCCGTCTCGGTGATCACGGTCGGCGACTTCCTCGGCGCCGACCGGGTGCGCATGATGCGGGAGGCAGTGCCGGGTCACCGCGCGCTCGACGCGATCGTCACCTTGGACGACGCCGCCGTCGAGGGCACGACGACGTTCTCGGATTTCCTCGGTGCGGGGGCGGTGGTCGCCGAGGACGAGGCCGCCGCCCGTGTCGACGCCGTCGATGGCGAAAGCCTGTCGGACATCATGTTCACCTCGGGCACGACCGGTGCGCCCAAGGGTGTGATGCTGACCCACGCGCAGTCGTTGCGGCTGTACGGCTGGCTGGGCGAGGCACTGACCTTCGGGCCGGAGGACACCTACCTGATCGTGCCGCCGTTCTTCCACACCTTCGGATACAAGGCGGGCTGGCTCGCCAGCCTCATGCACGGCGTGCGGGTCATTCCCCAACGGACGTTCGAGGTCGACGAGGTCCTCGAACGCATAGAAAAGTACCGGGTGTCCATTCTGCTCGGCCCGCCGACGTTGTTCGTCGACCTCATCAACGCGCCACGCCGGCGCGAGTTCGACCTGTCCACGCTGCGGGTCTCGGTGCCCTCGGCCGCGAGCGTGCCCGCGAAGCTCGTGCACGACATGCGGGAGATTCTCGGGATCGACATCGTCATCACCGGTTACGGCCTCACCGAGGCCACGTCACTGGTCACCCTCGGCGCGGCTGAGGACGATCCCGAAGGGGTGGCGCGTACGGTGGGACGCGCGGTACCCGACGTCGAAGTGGTCGTCAAGGACGACACCGGCCACGTTCTGCCGCCGGGGCGGCCGGGCGAGGTGTGCGTGCGCGGGTTCAGCGTCATGCGCGGCTACTGGGAGGACCCCGCGGCCACCGCGGAATCGGTTGGTGCGGACGGCTTCCTGCACACGGGGGATATCGGCGTCCTGGACTCCGACGGCTTTCTCGCGATCACCGACCGCATGAAGGACATGTTCATCGTCGGCGGTTTCAACGCGTACCCGGCCGAGATCGAAGCGATCATCGCGGGGTTCGATCCGGTGCTGCATGTCGCGGTCGTCGGTGCTCCGGACGATCGGCTGGGCGAGGTGGGCGTCGCCTTCGTCGTGCCCAAACCGGGATATTCCGTGACCGAGGACGAGGTGATCGCCTGGGGGCGGGAGAACATGGCCAACTTCAAGGTGCCCCGGCGCGTGATCCTCGTGGACGACCTGCCGAGGAACGCGAGCATGAAGGTACTCAAGAACGAACTGCGTGCCATGGCGTCCTCGAACCAGGAACGGAACGAAAAGGAGCGCACGAGAATGCGGGTTTTCACCGGTGTCGAGGACATGAAGTCCGCGGCTGGACAGGAGATCGGGGTGACTGAGTGGTTCCCGATCGCCCAGCACCGCATCGAGCAGTTCGCCGACGCGACCGACGACCATCAGTGGATCCACGTCGATCCGGAGCGTGCCAAGGACGGGCCGTACGGGACCGCGATCGCGCACGGGTACCTCACCCTGTCGCTACTCGCGCCGCTGATGAAGACTCTTTACCGCATCGAAGGCGTGAAAATGGCCGTCAACTACGGGCTCAACAAGGTCCGGTTCCCCGCGCCCGTGCTGTCCGGGAGCAACATCCGGGTCAAGGTCTCGCTGACCTCAGTGGACGAAGTGGACGGTGGCGTCCAGGCGATCTGGCGCGCGGTCATCGAGCAGGAGGGCGCCGACAAGCCGGCCTGCGTCGCCGAGCCGATCACCCGCCACTTCCTGTGAGTGCACGCCGGCCGGCGCTCGGGAAACACAGAGCTGCCCGGCCCTGAGCTGGGCCGGGCAGCCGGTGATCAGTTCATGATCAGTGGCAGACCCAGTTGGACGCGTCGAGCGGGTCCAGGTGCCGCGGGTTGTCCACCCCGCCGAGGAACGTCGCCGCGCTGGGGTAGGGGCACAGCCGGAAGCTGGCCTTGGGCTGGTCGGGCGCGGAGTTCACCACGATCGTCTGTGGTGGCCGGCCGTGCTCGACCCATTGCGTCAACGCCGCCAGAGCCTGGACCGGGGTGTCCTGGGGGCCTGGGCCGCCGAAGCAGTGGAACAGGCCCGGGACGGTGAACAGCCGGATCGACTTCTGCGTCGTGGCGTAACCACCGTTGTGGGCGGCGATCTGCTGGTACAGCTTCACGGTGTCCAGGACCGAGATGCCGTTGTCGCTGGCACCGTGCCAGATCAGCAGTTTGCCGCCGCCCTTGGTGAAGGCGTCGAAACTGGCTGGTCCGGCGTTCTGCGAGGGGAAGACCTGGTCGAACGTGGTCGTCCAGTTCTGGAGATCAGCCGGATTGCCGAAGTCGAACTGGGTCTGGAAGTCGTAGTCCAGGCCGAACAGGCCACGGGTCGCGGTGTCGAACAGGATGAACGACGGCGGTGGCTGGGTGCTCCACTGCGACGGCGGGACGGTGCCGGTCAAGAACGCCGCCCACCCGGTCGGATTGGACGCCGAATATCCTTTGTAGACACGGTTGCCGACCGTCAGGTCGCTCGTGATGAGCTGGACGAGGCCGAGCTGCGCGGGCGTGAAGATACCGAACGAGCCGAACGTGCCCGGGTCGATCTTGCTCGGGTCGCGGACGAAGCCGTCGACAGCGCCGTCGCTGGCGTCATATTTCTTGATCACCGCGGTTTCCAGCTGCTGAAGTTGCGCGGGGGAGACCCAGGAATCGGGGTTGCGCAGCAGGTGGTCGACGATCTGCCCGAACTTCAGGATGTTGAGGCTGTTGCTGCCCGGAGCCCCGGCGAGCACGCCGTCGTACTCGGCCGGGTACAGCGACGCTTCGACCAGCCCCATCCGGCCGCCGCCGGAACAGCCGTCGACATACCGGTACAGCTGTCCCGGCTTGGTGCCAAGGCCGTAGTACGCCCGGGTGATCGCCTGCGTCTCGGCGGTGGTGATGTGTACTCCCCGGCTGGCGTAGTCCAGGGCCTTGGTGCGGTCGACGGCGAACGAGTAGTCCAGGATCGCCCCGGGACCGCGGTCGTCGGTGCCCGCCTGCGCCCACCCTTGCTGGAGTAGCTGCTCGACGGGGTCGGGCACGGTTCCGGCGGCGCCACCCTCGCCGATGAAGTAGTAGCGGCCCGCGAACGTGTTCGGCAGCGACACCTCGAAGTTCACCTGGTTGGACCCGGCGGGCCCGGACGTCGTGAAGTACCCGTCCACGCGGCAGTACGCGGTGTTGGTGTTCGGCGTGGTCAGCGACTGCGCGGACACGATGGTGGTGTAACTCGACACCACACCCTGGATGGAGGCGACGGCACAGGTCGCTCGCGGGGGTGGGGCCTGCGCGCCGGAGGCGGAGCCCGGGGCGACCGTGCCGCCCGCGACGACCATACCGAGGGCAGCGCCGGCCATGGCTGCTTTGCGGACGGGGCCGGGGGCAAGCCGCCGTCCGGACTTCCGGTTGGGTGGACGGGCCGTGATAGCTTGTCTCAGCCGAGCGGCCAGCTTGGATGGCCCAACGCTGACCCGATTGTGGAGTGGTCCGCGCACGTCCATGTCGACGCTCCGTTCGCACCGTGCCGCACGCGTCACCGTCGACGCCACCGGCCCGCGGGCCACCGTGCCACAGAAGTACGTGAATTCGCCAGACTCCAAACGGCCGCGATCGGGCCGCCGCCGTTCCGCCGTTTTCCGGCGTCCAATCGGCTTTTCGGTTGCTGCCGCGGTGAAGCGACCAGACCTGGTCATGCCGGCATCGACAGCGCCGTAGGCGCGCACCAGGCCCGAGTTGGTATCGATCGCCACAGGGCGGCTCCGTCGCCGTTCGCGGGGTGACCGCGAGCATGGTCCCGCTTTCCGCGTCGAGCGTGTCCACAGAGGACCAGAAGTCGGCCGTGGCCCCAAGGGCTGGACTGTCGACGTCAACCAAACGTATGGTCAAGGCTACGGATGGCGAGCCGACGAGGAGAACCAGCGATGGCCAGTTACGACGCGACGCCGGAGACGAGCGCCCCGGACAAGGACGTGGTGGGGGTGGTGGGGCTCGGCGCGATCGGTGGCAACGTGGCGCGCGCCCTGGCGGCGTCCGGGCTGTACACCGTCGTGGGCTACGACCCCCGCGAGGAGGCGTTCGAGCAGTTCCCGGAGGCGCGGCCCGTCCCGAGCGCGCGCGTTCTTGCCGAAATGGCGGACACGGTTCTGGTCGCCGTCTACGACGATGCGCAACTGCGGACAGCGCTGACCGGGGCGGACGGAATCCTCGTCGCCACTCCGCCGCCCGCGACTGTCTGTGTGCTGAGCACAGTCACGCTGACCACGCTCCGCTGGGCGGCCCGAGAGGCGGCCCGTGCCAACGTCGAATTGATCGATTGTGGCGTCACCGGCGGGTCGGGGTTGCGCGTGCGCGGGAAGATCGTGGTGCTCGCCGGCGGCTCGGACAAGGCGATCGCGGCGGTGCGGCCGGTGCTCGAAGTGTTCGGCGATCCCGTCCTGCACATGGGTGACCTCGGCACCGGCATGAAGGCCAAGCTCGCGCGCAACTTGATGCACTACAGCGGCTGGTACGCGGCGTGGGAGGCGGCGCGCGTGGCGGACGCGTGCGGAATCGACGTGCGGAAGCTCGTTCAGGCGCACGAGATCAGCAAC
The DNA here is from genome assembly GCA_035547575.1 of Amycolatopsis sp. GTDB lineage: Bacteria > Actinomycetota > Actinomycetes > Mycobacteriales > Pseudonocardiaceae > Amycolatopsis_E. The sequence goes on along the minus strand of DASZUO010000014.1, from coordinate 5,185 downwards.
GCGGCCTCCAGCGGCGGTGGGACGAGCCTGCTGACGGCGGGGATCGGGCCCGGCCTGCCGTTCGATCCCCATGACGAGGACTCGATCACGAGGCGGCGGCGGAGCGCCGGTTTCGCGAAGAAGGACCTTCAGTACATTTCCGAGTTGGCCGGGGAGGTCGGCATTTCGTTGCCGGGCGCGGAACTCGTGCGCGAGCGGATCGATCTCGTCGTCGGGCTGGCCGACGAGGACGCGTCATAACCCGCTTGCCCTATCACCGTTCGTGCGGTGAGCGGATATGACGGCGCTTGATGCGCCAGAGGCCGTCCTCGCGGGCGAACACGTCGTCGTACCAGCCGATGCCGCTGAAGTTCTGGGTGCCGTCGAGTTCGCGGATGAAGAACGTGTACCACGAGCGCACCGTCGCCTGGTCTTCGGTTTCGTCGGTGATGTACACGTTGGAAATGACATGCCAGGGAATGCGCCCGTCGGCGTACTTCTCCCGCCTGCGCCGCATTTCGGCGGTCACCGCCGCTCGGCCGATTTTCCAGCCGCTGTCCCGGAACTCGACCTCGGCGTCCGTCGTGAAGCACGCGCCCATCCCGTCGAGTTCGTTCATGTCGTAGGTCCACGCGTATTGGTAGAGCGTGTTCTCTATGTCCGACCGCGCGGTGCTCATTTGAGGGCTCGGCGAGCGTAGTCGACGTCGTACCAGTTGGTGAGTTTGCGGATGCGGCCGCCGGCGAAGTCGAACACGTCGACCGCGTCGAAGGTGACCTCCCGGCCGTCGCCCGTGTGCCCGGTGAAGGTGACTTCGGCCAGTACCGTGGCGTCGTTCTCGGCAACGACCAGCCGGGTCGGCCGGTCGTCGTGGTACTTCCAGGGGCTGAACAGCTTGCCGAAGAAGCCGACGACGCTGTCGCGGTCCTGGCGCGGGCGAGCACCGACCGCGCGGAACTCCCCGTCCTCGCACCAGATCTCCCGCATATCCGACCAGTTCTCGGTGTTCAGGCACTCGAAGTACCGCATCGTAACGGCGCGCATGGTGGCGGCATCTGTCATGCGCTGGATCGTACAGCGATCCTCGATATCAACCAATCGTACGATTCACTGACCGGCGAAGCGGCATTCGGTTCGACAAATTCAATCGACCGTTTGCTTGACCTTCGACGGCTGGGCACAGTACCGTTCGAGTGTCGTGAGGGTGCCCCGCTGGGGCGGATCTGTGGCTGGAACGGGGACGCCTTGAACGAGGATCGTGTGGTGACTGTGGCCCGGTCCGCGTTGGGTGACGGCGCGGCACCGGTTCTGGGCGATCGCGGAGCGGCCATGTCCGCGACGCCGGTCGCCGCGAGCGTGGCGTCCGGCCACGCGGCGCATACCATCGCCTCGAATGGCGCCGGGCTGTTCCAGCCGCTCGAGTTCGCTGGCCTGCGCCTGCCCAACCGTCTCGTGATGGCGCCGATGGGGAGCTGCCAGTCCGACGCCGGGGGGTACATCACGGACCAGACGGTCGCCTACTACCGCCGCCGAGCCCGCGGTGGCGTCGGCATGATCACGGTCGAGTCGGCCCTGGTTTCACCCGACAGTCACGGCCACGAACCACGTTTGCATTCAGCGGAGTTCGTGCCCGGGATGCGGCGACTGGTCGAGGCGATCCGCGAAACGGATGGGGCGACCGTCGTCGGCCTGCAGCTCATGCACCCGGGCCGGCAGGTCACTTCCGGCCCGGCCGTTTCTCCGTCAGCGGTGCCCATGAACCCGGCCGCGACCGTGCCCCACGCGCTGACCGCGGAAGAGATCGCGGTCGTCGCCGGCCAGTACGCGCGGGCCGCGCGCCATGCGCAGGACGCCGGTTTCCAGTTCGTCGAAGTACACGGCGCGCACGGCTACCTGCCATCGGATTTCCTGTCCCCACTGATAAACCAGCGCACCGACCGCTACGGCGGCGACCTGGCCCGGCGGGCGCGGTTCGTGCTCGAGGTGGCGCGGGCGATCATCGACGCGACCAGCATCCCGCTGTTCTGGCGGCTGAGCGCCGAGGAACTCCGGCCCGGTGGCTATTCCGTCGAGGACCAGGTGCAGGTGGCCCGCTGGCTGGAGGCGGCCGGGGTCGCGTGCCTGAGCATCTCGTCGGGGACCTGGCACACGCTGGCGGCCACCATCGCGCCGATGTCGGCTCCCCGCGGGCACATGATCAGCTACGCGTCACGCATCCGCGCCGAGGTCGGGGTGCCGGTGATCGCAGTCGGCAGGCTGGACGATCCCGCGCTGGCTCGTCAGGTGCTCGCCGACGGCGCGGCGGATCTGGTCATGCTGGGCCGTGGATTGCTCGCCGATCCGGATTGGCCGCGCAAGGTCCGGGAGAATCGCCTCGACGAAGTGCGGCCGTGCATCGCCTGCAACGCCTGCGTGGATCTGGTTGCGCAGGGCCGGGATCTGCGGTGCGCGGTGAATCCGGAGACGGGCCGCGAAGCCAGCTGGAAAGTGCGGCCCGCGGCACGCCCGCGCACGATCATGGTCGTCGGCGGCGGACCTGCCGGGATGGAGGCCGCCCGGATCGCCCGCCTGCGCGGGCACTGCGTCTCCATCTGGGAACGCGAGGGGCGGCTCGGCGGCAAGCTCGACGTCGCCTCCAGGGCTCCGAGCAAGACGGAGGTACTGCGTTTCCGCGACTTCGCGAGCCACGCGCTCGCGCGGCTGGGTGTCGACGTGCATCTCGGCAACGAAGTCACGGCAGAACTGGTCGAGCGGGTCGATCCGGACGTCGTGGTGGTGGCCAGCGGCGCGGAGCCACTTGTGCCGCCGATCCCCGGCGTGGCGGCGGCCCACGTCGTCGACGCCCAGGACGTGCTCCGCGGGCAGGTCGCGGTCGATCCCGCCGAGCCGGTGGTGGTGGTCGGTGGCAGCGCGACCGGATGCGAGACCGCCGAGGACCTGGTGGCGCGGGGCGTGCGGGTGACCATCGTGGAGATGCTCGGGTCGATCGGCCACGGCATCGAACAGATCAGCCGCCGCGAGCTGCTGCGGACCCTGCGCAGGGCCGGCGTCCGGGTCATCACCCGTGCGACTGTCACCGCGATCGCGTCCGGCAGGGTCTGCTACGAGACCGAGGACGGCGAGAAACACGAGGTGGACGCCGGGCTGGTGGCGTTGGCGGTCGGCTGGCGGCCACGGGGTGCACGGCTCGCCGAGTTGCTGCGAGGCCGCGAAGTGGTCGTCGTCGGGGACGCCGAGCGTCCCGCGGACTTCGTGGCCGCCACGGGCGCGGGGGCCGAAGCCGCACTCCGTTTGTGAACACCGGAGGGAACACATGCGCCGTACGATCTTCGGGCCGGAGCACGACGATTTCCGTGCGCTGGCTGGTAAATTCCTCGACCGTGAAGCCGCGCCGCACGCCGACGCGTGGGAGTCGGCCGGAATGGTGCCGCGCGAGTTCTGGGAAGAAGCCGCCCGGCACGGCCTGGTCGGTTTCGAAGTGCCGGAACAGTACGGCGGCGCCGGCACGGCCGACTTCCGGTTCAACGCCGTGCTCGACGAGGAAATGGCCTACACCGGGTCGGTGGGCGACGGCTTCACGATGCAGAACGACATCCTGGTGCCCTACCTGCTCGACCTCACCGACGACGAGCAGAAACGCCGATGGCTGCCGGCGTTCACGAGTGGCCGGCTGATCGCGGCCATCGCGATGTCGGAGCCGGGCACCGGCTCGGATCTGCGGGCCATGGCCACCACCGCGCGCCGTGACGGGGACAGTTACGTGCTCAACGGCGCCAAGACGTTCGTGACCGGCGGGATCGGCGCCGATCTGGTGATCGTGGCCGCCCGCACGTCTGCTGAGGGCGGCAAGGACGGTTTCACCCTGCTCGCGGTCGAAAGCGGCGCGGAGGGTTTCGACCGCGGCCGCAAGCTGGCGAAGGCGGGGCGCTGGGCGCAGGACACCGCGGAGCTGTTCTTCCACGACGCCCGGGTGCCCGTGGCGAACCGGCTCGGCAAGGAGGGCGGGGGTTTTCGTTACCTCATGGCAAATCTGCCGCGCGAGCGGCTGTCCATCGCGGTGGGCGCGGTGGCGGCGGCCGAGCACGCGCTGCGCATCACGCTGAGCTACGTCACCGAGCGCACCGCGTTCGGCCGTCCTGTCGGGAGTTTCCAGGCGAATCGGTTCGCGCTCGCCGAACTCGTGACCAAGGTCGGCGCGGCACGCGCCTATGTGGACCGATGCATCGAGGCGCTGCTGAGCGCCGAGCTCACCCCGGCCGAAGCCGCCGGGGCGAAGGCGTGGACGACCGACCTGCAGAACGAGGTCGTCGATCGGTGCGTCCAGTTGCACGGCGGCTACGGCTACATGCGCGAGTACGAGATCTCCCGGCTGTGGCGCGACGCGCGAGTGCAGCGCATCTACGGCGGAACGAACGAGATCATGTACGAGATCGTCGGCCGCTCACTGGGGCTGTGACAGCAGGTTGCAGGTCCGGTGTTCAGGTACTAAATTTCAAACAAGTGTTTGGTCTGGCAGGAGACGCCGATGGAACCGTTTGCGCAGAGCTTCCCGCCCGGCGAACCGGCTGGTGTGCCGTGACCACGGACCTGTTCGCGGTCGCCGGCAAGGTCGTCGTCGTGACCGGTGGTACCGCCGGGATCGGGCTGATGCTCGCTCGCGGCTTCGTCGAGGCGGGCGCGCGGGTCTACATCTCGTCTCGCAAGCCGGACGCGTGCCTGGACGCGGAGAAAGCGTTGTCCGCGCACGGGTGGTGCCGTGCGATCCCCGGCGACGTCGCCGACCCGGAGTCGGCGAGACAACTGGCCGCGGCGATCACGGCCGCCGAAGGTGCCGTGCACGTCCTGGTCAACAACGCCGGAACGACCTGGGGCGGCCCCCTTGAGGACTATCCCGACACCGCTTTCGACAAGGTGTTCGCCCTCAACGTCCGCGGCGTGTTCCGGCTGACCGTCGAACTGCTGCCCGCGCTTCGCGCCGCCGCCCGTGATGGCGACCCGGCACGGGTCATCAACATCGGCTCTGTCGAGGGATCTCAGGTGCCGAGCTGGGAAAACTACGCCTACCCTGCCAGCAAGGCGGCACTGCACATGCTCACCCGGCAGTTCGCCGCACGGCTCGCGAGCGACCGCATCACGGTGAACACGCTCGCCCCGGGCCCGTTCCCGAGCCGCATGATCGCGTTCGCGCGCGACGCCCCGGAGTACT
>DASZUO010000013.1:0-38960 GCA_035547575.1 Amycolatopsis sp. | reverse complement strand
GTGTCCGGTGGGCGGACCTTCGGTCCCAGATGGGAGCCCCGGATCGGGGTGATCAGCCCCTCGGCGGCGAGGATGCGCACGGCCTCCCGGATGCTCGGCGCGGCGACGCCCCACTCGTCCGCGAGCGCGCCTTCCGTCGGCAGCCGGTCGCCTTCCCGAAGCTGCCCGGTGACGATGCGCCGGCGGAGGCTGGCGGCGATGATGTCGGCGCCCTTGAACGAGCGGGGTGACTCCTCGCCGGGCGTGACGCCGTCGATCAGGTCGAGCAGGTCGAGCCGCTCCCTGGCGGCGACGGCCGAGAACAGGCGCTCGCCGGCGCGGGTGTGGCGCAGCCACAGGTCGGCGGCGGCGTCGGCGTCGCCCTGGCTCAGCCGCAGCAGCACCTGGGCGTGGACGACGTGCGACTGCTGGAGGTTGCGGCGGCCCGCCATCGAAGCGGCGGTGCGGGCGCGAGCCACCTCGGCCAGCGGCCGGAGGCTCAGGTCCACGATGTTCAGTACTACGTCGAGCACGCTGTTGCCGGCGCAGCCGAGCAGTGCCCGGTGCCACGCGGAAGCGTGCCGTGGCAGCTCGTCCGGCTGGTCGAGGTGCGCCGCCTCCGCCACCAGAACGGACTCCGCCGCGCGCACGTCGGCCCGCCGGGCGGCGATGTCGCGCACGATCTCGGCCTCCAGCAGGACTCGTGCGTCCTCGATGTCGCCCAGCGTGGTGCCCGAGTGGTACAGCAGCAGCGCGGCGTAACGGGCCACATGCAACGTGCCGGGGCTGCTGAAGCGGGCCCCGCCGTGCGCGCCCCGCCGGACGGTGACGAGCTGCTCGGACTCCAGCACGCGCAGCGCCTCGCGCAGCACCGGGCGGGAGGATTGCGACAGTTCCAGCAGCTCCCGTTCGGTGTAGGTCCGGTGGCGGTCGAGCTCGCCGGTGACGAGCGCGAGCCGGACCCGGCGGGCGATGTTCTGCGCGGTGGTCGTCATCGTCGCTGAGCCGGCACGGGACGGCCACCGGGGGTGGCGAGGATCGCGGCGGAGGGTTCGCGGGCCACGACGTCGACCGCGCCGGACTGGTACAAAATGGACGATTCCGGGCCGAGTTCGAGCCACCGGTGCCCGCCGTCGGCATCGACGGCGAGCCGGGCTCCGATGCCACCGGCGCCTTCCGGCAGTCGGAGCCCGGAGAAGCCCGCGTGCTCGATGCCCACGAAACGCGCACCCGCAGGCGGCCGCTCGGGGACATGGGCCGAGAGCCATTCACGGCCTTCCGCGTGGAAGTCCGTGAGCTCGGCCGGGAGCGTGCGGTCCATCCAGCTCCTTTGCCAAACCATCGCCGACGATGCTTCTAATTATCTTATGATGAGGATGCTCGACGAGCAAGGATTCCAGGGGATCTAGACTATGTTTCACCGGCCGCGTAGCCTCGATTGCTATCGACCGCAGTCAATAGTTACATGATGATGACCCCGCCTGTTCCAGCGACGCAACGGAGGCGATCCATGGACACCCCGGCCACCGCCACGGACAGCGTGACGTCGGTGCCGGTCGACCGGCAGCAACGTCGACGCGCCGCCATCGCCGGTCTGCTCGGTACCTTCATCGAGTACTACGACTTCGCCATGTACGGCTTCCTCGTCGTCTACCTGGCTCCCCTGTTCTTCCCCGCGACCAACCCGGCGACGTCGGTGCTGGCCTCGTTCGGCGCGCTGGCCGGCGGTTACGTGATGCGGCCGTTGGGTGCACTGTTCTTCGGAACGCTGGGCGACCGGCGCGGCAGGCGGGTTGCCCTGCTGGTGACCATCGTCGGCATGGGCACCTCCACGGCGGTGATGGGCCTGCTCCCGACCTACGCGGTCGCCGGGGTCGCGGCGCCGGTGCTGCTGATCGTGATCCGCCTGCTGCAGGGATTCTCCGCGGGCGGCGAGATCGTCGGTTCGGCGACGCTGGTGGCCGAGACGAGCGGCCGGCGCAGGCGGGGCCTGTTCCAGGCGGTGACGACCCTCGGTTCGAACACGGGTACCGCAGCGGCACCGGCGGCGGTCGGCGCCGCGGTGGCGATCTTCGGCTCGGCGAACATGGCGTCGTGGGGCTGGCGGGTACCATTGCTGCTGTCCGCGGTGTTCACCGTGCTGTGCCTGCTCTACCGGCTCAAGCTGCACGAGTCGGACGAGTTCCAGCAGCTGGAGAAGGCGGGCAAGGTCGAGAAGATCCCGCTGCTGGCCGCGCTCCGCGACTACTGGCAGACGATCCTCGGCGTCGCGGTGATGGTGCTGGCGATGACCTGCACGGCCGCGGTGCTCATGACGTACATGAACGTGTACCTGATCAACGAGGTCGGCATGGCGAAGGGCACGGTGTACTGGCTGTCCGCGATCTGCCTGGTCCTCGGCGGCGCCGGCTTCCTCCTCGGCGGGCTGCTGGTCGACCGGATCGGGCCCGGCTGGACGATCCTGATCGGGTTCGGCGGGGTGGGCGCGCTGATCTACCCGCTGTTGCTCGTCATGGGCTCCACGTCGAACGTTGTGGTCATCGGCGTGCTGTATGCCGTGACGCTGGCCGTGAACAACACGGCGAGCACGGGCGTCTACGTGATCTTCACGACGTCGTTCCCGACCCGGGTGCGCTACAGCGGTGCGGCGTTCGGCTTCAACCTCGGCGCCATCGTCGGCGGCGGCATCACGCCCTACGCGGCCGCGCAGATCATCGAGGCGACCGGCGCACCGCGGTCGCCCGCGCTGATCGTGATCGGAGCCGCGGTGCTCGGCCTGCTCGGCACGAGCTACATGAGCTGGCGGCGCCGTACCGTCCCGGCCGCCGCGGTCCTGGCGTAGTACACGGCGAGAGGAAGCGAACCACCCATGCCTGATGCGGCGACAACGCTGTTCGAGATCACGCCGGACCAGCGGGAGATGACTCGCGTCCTGGACGCGATGCTGGCGGCGCAGGCGGATCCCCGGCTCGCCTACGACCGCGGCCCGGCGATCGACCGGCCCCTGTGGGGCAAGCTCGCGGAACTGGGCATGGCCGCGGTCACCCTGCACGGCGGCACCACCATGGACCAGGCGCTCATCGCCGAACGGCTGGGCGCCGCCGTGGCTCCGGTCCCGGTCGCTTCGGTGGCGGCCGCCGCGGTCGTGGTCTCGGGCACGGAGTCACCCGAGCCGGCGGGCTGGCTGCGGTCCGGGGAGCGCGTGGTGGCCGCGGCGCTGTCGGCGCGCAGTGGCGTGGATCTGTCGGTGCGGGCCACGGAGACCACGGACGGCTGGCGGCTTTCCGGGGCGGTGCACGACCTGCTGGAGGCCGCCGCGGCCGAGTACCTGCTGGTGCCGTGTGACGGGGTGTGGTTCGGGGTCGAGTGCTCGGCGCCCGGTGTCACCCTGTCCGACCAGGCCGGTCTGGACCAGTCCCAGCGGCTGGGTTCGCTGACCCTCGAGGACGCGCCCGCCGCGCGGCTCGGTGGCACGCCGGAACTGGGCGAGTCCGCAGGCCGGACGGCGTGGTTGATGCTGGCCGCGCAGGCCACGGGTGCGGCCGAGCGCGCGCTGTCGATGTCGGTCGAGTACGCGAAGACGCGGCAGCAGTTCGGTCAGCCGATCGGGAAGTTCCAGGCGATCAAGCACGCACTGGTCGACATGCTGCTGGACGTGGAGAACGCCCGGTCGGCCACCTACAACGCGGCGTGGGCGGTGGACGCCGGGCGCGACGATCGCGACCTGGCACTGCACCTGGCCAAGGCCGTCGCCACCGAGAACGCCGCCCGCGTGACGGGACAGGCGATCCAGGTACACGGCGGCATCGGCAACACCTGGGAACACGACTGTCATCTCCTGATGCGCCGCGCGAAGGCGTGCGAGCTGGCGCTCGGCGATCCGGACCTGCACTTCCAGCGCATCGCCGACCGGGTCATCGACGACCGCGACTCGGCACGCACCGGGAACTCCCTGATCAGCAGCGCCGGCGACGCGGAGCTGCGCGAGGAGCTGCGCACCTGGCTGGACGAGAACCTGCCGGAAGGCTGGGGAACGCCGGACAACCCGCTGCCGAGGGACGAGAAGGAACGCTGGGAGTTCCTGCGCCGCTGGCAGGCCAGGATGGCCGAGGGTCGCTGGGTCGGTATCCACTGGCCCGTCGAGTACGGGGGCCGTAACGCCACGATCGCCCAGCAGATCGCGTACAACATCGAGCTGAGCGAACGCCGGGTTCCGCCGCTTCCGGGGCATCGCGGGCTGACCATCGTCGGCCCCACGCTGATCAGGCACGGCACCCCCGAGCAGCGGGAGCGGTTCCTGCAGCGGCTGCGGCTGGGACAGGACCTGTGGGCCGGCGGGTTCTCCGAACCCGGCGCCGGGTCGGACCTGGCGTCGCTGCGCACGCGCGGGGTGATCGACGGCGACACGATCGTCGTGAATGGACAGAAGATCTGGACGTCGCAGGCCCACCTGTGCAACTGGATCTTCACGCTGGTCCGCACCGACCCCGACGCGCCGAAGCACGAGGGCATCACGGTGGTGCTGATTCCGTTGGACAGCCCCGGCATCACGATCCGGCCGATTCGCCGGATGCACGGGGGCCGCGAGTTCAACGAGGTGTTCTTCGACGACGTACGGGTGCCGGTGGACAACATCCTGGGCCCGGTCAACGAGGGATGGCAGGTCAACCGGACCACGCTCTCACACGAGCACTCGACGTTGTTCGTGGGGGCGCAGGTCCGTTACACCCGCACGCTGCGCAGCATCGTGGAGACCAGCCGCACCACGATCGGCTACAGCGGGCAGCCCCGTGCGGTGGATCCACTGGTGCGGGCCCGGATCGCGCGGTCGTGGGCGGTGTCGCAGCTGTTGCTGATCAACGGGTTGCGCAACGTCGCGAAGGTCACCAAGGACGGGCAGCCCGGACCCGAGGGATCGATCATGAAACTGTTCGGGCAGGAGGCCGAGAAGGCGCAGCACGAACTCGCCCTCGATGTCACCGGCCCCGCAGGGCTGCTGGACCGGCCCGCGACCGGCGCGGTCGGCGGCGGCAAATGGATCTACGGCTACCTCGCCACCCGCGCCGCCACCGTCGGCGGCGGCACCAGCGAGATCCACCGCAACAAGATCGGCGAAACCGTCCTCGGCCTCCCCCGGGACACCTCCTCGGACCCTGGCCGCAGTGCCTCCGGGCGATGACGATCGAGCAAAGGACCGCGACCATGAGCGACCGTGAACTGCCCGCGGACTACGGCAAGATCACGCCGGAGAGCATCGACCGCATGCGCGGCCGCATCGGGGTCAGGCAACCCGGCATTCCCGCCTGGTACACCGAGGCACATCACGACACCATGCGACATTTCGCGTGGAGCTTCGGTGACGACAACCCGTTGTTCGCGGACCCGGAGTACGGCAAGGAAACCCGCTGGGGCAGCATCATCGGCTCACCGTTCTACGTGGCGAACCTGCATCAGCCGGTGGCCCCGCCCATTCCCCCCGAGGTCCGGGCGAAGACAAGGGGCGCGCTGGCGGGGTTGCACGAGTTCCACGCGGGCAGCGAGTTCCGCTTCTACCGCCCCGTCGTGCCCGGCGATCAGGCGTTCAGCGCGCGCTGGATCACCGACGTGGAGGAACAGGCATCCACCTTCGGTGGCGGGCGTTCGGTGGTGCGGAACATGGTGGAGTACATCGAGGCCGCGGACGGGTCCCCGATCCAGCAGGAACGCATGTGGTTCATCCACACCGAACGCGAGTCGGCGCGGAAGTCGGGTTCGGAGAAGGCGAAGACCCCGAAGGCCGCGTACAGCCCGGAAGAGATCGAGGCCATCGAGTCGGAGATCCTCGCCGAGCAGCGCCGCGGCGGCGAGGCCCGCTACTGGGAGGACGTGCGGGTCGGGGACAGCGTCGGCCACCTGACGAAAGGCCCGATGACCGTCACCGACATGATCGCCGGGCACATCGGCCGCGGGCCGGGACACTACGCGTGGGGTCCGCTGGAACTGGCGACGCGCGGCCGCCGGCGGCACCCGGGCTTCTACACCCGCAACGAGTTCGGCGGCTGGGACGTGACACAGCGGGTGCACTGGGACGCCGAGTACGCGCGTTCGATCGGCGCCGCCGAGCGCTACGACTACGGCACCATGCGGCTCAACTGGCTGGGGCACCTGCTGACGAACTGGATGGGTGACGACGGCTGGATAACCCGGCTGAGGTGTGAGTTCCGCAAGTTCAACTACGTTGGCGACGTCTCGCGGCTCACCGGATCCGTCACCGGTAAGAACGACGACGGCACCGTGGAGGTCACCATCTCCTGCGTGAACCAGCGCGGCGAGGACACCTGCCCGGCGAACGCCACGATCGCCCTGCCGACGCGAGCCCAGGGCAACCCGGCCCTCCCGCGGTGCGACGACTGGGAGGCCGTGCGTTGATGGACGTGTCCGCCCGCATCGGCACCGTCCTCGGCCTCGACGAGCACCGGCCTGCCGCGTACTTCGAAGGCAGCTGGGACACCTGGGGACAGGTGCGGCGGCGCGTCGAGCGCCTCGACCACCTGCTCTCCACCGCCGGGCTCGGTGCCGGGCAGCCCGTCGGGCTGGTGACCAGGAACCGCCCCGGCCACCTCTGCGCGATCCAGGCGCTGCTGTCCACCCGGCGCTGTGTCGTGCCGATCAGCTCGATCGCCACCGACGAACTGGTCGCCGACGACGTCGCGAGGCTGGGCGTGCCGGCCGTGATCGCGGCTCCCGGCGACTGGTCCCGTGCCGGCCTCGTCGACCGATGCCAGGCGCTGGGCGTACTGGGCATCGAGATATCCGGTGACGCACGGCTCGTCCCGGGGCTCGAGGTCGCGCGACTGCGGGCCGAGCCGCTGGACGGGGTCGCCGTGCTCATGCCGACCAGCGGCACGACGGGCCCGCCCAAGCGCATCCGCTACACCTACGACCAGATCAACGGCGCGCTCGACCGCGTCGCCCGCTATTCCGCGGCGACTTCGCGTTCGCTGGCGGGCCCGCCGGAACTGCGCTCCGGTGTGCTGCTCTCGCACCTCACGCTCGCGCACGTCGGTGGGTTCTGGGCGGTGGTGCAGGGGTCGGCGGAAGGCAGGCCGATCGCCTTGCTGGAGCGGTTCGAGCCGCACGCGTGGGCGGATCTGGTGGCCGAGCACCGCGTGAAGACGTCCGCGCTGCCGCCGGCGATGCTGCGGATGGTGCTCGACGCCGACGTCGATCCGGCGAAACTGCGATCGCTGGCCGCGGTCGGTTGCGGCACCGCGCCGCTGGACCCCGGCACGGCCGACAAGTTCACCGACCGCTACGGCATTCCAGTACTGACGGCTTACGGTGCGACGGAGTTCCCCGGCGGCACCGTCGGCTGGACGCTCGAGAACTACAGGCAGCACTGGACCCGCAAACGGGGTTCGGCGGGACGGGCACGCCCCGGCATCGGCGTCCGCATCGTCGATCCCGAGACGGGTGCCGTGCTGCCGCCCGGCGAGGAGGGCATCCTCGCCATCCGGTCCCCGCAGGCTGCGACCCGGACGCCCGACGGCTGGGTCAGGACCAACGACCTCGGGCGCCTCGACGCGGACGGCTTCCTCTGGCTGGTCGGTCGCGCCGACGACGCCATCAACAGGGGCGGCTTCAAGATCGTGCCGCAGGTGGTGGAGGCGGTGCTGGCGGACCATCCCGCCGTCACCGACGCGGGCGTGGTTGGTCTGCCCGACGACCGCCTCGGGGAGGTCCCCGTCGCCGCCGTCACGGTCCGGGCTCCCGTGGCGGAGGAGGAACTGCGGGCATGGGTGCGCAAGCACCTGGCCAGCTACCAGGTGCCCGCCGAGATCCGGGTGGTCGAGGAGTTGCCCCGTACCGCGTCGCTGAAGGTGGCCAAGGCGGAGCTGCGGAAACTGCTGGGGCAGCGCGCGGCTTCCGACGTCTCATCGCTATAGCATTGGCTCGGGCGAGCAAGGTCCAGTCGAGAGGGGGAGTGTGCGAGGGCATCGCACGTCGTCGACGGACGAGGCGTTCCGGGTCGTGTCGACGCCGGGTGGTGAGCTACGCGGCAGGTCCGACGGCCGGGTCGCCGAGTTTCTGGGCATTCCCTATGGCGCGCCACCGGTGGGCGGGCTCCGCTTCGCCCCGCCGCGGCCGGCGTCCGGCTGGCGCGGGGTCCGTGACGCGCTCGCGTTCGGCCCGGCCGCCCCGCAGCTGCCGGAGACGGAGTCGGCCACGGCGCTGCCGCCCTCGGTGCCGCAGGACGAGGACTGCCTGACGCTGAACGTCTGGACGCCGGCCGGGCACGGGGATCGGCTGCCGGTGCTGGTGTGGTTCCACGGCGGCGGCTACCGCACCGGCGGGCCACAGGTGCAGGCGTACCACGGCGCGAACCTCGCGCGCCACAGCGGGGTCGTGGTCGTCTCGTGCGCGTACCGGCTCGGTGTGCTCGGCTTCGCCAGCCACCCGGCGCTGGGCGAACAGGCCAACTGGGGCCTGCGGGACCAGCTGCTGGCGCTCGAATGGGTGCGCGAGAACATCGCCGCGTTCGGCGGTGACCCCGGCGCTGTCACCATCTTCGGCCAGTCGGCCGGTGCCGGCGCCGTGTCCATCCACCTGGCCTGCAGCGCGGGCACCGGCTTGTTCCACCGGGCGATCGTGCAGAGCGGCGCGCCGAAGGTCGACTTCCCGGACGAGGCCGCGGAACTGGCCGAACGCCTGGTGCACGCCGCGGGCGCAGAAGACGTTCGTGACCTGCGCACCATGCCGCCCGCTCGGCTGCTGGAGCTGCAGAAGCAGCTCGAGGGCAAGGCACAGGCGATGCTGTTCATGCCGGTGGTCGACGGTTCGGTCGTCACGGGGCCGCCGCTGGAGCTGCTCGCCGGCGCGCCGCCGCTGCCGGCGCTGATCGGCAGCAACGCCGACGAGTGGCGTACGTTCGCCGGCCTCGACGCCAAGGCGCGCGACCTCACCGGGGAGCAGCTGCGCCGCCGCCTCCTCCGGCATTTCGGCGACGCCACCGACGAGCTGGTCGAGGTCTACCGCACCGAGCGCGGCCGCCGCGGCGAGGCGAGCGACCCGTCGTCGCTGTGGTTCGCGATCTTCGGTGACGCCTACTTCCGGCTGCCGACGCAGCGGATGCTGGAAGCCCTCGCCGGACGCGACGTCTGGTCCTACCTGTTCACCGGTCCCGCGGGCATGAGCTGGCCCGGCGCCTGCCACCTGCTCGAGGTGCCCTACGTCTTCGGCACCGTCGACCGGACCCCGGAGCTGGCCGAATTCACCGGCGCCTCCCCCGAGGTCGCGCGGTTGTCCCGGCGGTTCATGACGGCCTGGGCGGCGTTCGCCACGAGCGGCGACCCGTCGTCGGAGGGCTTCGGCCCGTGGCCGAAGTGGGAACCCGGCCGGCGCGCCACCATGATCATCGGCGACCGGTGCGGCCCGGCCGACGCGCCGAACCGCGCGGAACTGGATGTACTGGAACGCGCGGCGACCGACCCCGCCCGCGGCGTCCGCGTACGCAACTGAGGTGCGCCGATTCCACAGTGGAGTGCGGGGTGCGCGCCGCCTCCGATGAGTTTCGGCGGCCGCGGTTGTCTTACTGGGGTAGCCGAGGATCGCCGGAACCCCGTTCCACTACTGACAAGGACAGCGACGATGACCAGTTCGACGGCAAGTGGCGGCACCAGACCGTTCCGGTTCGGGGTGGTCGCCCCGCTCACAACCGACCTGCCGACGTGGCGAGACCGGGTGCGCCGGATCGCCGACAGCGGCTACTCCACGCTGCTGATGCCTGACGTCCCGCAATGGCAGCCGGCGCCCGGCCCCACGCTGGCCGTCGCGGCCGGCCTCGCCGACCTGCGGGTGGGCACCTGGGTGTACGCGTCCGCGCTGCGGCAGGCTCGGAGCACCGCGTGGGAAGCGCACTCGCTGTCGGTGCTCACCGAGGGTCGCTTCGAGATGGGCATCGGCACCGGCAGGCCCGGCATCGAAGACGAACTGGGACTGACCGTCCTGCCACCGGGCGAGCGGCTGGCGCAGGTGCGTGAGACGGTGACGGCGCTGCGGGATCTCGACGGCCCCGACCTCCACACGTCGGTAGTGATGGCCGTGCGCGGGCCGAAGGCACGGGCACTGGCGGCCGAACTCGCGGACACGGTCACGTTCGCACTGATGCCAGGAGACGACCGGGCCGAAATCACACGGTTGGTACGCGACTTCCGCCCCGACCGAGACGTCGAACTCGCGCAGCACGTGGCGGTGATCGGCGACGCCGTCGCGCCGTTCATGGCGCCGCCCGACACCGACACCGCCGCGCTTCACGCGGCGAACTCCCTGGCGGTACTTCCGGACGACCCCTCGGCGGCCGCCGAGGAGATCCAGCGTCGACGAGAGGAGATCGGCTTCTCCTACTTCGTCTTCGGTGCCGACTTCGCCGACACGTTCGCTCCGGTCGTCGCCAAACTGGCCGGACACTAGGCTGCCGCCCGGTCAGGGGGCACGGGTCTCAATATGAGACAGGCGAACGCCGCGGTCTTTTGTAGCGTTCGGACCATGTTGGACCTCGAGTACCGTGCGACGGCGATCGTGGTGCGGATGCGGACCGCTCCGAACGCGGCGCTGACCGCCGAGCTGCTGGACAGCGTGGCGGAGGCGATCGCCTACATCGGACCGCACCGGGCCATCGTGCTGACCGGCACCGGCGGCATCTTCGCGCCCGATCTCGACGCGGCCGACGGCCCGGGGCGCGCCGCGGCGCGCGCACGATTGCCGCGCGTGCTGAGCGCGCTGCGCACCCACCGGCTTCCGGTCGTGGCCGCCGTCAACGGCGACGCCACCGGCGCGGGCTACGCACTGGCCGACGCGGCAGACCTGCGCGTCATGTCCGCGGGCACGATCCAGCCGTCCTCCTGGACCGGGCGGCGATACTCCGCGCCGGACGCCCTCGCTGTCGGGCTGATCGACCAGCGTTGCGCGCCCGCGGAGCTGATCGCGCAGGCGCTGCGTCACGTCGCCGCCCCACGTCCCGACGCGGTCGCGAGCTGAAGCCTGGTGCGCACGAGGCGCACCAGGCCCGGCGTCAGTAGATGTTCGACGGCCGCACCATGCCTTCGGCCAGGTCGCCGGTACCCGGCGCGATGATCGCGCCCGGGTTCACCGCTGTCTGCTCCACGATCGCGGTCTCCGTGGTGATCAGCAGCGCCGCGATGGAAGCCGCGCTTTCCAGCGCCGACCGCGTCACCTTGAGCGGGTCGACGACGCCGGCGGCGAACAGATCACAGTACTGTCCGGTCAGCGCGTCGAACCCGCCGCCATTGTCCATTTCAGACACACGCCGCAATACCTCGCCGCCGTCGTAACCGGCGTTGGAGGCGATCCAGCGCAACGGTTCCCCCAGCGCGCGGCACACGATCTCACGTCCCTTCGCGGCATCACCGTCGAGGCCGGCGAGGTCCACGGAGCGCGCGGCCTGCGCGAGCGACGCGCCTCCGCCGGGCACGACGCCCTCCTCGAGAGCCGCACGGGCCGCAGCCAGCGAGTCCTCGACACGCAGCATCCGCTCCTTGAGCTCGACGCTCGTGGCGGCCCCGGCCCGGACGACCGCGATCCGCCCGGAGAGCCGGGCGATGCGCAACCGCAGGCTGTCCTGGTCGTGCTCGATGCGGGCCCGCCCGAGCTGGCTTTCCAGCTGGCCGATCCGGGCCCGCACAAGCGTTTCGTCACCGGCACCGCCGACGATGGTCGTGCTCTCCTCGGTGACCGTGATGTGCTCGCAGCGACCGAGGTCCCGCTCCGTGACGTCGGTGAGCGCGACTCCGGAGTCGTCGCTGACCACCCGCCCGCCGAGCACGGCGGCGAGGTCCTCCAGCTCGGCCACCCGCCGGTGCCCGAAGCCCGGCGCCCGCACCACGACCACCTGACCGGTGCCGTGCACGTTGCCGGCCAGGATCATCTGCAGCGCCGGTCCGTCGACGGTCTCCGCGAGGATCACCAGCGGCCGCTCGGCGCGACGGGCCGCCTCGATCGTCGGCATCAGCTCCTGCACCTGGCTGATCTTCTTGTTCGTCAGCAGGACGACCGGGTCGTCGTAGGACGCCTCCATGCGTTCCCGGTCGGTGACCATGTACGGCGAGGTGTAGCCGTGGTCGAACTCGATCCCGTCGACCAGGCTGACGCTCAGCCCCGGCTCGCCGGACTCCTCGACCTCGACGACGCCTTGCCGGCCTACCGCGGCCAGCGCCTGCGCGATGACGCGCCCGATCCGTTCGTCGTCACCGGCCGCGAGCGTCGCGATGCGTTCCAGCTCGGCCTCCCCCGAGACCTGCGTCGCCGACTTGCGCAGCCACTCGACGACGGCTTCGACGGTCTCCTCTATGCCGCGGCGCACCCGCATCGGGTTCGCGCCATCGCCCAATGCGGCCAGGCCCTCCCGCACCATCGCCTGGGCGAGCACGGTCGCGGTGGTGGTGCCGTCGCCCACCGCCCCGTTCGTCTTCGTCGCGACTTCCTTGACCAGCTGGGCACCCATGTTGGCGAACGGCTCGGCCAGTTGCACCTCCCGGGCGATGGTCACGCCGTCGTTGGTGATGGTCGGCGGTCCCGTCAGCTTCTCCAGCACGGCGTTGCGCCCCTTGGGTCCGAGCGTGACCTTGACCGCGTCGGCCAGCGTGTTGACGCCCAGCTCCAGCCGGCGCCGCGCCTCCTCGCTGAACCGCAGCTCCTTCGCCATGTTCGTGTGTCCTTTCAGGGTAGGAGAATCGCGCGGCCGCGGACACGGCCGGCGTTGAGGTCGTCGATGGCCTGCTGGAACTCGGCCAGCGCGTAGGTGGCGGTGTGCAGCTTCACCTTTCCCCGCGCGGCAAGCACCATCAGGTCCTGGAGGTCGGTGTAGGAGCCGACGAGGTTTCCGATGAAGTTGATCTCGGTGGAGATGACGTCGATGGTCGGCACGTCGATGTTCTCGCCGTACCCGATGACGTAGTAGTTCCCGGCGCGCCGCAGCATCCGCACGCCTTCGGAGGTCGAACCGCCTTCGCCGACGAAGTCGAGGATCGCCTCGGCGCCGTGCCCACCGGTCAGTTCGAGGACCTCGTCCACGTGCGTTCCGTCGGCGACGACGGTGACGTCGGCGCCGACCTCCTCGGCCAGCGCCAGCGCCTCGGGGTTGCGGTCCACGACGACGAGCGTCGCGGCGCTCATCGCCTTCATGCACTGGATGCCGATGTGCCCGAGCCCGCCCGCGCCGATGATGACGCAGACGTCGCCGGGCCGCAGCACCCTGGCCGCCTTGGCCGCCGCGTGCTGGGCGGTCAGGCCCGCGTCGGCGAGCGCGGCGACGTCGGCGGGCTCAAGGCTGTCGTCGAGCTTGACGCAGGAGCGGGCCGAGGTGAGCAGGTACTCGGCGTACCCGCCGTCGGTGTCGATGCCCGGGAATCGCGAGTTCTCGCAGTGCACGTCGTCGCCGAGCCGGCAGGCCCGGCACAGGCCGCAGGTCATGAGCGGGTGGAGGATCACCTTGTCCCCCACCGCGACGTTGGTGACCGCATCGCCGATGGCGTGCACCCAGCCGGCGTTCTCGTGGCCGATCGTGTAAGGCAGCGTGACACCGGACTTCTCCGCCCACCGGCCTTCGAGGATGTGGATGTCGGTCCGGCACACCCCGGCGGCACCGATCCGCACGACCACGTCGAGCGGGCCGGTGATCTTGGGTTCGCCGACGTCACGCAGTTCGAGGTGCTGGTGGTAGCCGGTGACCTGCACGGCTTTCATACGTGACTCCTGGAGTTGGTGACGACCGGGACGGGACCGGATTCGTCGGCGTAGCGGGTGGCGAGCAGGCCGCGGCAGAAGTGGGCGTTGCCCTCGATGGAAACGCGGGTGGTGGCGGCCAGACGCAGCCACAGCGCCACGTCGGAGGGCACGGCCGGCGTGCCGGTGTGGTCCACCAGCACACGGGCATGTGGCCGGTTGGGCAGCCCGATGGCGTCCCGCCGGCGCAGCAGCGCGGACTTGAGGCGGTTCTCGGGCAGGTCGGACAGTTCGAGCAGCGGCAGTTCGTCGACGGTTCGCTCGCCGCTGGTCAGCATGGCGCGGCAGCATCGTTCCATCGCGGCGGTGTGGGCCTTACGCTGGAACGTGCGGCGAAGCTCGTCGAGGCTTTCCTCCGCCTCCGCACCGAACGTGCCGACGTACCCGAGACCCGCTGCCGTACCCGCGTTGATCGTGCCGGAGTCGTGGTGGTCGTCCAGCAGCACCCGGACCCGCCCGAGCCCGGGAACCCCGGCCAGCGCGTCGTAGGCGTCGGCGACCATCAGGTAGGCGAAATTGGGCGCGCAGAAGGCGGTAGGCAGGCGCAGATGGACCTCGACGCCGTCGTCGTCGATGGTCACCGAACGCACGAAACCCAGCTCGGTCACGGGCTCGTCCAGCTCGGGATCGAGTACCGTGGCAAGCGCCGCGAGAACCTCGGTGTCCACCGGCCGGGCCGTCCCGGTCATCACACACCCGCCGCCGCGGCGGGCAGCCGGTACTGCCGAGGCACGTCCAGGTCGTACAACGCGGCCGCGTTCAGCCCGAGGATCTTCTTCTTCTGTTCTGCCGTGATCGCCGGGTACTCCGGCAGGTCAGCGGGGATCTGGAAGTCCACGAACTTCTCGACCAGCCACCTCGGTGTCCACAGTGCATAGTCGCTGCCGAACAGGATCCGGTCCTCGCCGAGCCAGTACAGCAGCTCCCCGATGATCTGGGCGAAGTACTTGGGCCGCGCGTGGATGAACGGCATGGCGACGGCGAGCCCACCGTAGACATTGGACTCCTGGGTGGCGATCCAGCAGAAGTCCTCCAGCCGCGGCAGCCCGACGTGCTCCACGATGAAGTTCAGGTCGAGGTAGTCGGTGGCCACCTTGTCGATGTCGGCGACATCGAACGCGTCCCGGTCCAGCGGGCGGATCGTCGGTCCCTTGTGGACGTGGATGTTCTTGATGCCCAGCTTCAGGCACTCCTCGAGGTAGCGGCGTGACCAGGGCTCGTCGAGCTTGTAGCCACGGGAGTCGCCGTGCCATTCCGCCGTGTAGAGCTTGACGCCCTTGAGGTTCATCCGCTCGGCGTCACGGCGCAGCCGCACCAGGCCTGCCTCGCCGTTGCGCGGGTCGTAGGCGTGGTTGTAGGTCAGCTTGTCCGGGTGCTGCCGGGTGAGCGCGAGCGCCTCCTCGGTCTGCCCGAACCCGTTGACGTAGAAGTCGGAGAGCAGGGTGGCCTGGAAGATGGCGTGGTCGACGTGGCCCTCGGCGAAGAGGTCCTTCATGAGCCGCTCGGCGCCGTAGTAGGTGTAGGTGTCGTAGTCCCAGATGACCTCTTCCGGGCTCAGGTTGCGGTGATAGTCGTAGAAGCAGTCGATGAACTGCTTGCCGTGCACGTTCTTGTGGTTGGCCGCGCGGCCGTCCCAGATGTGCACGTGCCCGTCGACGATGTAGTACTCCTCGCCATCCTTGGCGTACATGAAAAGCCCTTCGTGTGCGGTGGAACGGTGGTGGCGGGGCCGCGCCGGGCGATCACCCGCCACCACCGGGATCGAGGTGGTCATCTCAGCTGTGTGCGAGCAGGTCGAAACCGATGTACTCGGCCGCGTCCTCCGGGTTGGCGAAGAGCAGGGTGCGGTCGTCCAGGTGCACCATGCGGCCGTAGTGGGTGGAGCTGATCTCCTCGAAGATCGACCCGTCGAACGGCTGGCCGAGCGCGTCGGTCAGCTCGTCGTAGTCGAACTCCAGCAGCTTCGTACCGTCCACCCGGATCATGGACGGGTACTCCACCAGCGTGACGCCGTCCTTGGCTCCCATCACGTCCGCGACGACACGGCCCACCGGCGTGTTCATCAGGGTGACGCCGCACATGTTCGAGGACCCGGCCTGCGAACCGAACTGCATGCTGCCGCTCACTTGTCCAACTCCTTCGGCACGTCGAGCCCGATCTCCTCGAGCAACTGGGCGAACTTCTCCTTCGTCGCACCGAACGAGTCCGCGAAGGTGCGCGTCTTCTCCGCCGGCTGCGACCAGATGGGCTGCAGGGCCAGCGCGGCGTCCAGGCACGGCGGCACCCACTCGGCCAGCCACCGCCCGAACAGCTCCTTGTTCCCGGCACCGTGTGTCTCGTCCCGCGCAAGCAGCTGGAACAGCGCCCTGGTGTAGCCGAGGTCGCGGTTGTAGTCGTACTCGCCGGTGCCGACGATGGTCGGGGTGATGTAGTCGCCGTTCTTGGCCGAGATCTGCATGACCAGCTCCGAGCGGAACAATTGACCGACAAGCTGTTCGAACACGACGTTGGAGCCGAACAGCAGCTCCGCCCAGTCGCCGACCGCGGTGAGCTCCTCGACGACCTTCCGGGTGGGCTGCCACTCCTTCGCCGACTGCCACACTTCCTTGTGGGCCGTCCCTTCGAAGGCGTCCAGCGACTCGGACAGGTCCAGGTTGTACAGCGCGAGGTCCTGGGCGAAGCGCAGCTTGTGCGCCGCGTTGACCGCGACTGCGGTGTTGATCATGTTCGTCGGGCCGGAGCGCTGGATCGACGTGAACACGTGCAGCGCCATGCCGTTCTCGGCATGCATCCACGCGCCGAGGTTGCGGGCGACGAACTTCTGCCAGGCCGGGCTCCAGCCGCCGTAGGCGCCGGCCCGCTTCGCGTTCTCCAGGCTCAGCGAAACCTGGCGCACCACCGCGGAGTTGTTGCGGTAGATCGTCTGCTCCCATTCCTCGTTGGGGTCGAGGAACGCGTGCCAGTTCGACGATTTCGCCGCCGTCCACTCCTGCGGGTAACCGCCGGGGCCGTCGCCGAAGCCGTAGATCCAGCCCTGGCTCAGGTGCCGCTCGGGGTCCGGCTGCACGTCGACGGTAACGTCCTCGTACACGGTGGCCCGCAGCTTGGCCGGCTTGAAGTAGTTGTAGGTGCGGCTGCCGGAGCTGGGGAACTCCAGCGCGCCGGCTTCGGAGTCGGTGAACTCCACCGTGGGGAAGCTGCGCTCCTTGGGCGCAGTCGGTGCACTGCTCGCCATGCTGATATCTCCTCTGATATCTACTCGTCACGAACCGACGTGGTGAACTTGTCGTAGAAGACCTGGTCGTCGGGCACGCCCTGGCGCGCGGCCAGCTCCAGCGCCGCGTCCACCATCGGCGGCGGCCCGCACAGGTAGACCTCGCTGCGGTGCAGGCCGGGCTCGCGGGCCGCGACCACCTCGGTGACCATTCCCTGCTCGACGGTGACGCCGAGCCCCTCGACGCCCTCGGCCGACTCGGACAGGGCGACCACGAACCCGAAGTCGTCCAGCCGTTCACCCAGCGCGCGGATCTCGTCCAGGTAGAACAGATCCGCGGGCGTGCGGGCCCCGTAGTAGAAGCGGATGCGGCGGGTGTCGCCGGTCTCGCTCAGCTGGCGCAGCAGGCCGAGCACGGGTGCCATGCCCGCCCCGCCCGCCATCAGCACCAGGGGCAGCACATGCCCGTTCTTCAGGGTGAAGTTGCCGTACGGGCCGCTCAGCCGGATCGTGTCGCCGACCCCGAGGCCGCCCTCCAGCAGGGAGGAGAACTTGCCGCCCGGGTACTTCTTGATGACGAACTCGACGTGGTCCGATGTGGACGGAAGCGTCGCCATCGAGAACGACCGGTGCTCGTCGGTGCCCGGAATGGTCAGGTCCGCGTACTGACCGGGCTTGAACTCGTACGCCGGCGGGTCGACGGGCCTGAGCTTGAGGCCCACGATGTCGTGCGTGTGCGGCACGATCTCCACGACCTCGGTCCGGATCTCCTGCAGCGGAGCGGAGTTGAGCAGCTCGTCCTCGTCGAAGTTGAGCAGCTCGATCGTGCAGTCGCTGAAGGCGTGTGCCCGGCACAGCAGCACGTAGCCCTCCTCGACCTCGGCGTCGTTGCACGCGAACGTCGAGTAGCGCTCCATCTGGATCTCGCCGTCCAGGACATAGGACTTGCATGCCGAGCACTGGCCCTCGCGGCAGCCGTGCATGAGGTGGATGCCCTGGCGGAACGCGGCGTCGAGGATCTTCTCGTCCTCGCCGACGTCCATCTCGATGTCGACCGGTTCGAAGGAGATGCGATGCTTGTCGGCCATTGGTCTCTCGATTCTCCGGGGTCGCGGGCGGCGGCGGGCGCCCCGGTCGCTCCCGGGTCGCGGCCACCGCCGCCCGCTGGTCGGCAGACCGTCAGGCGGCCGTGACGTTGGGGTTCGCGCGGTACGCCGCCGCCCACTGCTCGCGCTCCTGATCCGTCATCTGGTTGAGGGTCACGTTCGGGCTGGCGAACTGGATGCCACGCAGGTCCTCCAGCGTCCACAGCTTCTTCGGGTCGTCGAGGTCCAGGTGCGGCTGCGGGATGAGCGTCTTGCCGTCGTCACGGACGTAGCCCAGATCCTTGACGATGTCCGCCAGGTTCCGGTCGTGGTGCAGGGTCTCCCACTCACGCTGTCCGGTCAGTCGGCCCATGTTGGGCGTCGGCCGGCCCTCGTACTCGGGCCGGAAGGCGACCTTGTCGGTCCAGTGACAGGTCTGCGAGCAGTAGGTGCGCCACTGGTCGTCGACCTTGTCGACCACGAGGTCCTCACGCACCAGGCACGGCACCATGCAGGTCCAGCAGCGGTGCGGGTACTCGTAGCCGACCTCCTCGAACGCGATCGGCTTGTTGCGGCCCGGGTAGCGCAGCCGGTTGTAGGCCTCCCACCACTTGCCGAACTGGTTGTACCAGCCGGGGTACTTGTCCTCGAACCACTCGAAGTCGGCGTCGGTCATGCCGTCGATGCGCCAGTAGTTCACCGGCCAGCCGGTCGCGAAGAACTGCGCGACACGGTGCACGTAGAACTTGTCGGTGATGCGGTTCCACGCCTCCTCGACCAGGTCGTGCGGGATGGCCAGGCCGTACTTCTCCAGCGGGAGCAGGTAGCTGCGGTAGTAGTCGTCGTAGATCCAGCGGCGCCACATCTCCGCGTAGGACTCACGGTTCTTGCGGCGGTCCTTTGTGCCGTACTCGATGAAGGTGCCGATCGCCGCGTCCACCACGCAGTGGTTGTTCCACCAGGCGTAGCGCAGGTCTCGCTCCAGCAGCGGGCGGTTGCGCTCGTCGGCCAGCGCCATCAGCAGGATCGAGTAGCCGTTGCTGATGTGCCGCGACTCGTCGGACTGCACCGAGTGGAACACGGTCGGCAGCAGGTAGTCGCCGTTGGCGGCGGCCTCGTCCGGCATGGCGACGAACAGGGTGTTGGTGAATGCGGTTTCCGCGACCACGGTCAGGTAGATGTTGGCCGCGGTGATCGCGTCGCCGGTGATGAACCCTTCGCCGAACTGGCGGCCGATGGTGCCCGCGTAGTTGTTCGCGAACGCCTTCTCCGTGATGTCGAACCCCGCCGGGTCGATGTAGTTGTTCATGTACAGCTTCTTGAGGTTCATCTGGATCGTCGAGTGCCGAACCTCGTCGATCATCTGCACCGCGAGTCCGTTGTGGATCTCCGGGTTGGGCACGGCGTCGATGGCCATCGGCATCGCGCGTGCCGCGGAGATCTCGGGGAACGGGATGATCGACAGGAACAGCTTCTGCCACTCCAGCCAGCGCTGCTGGACCTGCCGGAACATGTTGCCCCGGATCGCGCCGTCCATCGCGCCGAAGACGCGGTTGTCCTTTTCCTCCTCCATCGGGAAGTAGGACCGCATGATCTGCTTGAGTGGGTCCTTCTTCGGCGCCTTCTCGAACGTGTAGTCGGTTCCGAAGCGAGTGGCCGGCGTGGCGAACGTCGGTTCCCACGACAACTCGGTGATCTTGCTGTGCGCCTTCGTGAGACTCTGCCTGCTCAATTCAGCCTCCTTGAAACCGGGGTCTCGCCCGGCCGCCGTCACTGACGCAGGAGAGTGTGTTGCGCATCTCAGGTAAGTTCTGTCTCAATGTGAGACCGCAGGACGGGCGCTGTGGCACGACGATGCGTGTCGGGGGTCGAGCAGTGCACCGGCCCGGCGCGTGACGTCGAAGGAGACGGTGGTGACGCAAGGAAATCGGCCTGACTCACAGGTCAGCGGCCTGCGCGAGAGGTTCCTCGCCCGGCCCGTCGCACCGCTTCCGGGCGTGCGGGAGATCATCTCGGCGTCCTGGCGGCGAGCGCTGGAACACCAGGTCGACGCCGACGAGCCGGATCCGATCTTCGTCGCCGACCGCAACGAGGAGAGTCTCCTCGTCCGCAGTGCCGCGCCCATCCTGGACAACCTGTCCGCCGAACTGTCCGGCCACCCGGTCGCGATCGTGCTCACCGACGCCGCGGGTCTGGTGGTGCGTCGCTCCAGCCCCGACCGGTCCCTGGTCTCGGGCCTCGACAGCATCCTGCTCGCGCCGGGTTACAGCTACGCCGAGGCGTCGATCGGCACCAACGGGATCGGCACCACGCTCGAATGCCAGGAACCCGTGCTCGTGTCCGGGTTCGAGCACTTCAACAGCCGCCTGGCGGACTTCGAGTGCGCCGGCGCACCGATCTACCACCCCGTCCGCGGGCACCTGGTCGGCGTGCTCGACCTGACGTCGTGGACAGGCACGCCGGGCCCACTGCTGCTGACGCTGGCGCGCCGGACGGCCAAGCAGATCGGGGAAGCGATGCTGGTGGGGACCGGCACTCGCGAACTGGCGCTGTGGCGCGAGTATCTCGCGTCCTGCCGGCGCGGATCCGGCGCGGTCCTTGCCGTCAACGATGACGTTGTGATGGTCAACAACCACGCGCGCGAACTGTACGACGCGACCGACCGCGCGGCCCTGATCACGCATGCCGCCGACGTCGCGGGATCGTCCAAACCGGTCACCGTGCTGGCCGACCTGCCCTCCGGAATGGTCGCCCGGCTCGAGTACCGGCCGGTGTACAGCGGCTCGGCGCTGGCCGGCGGGCTGTTCCGGGTCAAGAACCAGGCGGCGTCCCGGCGCAGCACGGGGCATGCCGACGTGCCCCTGCCCGGGGTCGTCGGCAGCAGCCCGGCGTGGCGGCAAGCCTGCACCGCCGCGGCGGCGAGTTTCGCCGGCGGCGACTGGCTGGTGCTGACCGGCGAGCCCGGTACCGGGAAGGCGACGCTGGCGCAGGCCGTCGCCCGCCGGCACGCGCCACACGGTTCGCTGATAACGCTGGACTGCGAGGGCGTCGACGACTACGAGTCATGGGCGGGCGCGCTCGCCGACGAGGTCGCGTGCGGCCACCGGCCAGCCGTGGTGCTGCGGCACGTCCAGGTGCTGGGCACCGAGGGCATCCGGCGCCTCGCCGACCTGTTCACCACCTGGCAGGCCGTTCCCCCGGCCCAGGCTCCGGCGTGGGTCGCCGTGACGCTCAGCGACGGCCCCCGCGATCCCGATACGGCCGGCTGGCTGATGCCCTTCTTCGCGCACACCGTCGAGGTGCCACCGCTGCGCCACCGTATCGAGGACCTGCATCGCCTGGTGCCACATCTGCTGGGCCGGCACGCGAAGAATCACGACCTCGCCCCGTCGGACGCGTGCCTGCGCCAGCTGATGCGCCTGCCCTGGCAGGGAAACGTGCGCCAGCTCGACCGCGTGCTGGCCGAGGTCTCCCGGCGGCACCGCACCGGCACGATCGAGGTCACCGACCTGCCTGCGGAATGCCGCGCCATCACTCGCCGCCAGCTCACCCAACTGGAGTCGCTCGAACGCGACGCGATTGTCCGCAGCCTCGCTACCCACCACGGGAACAAGGAACGGGCGGCGGCGGAGCTGGGCATGTCCCGCGCGACGATCTACCGGAAGATCCGCGCCTTCGGCATCGTGCCGAGTAACTGACCGGGGTCGCTCTCGGCGGGCCTGGCTTCGACCGGGCACGGTGGTTTGCGGCACACGTTCAGGCCGTGAGTGGTTCGGGCAGTCGATGTCTGCCGCCGCGCCGCGCGAGCCGGTGGTCCAGCTCGGCGGTCCAGCGCAGGATCCCCCGCGGGTTCTCTCGCGCGACGACCCCCACGAGTGCGCCCCGCTGGTAGTAGCCGAGCACTCCGGGGCCGTTCGTGACATCACCTTCCAGCGACATCCGGGTCTGGCCGGGACCGACGAAACCGGCGGCCTGGAAGCGCTCGCCGTAGTGCTCGGACCAGAACCGGGGCAGCGGCTCGAACGGGATCGCGGCCGCGCGGCCGGAGAGGAGGTTGCGGGCCGCCGCGCGCCCCATCTCCACCGCATTGAGCCAGTGTTCGACCCGGCGCGGCGGGTGACCAGGGCGTACGGGCCATCGTGCGACATCGCCCGCCGCCACGACGTCTCGCACACCCGCGACGTGACAGGTGCGCTCGCACAGCACGCCGTCACTGTGGTCCGCGCCCGAACCTGCCAGCCAGGCCGTATCCGGCTCGCCGCCGACCGCCAGCACCACCGATCCGGCGACGAGGAACTGACCGTTGGTGAAATGCAATCCGATCCCCCAGTCGCCGGGAACCCAGTGCTGCACCGTCGCATCGAGCCAGGTTCGCACGCCGTGGTCCTCGTGCAGCCGGGCCACCGCGTGACCGACCTCCGGCCCCAGCGCCCCGAGCAGCCGGCCGGACCGAGATGCCAGCACCACGTCCCGTCCCTGTTCGGCCAGGGTCGAGGCGAGCTCGGACGCCGTGAAGCCGCCGCCGATGATCACGCAGGGACGGTCGTCGGCGCGCAGCAGACGCTGGAGTGCCGTGGCGTCGTCGATCGTGCGCAGCGTGAGCACGCGGGGGTCATCCGGTGCGTCCGCGGTTCGCCGGGCCCGGACTCCGGTGGCGATGACCAGGCCGTCGTAGCGCAGCGGTTTGCCGCGCCCGATCTGCACGAGCTGCCGTCGTGCGTCGAGTCTTCGCACGGTTTCGCCCAGACGCCACGTGGCGTCGAGATCGGCGTAGCACGACAAGGTGAGGTCGCGAGGTCCGAGATCGCCGGCCAGGAACTGCTTCGACAGGGCCGGCCGATGGTATGGGCGGTGCCGTTCCGCGCCGACGAGCACGAGCTCACCGGTGAAGCCGAGCTCACGAAGGCGTTCCGCGGCCCGCATACCCGCGAGACCGGCACCGGCGACGACGATGCGCTCGATCCGCCTGCTCATCGCGTCTCCACGTGGATGGCCTGCATCGGACAGCTCCGGGCCGCGGTCAGCACATCCTCACGGGTCCACAACGAGGGCTGCGCCCGGTAGCCGAGCCTGCCGTCGGCCGTCAGCCGGAAGACCTCGGGCGCCTCGGCCTCACACACGCCGTAACGGTGGCAGCGGTAGTTGTCCACCGTGACGGTCATCCTGTGCTTGCTCACCGCTGCACCTCCAGCACCCGTGCGACGGTGAGCGCCCGGACCGGCAGGAAGCGCAGGGCCGCCAGCAGCGCGGTCGGCACCGTGAGCACCACGCCGAACATCCACAACGCTCGCAGGTGGTCGTCGACGAACGCGCCGACGAAGGAATGCAGCACACCGAGCGCCACGGCGGGATAACCCAGGCGGTGCAACCACAGCCAGCGGCGATGGCTCAGCAGCCGGCGGACCATCGTCGCCGCGGTGACAGCCAGCATGAGCTCGAGCGACACCACCCCGGCGGCCACGACGTAGCCGCCCGTGACGAATGGCACAACGAGCTGCGGTACGCCGAAGCGGGTGTCCCACATCAGCAGGAACGCCATCGCGTGCAGTGTCGCGAAGGCCAGCGCCGTCGTCACGAGAACCAGGTGGCTGCTCCGGGTGGCCTGCCTTCCCGTCAGCCGGTGCAGCCAGCCCGTACTGGTGAAGACCCCCCAGCACAGGCCAAGGCACAGGAACACGAACGCGGCACGCGCCGAGAGCGCTGCGACGTCGTGCACCCCGGCGTCGTGCGGGGACTCAAGCGCGTGCCGGTACGCGGCCGAATTCATCCGAACACCTCAAAGATCACGGAATTATCTCGAAACGACAATGCGAGGCAACCTACACGGAAGAAGCCGCGGACGACAGGGTCGTGACTGTGAGTCCACGATCTTTCACGCCAGAATCGGAAAAAGAGTCGGCAATGAGACGGCGCGGAGAAACGTCCACTTAGGACAAAGTTATGACTCTGTTACTCCGTCGTTATTTGTGCTAGCGTCCCCGACCGTTCGGCTGGGGGACGGGAAACACCCGTTACGCACGTCCGTCAAGGAGAAAGTCCCTTGCCATCTCGACATGGGCGACACCGGGCACTACCGCCCGCTCGCCGCACCCTGCTCGGCACGTTCCTGCTCGCCGCTCTGCTGACGGCGTCCGTGTTCGGCGCGAAACTGGTGACACAGCCCACCGGGACGGGAAACGTCGCCGCGGCAGCCGACACGAGCGCGGCGCAGACGCCCCCCGGCACCGCGGCTGCAAGCGCTTCCACAACGCCTGCATCCCCATCCGCACCCGCGGCCGCGGGTAACACACCGCGAAAGCGCGAACAGCCACCCGCCGCGGCGGCAGCGAACGCGAACTGCACGCTGACCGTTCCGGCTCAACCCCTCTCGGCCCAGGGCCTCGCCACGCCATATGTCCTGAGCGGCACCGAACCCGGTGGCGCCTGCCATGAGGCGGACACCGCGCAGTCGGCGTTCGTCGAGGCGACGATCATCGATCCGGCCACCGGGGCACTGTCGGTCTACCGGCCGCTCGTCGTCGACCGCGGTACCAAACCGGCCGCCCCGCCCGTGTTGCCGAAGTTGCCCGCCGGGGCCGTGGTCGGCGTCTGGTTCGGCTTCAACGGCGACACGCTGACCCTGCGCGGAGAGGGAAACGCACTGCGTGACGGTGCCTGCGTCAACGGTGCTCCCGGGTCCCCGTTCGGCCAGTTCGGCTACTGCGGTGCCACCGCGTTCTTCGACGCCGCGAACGCGGCCATCGGCAAGGGGCAGCTGACGATCCCGGCACCGGGCACAGGAAAGGACGGCCGGACCTGCCCGACCGTGCGCGACTTCGGGGTCGTCGACCAGGACCAAAGCGACAACGTCACGAGCACCTACGTCGGGACCGCCGACGGCCGGACCGCCCAAGCCGGCGCGGCGGGCGTCGTCAACGGCACCAAACTCGTCAACGGCAGCGACAACGCGCTCCTCGACGCGTTCATGGACCCCGCACTGGGCTGCACTCCGTTCACCGCGCCCGACCTGACGGTCGGAGGTGCGCCCGGCACGTCGCTCGCCCTTGACGAATTGCAGGCGGCCGCGCATCAAGGCGCGCCGATCGCCCTGGTGCCCACCAACGACCCGATGACCCAGGTCGACGGGAAGCCGAGCGTGTCCAAGACCAACCTGTACCGGGCGGGCGCCGACCAGCGGCCGGTCGACCCGGCCAGCGACACGCCGCAGGCCTACTGCGCGAACCTGAAGAACGTCGGCACGGCCCGGCTGGCGGCCGACCGTAACCTGTTCGCACACGCCCCATCCCCCGACGCGGGCGTGACACTGCAGGACTTCCTGACACAGCGTCTGCAGGGCTCGTTCCAGCTCCTGGGCTGCCAGGGCTGACAGCGCGGTGCCGGCGGTGGTCACCAACCGCCGGCACCGCAACCGCCCAGCGACGTCAGCCGGGTGCTCGAACCGTCGGAACGGCGAGGTCGACCGGCCCGCCGCCGGTGGTCTTGCACGAGTCGTGGCAGTCCTTTTCCAGGCTGCAGCACAGCGAGCAGATCGTGCCCTGGTGATGGGGGCACCCTGCGACGTCGGGCCGTTCGAACTCCTCGGCGCACACGACGCAGGACATCGTGGTCGCGGAGAGCTGGTCGTCCGGGCCGAACAGCGGCTCGGCCAGGTCGTCGATGCGGGCGATGTAGTACTTCCCCTTGGTGAGCAGCGCGAACAGCGGCGACAGGATCATCGCCAGGAACAGCGCGATGAACGGAGAGTACGCGGCCGCGTAGGCGCCGAACGCGCCGAAGTAGGCCGCGATCGAGACCGCCGAGCCGATCAGCATCGAGCCGAAGCCGACCGGGTTGAAGTTGTACAGGTGCGCCCGTTTGAACTCGATGTAGGAGGGGCTCAGCCGCAGCGGCTTGTTGATCACCAGGTCGGCGACGACCGCGCCGATCCAGGCGATCGCGACGTTGGAGTAGAAGCCCAGCACCGTGTTCAGGAAGCCGAAGACGCCGGCCTCCATCAGCACCAGCGCGATGCCGACGTTGAGGAAGATGTAGACGACGCGGCCAGGGTGCCGGTGGGTCAGCCGAGAGAAGAAGTTCGACCAGGACAGCGAGCCGGAGTAGGCGTTCGTCGAGTTGATCTTGATTTGGGACAGCACGACGAAGAACACCGCCAGCCCGAGTGCGATCGGCGCGGCGAAGGTGTGGAAACCGATGAGGTACTGCTGGATCGGCTCGTTGGCCTTGTCCAGCCCGATGGAGCTCGCAACGTAGAACGCCAGGAACGCGCCGCCGATCTGCTTGAGGGCGCCGAGCACGACCCAGCCCGGGCCGGCGCTGAGCACCGCGCCCCACCACTTCTTCGCGTTCTGCGGCGTCTTGTCGGGCATGAACCGCAGGTAGTCGACCTGTTCGCCGATCTGCGCGATGAGTGAGAGCGCCACGCCGGCGCCCGCCCCGACGCCGATCATGCTGATCGCCGAGCCGGTCGGCGAGTGGCCTGCGAAGTGCGTGAACTTCGAGAATGCCGCTGGGTCCTGGATGGCGATGGAGACGAACGGCGCCACCATCAGGATCAGCCAGATCGGCTGCGTCCAGACCTGCATCTTCGACAGGGCTGTCATGCCGTAGATCACCAGCGGGATGATGACCAGCGACGCGATCAGGTACGCGACCGCGAGCGGGATGTGCAGGCCCAACTGCAGCGCCTGGGCCATGATCGACCCTTCGAGCGCGAAGAAGATGAAGGTGAAGCTCGCATAGATGACCGAGGTGAGGGTCGAGCCGAGGTAGCCGAACCCGGCGCCGCGGGTGAGCAGGTCCATGTCGATGGAGTACTTCGCCGAGTAGTACGAGATCGGGATGCCGGTGAGGAAGATGACCACGGCCGCGGCGAGGATCGCGACGAGCGCGCTGGAGAACCCGTTCGAGATCGCGATCGAGCCACCGATCGCGAAGTCGGCAAGGTAGGCGATGCCGCCGAGCGCGGTCGTGGCCACCACGTACGGTGTCCAGCGGCGGAACGACTTGGGCGCGTAGCGGAGTGAGTAGTCCTCCAGGGTGTCGTTCTTCGCCCAGCGGTTGTAGGAACGTCCGGCCTCGGTGGTGCTGTCGCTGCCGGGTGGCGCGCCGGTGGCGGCCCGGGACTCGATGTCGGTCATTCTCTTCCCTCGTCTGCTTCGCGGGATGGGCCGGCTCCCGGGTATCCGGAGCCGCAGACCGAGGGTCACGCAGGTTTGTGAGTGGCGTGTTACATCAAGTTACTTCCGTGAGAAACTATTTCCTGGCCGGGTCAATTTCGCGGGCGGACTCCTACGATGGGAATCGATCACGGTGGTGGCTCGGAGGGGTCGGTGTCCAGTTGCGCGACAATGTCGAAGTCGAAGACATCTGCCCTGGCCAGGTAGATCCGTTGGGCCACATGGTTCTTACGAAGGTTCAGCCGGCCGCGCGGGCTGTCGAACCGCACCCGGTCGGCCACCCGCGCGAGCGCGCGCACATCGAGCGTGCCCGCGTGCGCGGCGAGTGCGGCCAGCAACCGGATCCCCTCGTAACACGACTCGCCCAGACTGCTCAGCGGCGGCGCCTCGGCGCCGAAGCGGCTGGTGTACCGGCCGTTGAACTCCAGGCTCTCCGCCGTGGCGAGCGTTTCGAAGTAGCCGGCCGCCGCCCACAGGTTCTCGCCGGCGCCGGCGCCCGCGGCCAGCAGCATGTTCTCGTCCATGTGCGTGCTCAGCCGCAGCACCCGGGTGTGCAGCCCGTGCTCGGTGAACGCCCGGTTGAAACCCACCGCGTCGGCCCCGATCAGCAGCATCAGCACGGCATCGGCCTCGCTGCGCTCGATCCGCCGTATCGTGTCGCGGAAATCGTCGGTACCGAGCGGGACGAACACCTCGCCGCGGATCATCGCGCCACACGCTCGCGCATACCGGCGGGCGACCAGCGCCGTCAGTCGCGGCCAGCTGTAGTCGTTGCCGACCACGCACCAGCTCCGCACGCCCGCGGACGCGGCCAGCAGGCGCATCGCCGGCAACAGCTGGCTGGCCGGAGTCTCGCCGGTCACGAAGACGCCCGGCGCGCGCTCCCCACCCTCGTACTGTGCGGTGTAGACATACGGCACCCGGCCGGCGATCCGCGGCACGAGCGCGCGGCGCACCGCGGAGATGTGCCAGCCGACGACGGCATCGACCACGCCGAACGTGATGAGCGCCTCGACCTCGGCGGCGACGCGCCGCGGTTCGCCACCGCCGTCCACGGTCAGCAGCCGCACCTGCCTGCCGAGTATCCCGTCCGCCTCGTTCAGCTCGGCGACGGCGAGCCGGGCGGCCAGTTCACACGAGGGCCCGAACACACCGGCCGGACCTCGCAACGGCACCACCAGTGCCACGGTCAGCGTGTCCGGGTCCGGTTCGGGCAGCGAGAACCCGGCCGCCGCGAGGTACGGAGGCGTGTCATCCACGGGGCACCTCGACGGGGGACGGCTGCTGCGATCGGTGGTTGTGCGGACAATAGTTCCCGACGGCCTTCCACCAGGTCCAGTTGCTCGCCGTTACGAAAGGAATTCACACGATCATGACGGGGGCCGAACGGGACCTGTTCCACATACTCAGCAACGCCGAGCGGCGTGTCGCACAACGGCTCGCGACCGTGCTCGACGCCGCGGGTTGTTCGGTCGAGCAGTGGCGGGTGCTGACGCTGCTCGAGGACGGGCATGGGCACCCGATGACCGAACTGGCCGAGTTCGCCCTGCTTCCCGCCCCGACGACGACCAAGCTGGTCGACCGGATGGTCGCGGACAACCTCGTGTACCGGCGGGCCGACCCGGCCGACCGCAGACGCGTCCTGGTGTACCTCGCCGAGCGCGGACGCCACCTGCACACCCGGCTTTCGGTGCCCCTGCGGCAACTTCAGTCGGAACTGCTGGAGCAGATCGGGGACACCGGCGAGTTCACCGGCAAGCTCGCGCGCCTCGCCGTCGTTCTCGACCCGGCTCCGGCGACCGGCCGCGAGATCTGACCGACGATCCTGGAGACCACCGTGTTCCTGTCACCACACGAGCAGGAGAAGCTGCTGCTGCACGTCGCCGCGCAGCTCGCCGGGCAACGGCGCGCCCGCGGCCTGAAGCTGAACCATCCCGAGGCGGTCGCGCTGATCAGCTCGTGGATCCTCGAAGGCGCCAGGGACGGACGATCCGTCGCGGAGCTGATGTCCGGCGGCCAGCAGGTACTGACCAGGGACGACGTCATGGAGGGTGTGCCGGCGATGATCCCGTCCGTGCAGGTCGAGGCTACCTTTCCGGACGGCACCAAGCTCGTCACCGTGCACCGGCCGATCCAGTGAGGTCCGCATGATTCCAGGAGAGATCATTCCGGGCCCGGCCCCGCTGTGGCTGGCGCCGGGGATCGAGCGCGTCGAACTGACCGTGGTCAACACCGGGGACCGGCCCATCCAGGTCGGCTCGCACTACCACTTCGCGGCCGCCAATCCCGCACTGGAGTTCGACCGCGACGCGGCCTGGGGCCGCCGCCTGGCCGTCCCGGCAGGCACCTCGGTCCGCTTCGAACCCGGTATCGACCGGGTTGTGCGGCTGATTCCACTACGTGGCACTCGCCGGGTGCCCGGGCTCCGGGCGGAGCACGCGGGCGAACTGGACAGCCGCCGATGACCGGACTCGACCGCGCGCACTATGTCGAGCTGTACGGGCCGACCACCGGCGACCGGATCCGGCTCGCCGACACCGACCTGCTGATCGAGGTCACCGAGGACCGCTGCCGGGGCCCGCAGCAGGCCGACGAACTGGTCTTCGGCGGCGGCAAGGTGATCCGCGAGTCGATGGGCCAGGCGCTCGCGTCACGCGCGGACGGCGCGCCGGATCTCGTGATCACCGGCGCTGTGGTCCTGGACCACTGGGGCGTGGTGAAGGCCGACATCGGGGTACGGGACGGGCGGATCGTCGGCATCGGCAAGGCGGGCAACCCGGACACGATGGACGGCGTCGACCCGGCGCTGGTGGTCGGGCCGGGCACCGAAGTGCTCGCCGGCAACGGGCAGATCCTCACCGCCGGCGCGATCGACGCGCACGTACACTTCGTCTGTCCACAGTTGACGGACGAGGCGTTGTCCTCCGGCATCACCACGATGCTCGGCGGCGGCACCGGCCCCGCCGAGGGAACCAAGGCCACGACGGTGACGCCGGGATCCTGGTACCTGGCAAGGATGCTGGAGGCGATGGACGCGTTCCCGGTGAACGTCGGCCTGCTGGGCAAGGGAAACACGGTCAACGAGGCGGCGCTGTGGGAACAGCTGGCCGGTGGCGCGGCCGGTTTCAAGCTGCACGAGGACTGGGGCTCCACGCCGGCGGCGATCGACGCGTGCCTGCGGGTCGCCGAGGCCGCGCGGGTGCAGGTCGCGATCCACACCGACACGCTCAACGAGGCCGGTTACGTCCAGGACACCCTGGCCGCCATCGGCGACCGGACGATCCACACCTACCACACCGAGGGCGCGGGCGGCGGGCACGCGCCGGACATCATCACCGTGGCCGGGCAAGCGAACGTGCTGCCCAGTTCCACCAACCCGACCCGGCCGCACACGATCAACACCGTCGACGAGCACCTCGACATGTTGATGGTCTGCCACCACCTCAACCCGTCGGTGCCGGAGGACCTGGCGTTCGCCGAGAGCCGGATCCGCCCGTCGACCATCGCCGCGGAGGACATCCTGCACGACCTGGGGGCGATCTCGATGATCTCCTCGGACTCGCAGGCGATGGGCCGCATCGGCGAGGTCATCAGCCGGACCTGGCAGACCGCGCACGTGATGAAGCGACGTCGCGGCGCCCTGCCCGGCGACTCCACAGCCGACAACCACCGCGCCCGCCGGTATGTCGCCAAGTACACCATCTGCCCCGCGATCACCCACGGCCTGGACTCCGAGATCGGCTCGGTCGAGGTGGGCAAGCTGGCCGACCTGGTGCTGTGGAACCCGGCGTTCTTCGGCGTCCGGCCCAGCGTCGTGGTCAAGGGCGGCATGATCGCGTGGGCGCAGCTGGGCGACGCCAACGCGTCCATCCCCACACCGCAGCCGGTGCTCCCCCGCCCCATGTTCGGCGCCCACGGTGCCGTGCCGGCCGCGACCTCGGTGCACTTCGTGGCACCCGCGGCGATCGAGTCCGGGCTGGCCGGCCGGCTGGCGATCAACCGCAAGCTCGTGCCGGTCGCCGACAGCCGGCGGCTGCGCAAGTCCGACCTGCCGGAGAACGACGCACTGCCGCGCATCGAGGTCGACGCCGACACCTTCGCGGTGCGGATCGACGGCGAACTGATCGAGCCCGCACCCGCCACGGAGCTGCCGCTGGCCCAGCGCTACTACCTGTTCTGAGGTGGCCGTGAACGCGGGAATCCTGCTGCTGGCCGACTCCCGGCTGCCGACCGGCGGGCATGCGCACTCCGGCGGCGTCGAGTCCGCCGTCGAGACCGGCGTACTGTCCACACTGGACGATCTGACGAGTTTCCTGCGCGGCCGGGCTCGCACCGCCGGCCCCATGCTCGCCGGGTGCGCCGCGGCGGCGTGCTCGCTCGCGGCCGCCGACCTCGACCGCTGGACGCCGTGGGACGACGCCGTGTCGGTACGCATCCTTGTTCCCGCCCTGCGCGAGGCATCGCGCGCGCAGGGAGCGGCGATGCTTCGCACCGCCCTCCGCATGTGGCCGGCCGCACCGCTGCTCGCCCTGCGGCGCATCGGCCGCCCGCACCTGCCCCTCGTACTCGGCGCCGCGGTCGCGGCCGCGGGTGGCGGACCGGCCGAGGCCGCCGCCCTCGCGCTGCATCATCTGATCGGTGGCGCCTGCTCGGCCACCGTGCGGTTGCTCGGCCTGGACCCGATCGACGTCGCGGCAACCCAGGCCCGCCTCGCGACGCTACTCGAAGAAGTCGCGGCAAAAGCCTGCCAGGAAGCCGAAACCGCAGTGTCGACAATGGACCCGGCAATGCTGCCCGCGGACGGCAGCCCGCTGCCGGACCTGCACGCCGTCCGGCACGCACAACAGGAGGTGACCCTCTTTGCATCGTGAAGACTCCGATACGCTGGTCTCGTTGGCCGGCGGCGGCCTGCCCAGGGGAAAGGCGCTCCGGATCGGGATCGGCGGCCCGGTCGGTGGCGGAAAGACGGCACTGGTGGCCGCCCTGTGCCGGACACTCGGCACGGAACTGTCGATCGCCGTGGTGACCAACGACATCTACACCACCGAGGACGCGGACTTCCTGCGCCGCAACGCGATCCTGCCCGACGACCGGATACTGGCCGTCCGGACCGGCTGCTGCCCGCACACCGCCATCCGCGACGACATCACG
The DNA here is from genome assembly GCA_035547575.1 of Amycolatopsis sp. GTDB lineage: Bacteria > Actinomycetota > Actinomycetes > Mycobacteriales > Pseudonocardiaceae > Amycolatopsis_E. The sequence goes on along the minus strand of DASZUO010000013.1, from coordinate 6,576 downwards.
GCGAACCTGGAGATGGTCGAAACCCTCGAGCGCAAGCACGATCCGGACGTCGTGCTGGTCGAAAGCGGCGGCGACAACCTCACCGCGACCTTCAGCTACGGCCTGATCGACAAGCAGATCTTCGTCGTCGACGTCGCCGGGGGTGACAAGGTCCCGCGTAAAGGCGGCCCCGGCGTGACGCGGTCCGATCTGCTGGTCATCAACAAGATCGACCTCGCCCCGCAGGTCGGGGCCGATCTCGACGTCATGCGGACCGACGCGGCGGCCCAGCGCGGCGACCGTCCGACCATGCTGGTCTCACTGCGCGACGACCCCACCGCAACGCCGGTCGCCGACTGGGTCCGGGCAGCGCTGGACACGCACCCCATGCGATGAAAGCCACTGCCTCGCTCGACGCCTCGCCGGACGGTCTCCGTTGGCACGGCGAGTCTCCGGTGCTGGTTCGCCCCACCGGAGGTGGGCGCGTGCACCTGGTGCAGGCGGCGGGCGGCCCGGTCGGCGGAGATCAGCTCGGTCTCGACGTCTCGGTCGCTGCCGGTCGCGCGCTACGAGTCTGCTCGGCCGCCGCGACCATCGCGCACCCCGGCCCGCACGGCGACGCGATCAACTGGGCGGTGTCGGCCGCGGTCGACGCGGGTGCCGAGCTCCGCTGGAACCCCTTGCCCACCGTGGTGGTGGCGGGCGCCCGGTACCACTGTTCCTTCCGGGCGGACGTGGCGCCGGACGGGCTGCTGGTCGTGCGCGAGGAAATCGTGCTCGGCCGGCACGGCGAACCAGGCGGTGAGTACCGCGGCACCCTCGCGGTCACGGTCGGCGACCGCCCGCTCATCGCCCATACGACGATGCTCGACGGCGCGGACCACGACCTCAGCGGCCCCGCCGGATCGGGCGGGCACCGCGTACTCGGCTCCATGCTGGTCGCCACCGCGGCGGCACCGCCCACCGGACTGCCCACGGCGGAACTGGTCGCCGACGCCGGCATCCAGTGGTCGGTCCTCCCCCTCGACGGGCCCGGCTACCTGATACTCGCCCTCGCCGACACGGCGAACACGGTGCGCACTGTGCTGGACCGCTGCGAAGCCCTCATACCGCCGATCGCAAGCGCGGCGCCGGGGCCTGCCGGGGCCGAATGTCGGCGCGACGGCCCGGACTGAGGTCGCAGCGACGCGCACAACACGCGACAGTCTCTGGTGTGAGACGCATGCTGGTCGCAGAATGTGTCGATGGTGGCCCGCAAGCGCGAGCCTTTGCTCGGACGAGGCCTGGTGTCGGCGGCGCTGCACCGGGCGATCGATGCCGCCGTGGCCGGGCAGGGCGGGCTGATCCTGCTCGCGGGCGAGCCGGGCATCGGCAAGACCGCGGTCGCGGCCGAAGCCGCGGCCTATGCGCGGGAATCCGGTGTGGACACCGCGTGGGGCGCTTGTGCGGACAGCGCGCCGGGTTTCTGGCCGTGGCGCGAAATCCTGCGGCAGGCCACCGGTGAGCCGGAGCCGCTCGACGCCCCGGAGCCGGCCGGGAACGCCGTGGACGCCCGGTTGCGGCTTTTCGACGGCGTCGCCGATGCCCTGCTGGCTCGGCCGCTCGTCGCGATCCTCGACGATCTGCACTGGGCCGACGCCGGGTCGATCCGGCTGCTCGAGTTCATCGCCCGCCGCGCGCGGCATGGGCCGCTGCTGATCGTCGGCACCTACCGGGATGTGGAGATCACGCCCGGCCACCCACTGCGCGAGGTGCTCGCGCACGCCGAGACGATTCCGCTGACCGGGCTGCCCCAAGCCGACGTTGCGGCGCTGCTGGCCACGCTGGGCCGGCCGGTCGACCAGGCACAGGCTGGGGTGGTGCATCGCCGCACCGCCGGCAACCCGTTCTTCGTGCAGCAGGTCGCGAGGCTGCCTGACGCGGGCAACGGCACCGGGGTCCCGGTGGCGGTACGGGAGGTGCTGCTGCGCCGCTTCGCGCGGTTGCCCAACGAGACCGCGACCCGGTTGGGCATGGCCGCCGTGGTGGGCGCCGAGTTCGGTGTGGCGGCGCTGGGTGACCCGGTGGAGGTGCTGGCCGCGCTCGAGCCCGCGGTGCGGGCCAGGATCGTGGCGCCGGGCGAGCCAGGCGCCTTTCGCTTCGTGCACGATCTGTTCCGCGAGCGCCTGTACGAGAATCTCGCGGCGGCGCAACGGCGCCGGCTGCACCTCGCGGTCGCGGCGACGTTGGTCTCGCCCCGCCCCGGCGAGCTCGCCCGGCACTATGTGGCCGCGCTGCCGCTGGGTGACCCGGCCGTCGCGATGGACTGGTGCGGGCGGGCGGCGCGGGAATCCGAGCGACTGCTGGCCTACGAGGACGCGGCACGGCACCTGCGAACCGCGGCGCGGATCGGCGAGCGGTTCGGGCACGCGTGGCCGGGCCTGCGGATCGAGCTTGCCGAAGCGGAACTACGCGCCGGAAATCCCGCCGCCGCGCGAGAACTGTTCGCCGAGGTCGCCGGGCGGCCGGACTGCGATGCGCGGACGCTCGCCGAAGCGGCGCTCGGCCAGCACCGCGCGGGCATCAGGACCGACGACTCGAGGCGGGAGGTCGTCGCGCTGCTGGAGCGCGCTCTTGCGGGCACCGAGCCGGGTCTGCGCGCGAGGCTTCTCGCCGCACAGGCCCGCGAGCTCGCCGACGGCCAGGACAGCGACGTGCCGCGTGCGCGGCAGCTGGCCGCCCACGCGGTCGCCACCGCTGAGCGGGCCGGCGACCAGGCGGCGCTCGCCCTGGCATTGTTCGCCGAGCACGATGTGGTGTGGGCACCGGGAACGGCCGCGCGCCGGGTCGGGATCGCGGACCGGATGGCTATCGCCGCGCGTTCCGGAGGGGCCCCGGACCTGGAGTTCGAGGCCCGGTTCTGCCGTTTCGTGGCGCTCGTGGAGCTTGCCGACCCGCGCGCGCAGGAAGCATTGTGGGAGGCGGGACAGGTCGCCGAGCGATGGCGGTTGCCGCGGCCGCAGTATCTGGTGCGGTCCCGGCAGGCGGCGATGAAGCTCGTCAGCGGCCAGTTGGCCGAGGGCGAGCGGCTCGCGCGGGAAGCGGCCGCGTTCGCGGACCGGATCGGCGAACCCGACGGTTGGGGCGTGCTGTCCACTCAGCTGATCACGCTGGCCATGACCAGGTCCGGCCCGGCCGGCATCGCCGAAGAGCTCCGTGAGCACGCGGAGAGCTCCCTGCCGCCGGAGTTCGCGCCGTACTGGCGCTGTTTCACCGCCCTCGCCGCGGGGGACGAATCGATGGCGGCGGCGATCCTGCGCGGGCTTCGCCCGGCCGAGGAAGTGACGCATTTCCGGTGGCGTGCCCTGGCGGGCGCGCTGTTCGACGTGGAGATCGCGGTGGCCGCAGGCGCGGACGACGTGTGCCGCGACCGGTACCGCTACCTCGCGCCGTTCGCGGAGGACGTCGTGGTGGTGGGTGGTGTGGTCGCGGTCGTCGGCCTGGTCGCCCTGTGCCTGGGGCTGTGCGCGACGGTTGCCGGTGACCACGAGCACGCGGTGGCCCATTTCGAGGACGCGCTCGCCCGGGCCGAGCGGCTCGGCGCCCGTCCGCTGGCGACCCGGGCAAGAGTGGAGCTCGGCGCGGCGATGCTCGTCCGCGGAGATCGCGAACGTGGCCGTGCGCTGCTCGCCGGCGCGGCGGAGGTTGCCGACGAGCTCGGGCTGGACTGGGTCCGGGACCGCGCGCTGGCCGTCCTCGCCGGACCGGTCCGCAACACGTTCCGGCAGGACGGCGAGGTGTGGACGGTCTCGTTCGCCGGCCGCACGGCGACACTCCGCGACGCCAAGGGCCTCCACGACATCGCGGCGCTGCTTCGCTCTCCGGGCCGGGACGTTTCCGCGACGACGTTGTTGCCGGCCGAACCCGAGACCGGATCGGACGAGGTGCTGGACGAACGCGCCCGCCGCGAGTACCGGCAACGGCTGAGCGTGCTCGACGACGAGATCGCGGAGGCCGAGGCCGACCACGACATGGAGCGCGTGGCGCGTGGTGTCGCCGAACGCGACGCGCTCATCACGGAACTGACCCGCGCCTACGGGTTGCACGGCCGCGTGCGCCGCCTGGGCGACCCCGGCGAACGGGCGCGCACCACGGTCACGGCCCGGATCCGGGACGCGGTGCGCCGGGTGGAGCGCCAGCACCCGGAACTGGGCGCGCACCTGCGGGCCACCGTGAAGACGGGGCGCCTGTGCGGCTACCGCCCGGACGAACCGGTCCGCTGGGAGCTGTGACCCCACAGGCTGTGAGACCGGAACTCACGCCTATGGGGTCAGGAGGTGCGAGATGACACTCGATCCCGAAAAACTGGACCAGGCGGTAGGCAAGGTTTTCGCCGAACTCGGCGTGAACGCCACCGCGCCCCTGCTGGTGCTCGGCGACCGGCTCGGCCTGTGGCGGGCGCTGGCGGGCGCCGGGCCACTCACGTTCGGCGAGCTGGCGGCCCGGACCGGGCTGATGCCGCGGTATGTCCGAGAGTGGGTGCGCGCTGTCGCGGTCGCCGGATACCTCGACTACGACCGCGTGCTGGACACGTTCACCCTCACCGACGAGATGGCGGCGGTGGTCGCCGACGACTCGTCGCCCACGGCGATGATCGGGATCCTGCCCGGCCTGCCCGCGTTCTGGGGCGCCCTCGACCAGGTCGAGCGGTTCTTCCGGACGGGTGGCGGCATGGGGTGGGGCGACCACGATCCGGTGCTCAACCTGGCGCAGGAGCGGTTCACCCGCCCCCAGTACGTGCACGGCCTGGTCGGCGCCTGGATTCCCGCCGTCGCCGGGATCCTGCCCAAGCTCGAACGCGGCGCCAGGATCGCCGACGTCGGATGCGGGTACGGCCTGTCGACCATCCTCATCGGACAGACCTGGCCCAACTGCACCGTCACCGGGTTCGACCTCGACGACAGCAGCATCGCCCACGCCCGCAAGGCGGCCGCCGACGCGGGACTGACCGGGCGGGTCACCTTCGAGGTCGCCGCGGCCGACCAGCTGCCGGGCCACGGCTACGACCTGGTGACGTTCACCGACTCGCTGCACGACATGGGTGACCCCGTCGCGGCCGTCGCGCGGTCACGGCGCGCACTCGCCGGCGACGGCACCATCCTGGTGATCGAGCCGCTGGCGGCCGACCAGTTCGCCGACGACTTCGCCAACCCCTACGCCCGCATCGGCTACGCGGTGTCCACTTTGGTCTGCACGCCGTCGTCGCTGTCGCAGCCGGGCGCGGCCGGCCTGGGCGCGATGGCCGGCGAAGCGAAGCTCCGTGAGGTGCTCGCCGCGGGCGGGCTGCGCGAGGTGCACCGCATCGCGCGAGAAGCCGCCCCGTTCAACATCATCCTGGAGGCGCGACCATGACCGCGACGAAGTCCGAAGTGGACGATCTGCTCGCGCTCGACGCGGTAGGGCAGGCCGCGCGTGTGCGCAGTGGCGAGGTCAGCGCCGAAGAGCTCGTCACCGCGGCGATCGAGCGGATCGAAGCGCTCAACCCGGTACTCAACGCCGTCGTCACCCCGACCTTCGAACGGGCACTGGACCGGGTGCGCGCCGGGCTGCCCGCGGGCCCGTTCTCCGGTGTGCCTTACCTGCTCAAGGACCTCGCCACGGAGGATGCCGGCGTCCGGTTCACCGAAGGCTCCGTGTACCTGCGCGATCACGTGTCACGCCAGGACCAGGAACTGGTCACACGCCTGCGTCTCGCCGGGCTGGTGATCCTCGGCAAGACCAACACCCCGGAGTTCGGCATGACGCCGACCTGTGAACCCGCCCTGCACGGCGCCACGCGCAACCCGTGGGACCTCACCCGGACGCCCGGCGGTTCCAGCGGTGGCTCCGCGGCAGCGGTCGCCGCCGGCATGGTCCCCGCCGCGCACGGCAACGACGCGGGCGGCTCGCTGAGATTCCCGGCTTCCTGCTGCGGACTGTTCGGGTTGAAACCCTCGCGAGCCCGCGTCCCGCTCGGGCCGGCCTACGGCGACGTGTTCGGCGGCTGGGCCGTGGAGCACGCGCTCACCCGCTCGGTCCGCGATTCCGCCGCACTGCTCGACGCCGTCGCCGGGCCGCAACCCGGCGATCCCTATCCCGCGCCGCCCGCGCCCGGTCCGTTCGCGGATGCGGTGAGACGCGACCCGAGCCGGCTGCGGATCGCCTTCAGCTCCCGTGCCGAGGGCGGGCACCCCGTGCACCCGGACTGCCGTGCGGCGCTCGAACACGCCGTGCGGCTGTGCTCGGCGCTCGGCCACGAGGTGATCGAAGCCGACCTGCCCGAGCTCACGCCTGAGGTCGGCGCCGCGATCGGCACGGTCTACGGCGCGGCGATGGCGTGGATCATCGCTTACTGGGCGCGGGAACTCGGCCGCGCACCGCGCGCGGGCGAGCTGGAACCGCTGACCCAGGCGTACTGGGAGGCGGGCCGCCGGGTCAGCGGCGGCGACTACCTGCTGGCGGTCACCACCCTGCAAACCCATGCGCGGCGAGTGGCCGAGTTCTTCACCGGCGTCCATGCCTGGCTGACCCCCACCCTGGCACAGCCACCGGTTCCACTCGGCCACCTCACGTCCACAA
>DASZUO010000012.1:0-3199 GCA_035547575.1 Amycolatopsis sp. | reverse complement strand
TCACCTGCGGGCTCGCAGCCGTTCCCTGCGCAGTTCGGTGACCTCTGGCAGGTCCAAAGGGGACAGTCCGGTGCCCAGCGTCCAGGTCAGGAGCAGGTCTGCGAGCGCGGGATTGCGGGCGAGCACCGGGCCGTGCAGGTAGGTCGCGAGCACGTGGCCGGTGACGGCACCTTCCGTCCCGTCGCCGTTGCCGGTTCCCCTGGTCACCGTGCCGAGCGGCCTGCTGCCCTCGCCGACCGTCGTGACGCCGCGGTGGTTCTCGAATCCCGTCAACGGCTCCTCGAGCAGGTGCGACCCCGCCGCGACCTCGCCGACCGCGCGGCGTTCGCCGGGCCGGGTGTCGACGTCGAGCAGGCCGAGGCCGGTGTGCTCGACGCCGTCGCTGGTCATGAAGCGGCGTCCGAGCACCTGCAGCCCGGCGCAGACGCCGACCACGACCGCACCCCGCGCGGCCGCCCGCTGAAGACCAGGGGCGGTGCGGAGCCGGGCGGCCGCAAGCGCTTGCGCCTCGTCCTCGCCGCCACCGAGCAGGTACAGGTCCAGCGACGACGGCACGTCGTCGCGAAGCCGGACCGGGACGATCGTCGCGTCGATTCCCCGCCACTGCAAGCGTTTGCGGAGGACGGTCGCGTTGCCGGCGTCGCTGTAGGTGCCGAGCACGTCGGGCAGCACGAGGCCGATCCGCACGACCGAGTCAGGCATCGCGAAACCTGGCGGTGACGTCGCGGAACGCCGTGTAGTTCGCGACCAGGTCCACCTTGCCCCGTGCGCATTCCCGGACGGCCTCGACGGGATCGCGCCGCACCGTGTGCGCGACCTCGGCGTAGGTGAGCCGCACCGCGACGTCGCTGGCCCGCTCGCCCGACGCGACGACGTGCCGCCCCCGCAGGTTCTCGAACGGCACGTCCCACAGCCAGGAGGTGTCGCGCCCGTCGGCTTCGCGGCTGTTCACCGCGATGACCACCGGGGAGCCGTCGTCCAGCAGTGGCAGGGTTTCCTGCCAGCCCGCCGGGTTCTTCGCCAGCAGCACGCGCACCGACCGGTCCGCGACCGGCACCCGGCGGTACCGCCCCGCGACGTCGGTGATCTCGTGCAGGCAGGCGGCGGCCAGCGCGGGCGGCACCCCGAGACCGGCCGCGGTCGCGACGGCGACGGCCGCGTTGGCGGCGTTCGCGCGACCCGGCAGGCGCAGGTCGAGCCGGACCGCGGTCCCGTCGGCGGCGATCAGGCTGGCCCCGGCGGACATCGTCCACGCCGGCGTGGGCCGCGCGAGGCCGCACACGCAACGCCAGTCGACGCCGTGGTGCTCGACGGCCTGGCCGCAGCGCGCGCAGGCACTCGCATCGGCGCGCCAGTTCTGGCCGACGCTGACCCACAGCGGGTCGGCCGAGGCGAGCGCGGCCGAGGTGACGAGGGGATCGTCGCAGTTGGCGATCACCGTCGTGGCGGGCAGGCGGGCGATCGCGGCGCGCAGGTCGCGTTCGGTTGCCCGCACCTCGCCGATGCGGTCGAGCTGGTCGCGGCTGAGGTTGAGCAGTACCAGGCACGCGGGCCGGAGCGATTCGGCGACCGAGGGCACGTAGTTCTCGTCGACCTCCAGGACCGCGAACGGCGCATGGGGCCGCGCGATCAGGGCACCGAGGATGCCGTCGGGCATGTTGGCGCCGTCGTCGTTCGCCGCGACCTCGCCGAGTGCCCGCAGGATGCGGCTGAGCATGAGGGAGGTGGTCGTCTTGCCGTTGGTACCGGTGACGAGGACGACGGTGCGGTGCTCGCCGAGACGGCGCAGCGCGCTGGGGTCGAGTTGTTCTGCCGTGCGACCGCCGATGACGCCACCGTCACCGCGCCGCGTCCAGCGCGAGGTGGCCGCCGCCAGCCTCCCGGCGGCGATGGCGGCCCTGGTCCGCAGCGGAAGGCTGCCTCGGGCGCGCGTCCGGTCGGCGGGCGCCAGCTGACTCACCATGGTCGAGGTGTTCTCCTTCGGGGTCGCCGACACCCTGCGTCGCCGATCCTGTGAGGACGCTGAGAAACCTGCGAGCTCCGATGATGCCGGTACCCGGTGAGACCCTGGTCACAAACATCCACCGGTCAGAAGAGCGTGGGCTCCTCGGGCTGTGCACCCTCGATCACGAGCATCCGCCGCTTGGTGTCCACCCCGCCCGGTGCGGAGAAACCGACCATCTTGCCGCCCGCGCCGAGCACCCGGTGGCAGGGCACGACGATGGGGAACGGGTTGCGGCCCAGGGCCTGCCCGACGGCCTGCGCGGACCCCGGCATGCCCAGCCGGGTCGCGACCTCGCCGTAGGTGAGGGTCTTGCCCGGCGGGATCGTGCGCGCGACCTGGTAGACCTGCTGGTGAAACTCCGGGACGCCGGTCAGATCCAGGTCGATATCGGCCAGGTCGAGGGGCTCGCCGCGGAGCAACGCGCGGATCTCGTCGATGGCGCGCCGGATCGGCGCGGGAGCCGGGTCCTCCCCGGCCTCGGGGAAGCGTGCCCGGAGCCGCGCGCGGGTCTGCTCGGCATCCCGGTCCGGCAGGCGCACACTCACCACACCACGCTCGCCCCAGGCGATGCCGCAGTGCCCGATCGCGGTGTCGAACACCGCGAAACCTCGAGCCGTCACAGCGCGCACCCTACGCCGGAGGTACGACAATTGCGGGCATGACGATTCCCGGTCCGGAGCCGCAGATCGGGCTCGGGGTGATCGCGCCGCCCGACTTCACCCGTGACCGCGAACTGTGGCGATGGGTACCGGGCAACGTCACGCTGTTCGTCAGCCGGACCGGCCCGGTCGAGGCCTGCGACAACCTCGCGTTCAACCAGGCCCTCGCCCACCCGGATGTGCTGACCCGGCCCGCGCGGGAAGTACGCACGGCCGGCGCCGGGGCGATCGCCTTCGCCTGCACCGCGTGCAGCTTCGTGCGCGGCCCGGACGCCGAGCGTGCCCTCCGCGACGCGATGGGCACGGACCTGCCCACGGTGACCGCGGCCGGAGCCACCGTCCAGGCACTCGACGCCGTCGAAGCCCGCCGGATCGCGGTCGTACACCCCTATGCTCCCGACGTCGCCGTGCGGCTCGCAAGCTTCCTGACCGCCGCCGGGTTCGACGTCGTCTCCACCAAAGGCGTCGAACTGCGACACTCGGATGTCACCTACACGCAGGTCAGCGACCTGGTCACCCGCAGCGACTCCGCGGA
>DASZUO010000011.1:0-12661 GCA_035547575.1 Amycolatopsis sp. | reverse complement strand
TGCTTGCTCTCCGGCGGGGACGTGGCCTTCATGTCCGCGAGGTGCTCGGCGAGGAACCGGGCGATCTGCTCGCCCGACAGGTCGTCGATCTCGATGTGCACGAGACCTAGTCAAGCATTTCCGCACGCAGGAAGTGGTCTGGGATGGCGAATGCGTCGACGAGCGTGCGCGCCCGCGGCCGCAGCTTCTTGCACAGGTCGTTGACGGCGGCCACCACGCCCTTCGCGCGCGCCGACGTGAGCCGCCCGTGTTCCAGGAACCACGCGCGGTCCTCCTCGATGGTGGACAGCACGTACAGGTCGCAGAGTTGATCGAGCACCTCCCGCGCCTCGAGGTCGCCGCACCGGTCGATCGCGGCGACGAACGCCTCGAGCACGATCCGGTCGACGTGCACCAGTGCCGCGCGCAGCACGTGGTCCTGCGCGTCGTTGAAGACCTCGAACGGGTCACCGTCCGCGGCCCGGCGCAGTCGCAGCGCCACCCCCTCCAGCACGTGCTTCTCGCGGTCCTCGAACAGCGACACGTGCCAGCCGCGGTGGTACAGCACGTCCTCGTCGTCGCGTCCGGGCGCGGCGTCGACCAGCCGCTCGATGACCCGGCGCGCGGCGGTCCGCTCGATCACCGCACCCACGAACTGCTCGGCGACCAGCCTGGCCGTCTCCAGTGTGCTCAGGTCGTGGAAATGGTCGCGGTAGCTGGTCAGCAGGCCCTTCGCGACCAATTGCAGCAGCACCGTGTTGTCGCCCTCGAACGTGGTGAACACGTCGGTGTCCGCCTTCAGCGCGGGCAACAGGTTCGCGGCCAGGTAGCCCGCCCCGCCGCACGCCTCGCGCGCGGTCTGGATGCCGCGGGTCGCGTGCCACGTCGCGATCGCCTTGATGCCGGCCGCGCGGGATTCGAGCTCGCGCCGGCTGTGCTCGTCGGCGTCGTCGCGGCCCTGGATGTCATGCAGGGCACGGACGAGTTCTTCCTGCGCGAAGTGCAGGGCATACGTCTTGGCGATCGCGGGCAGCAGTTTCCGTTGGTGCGCAAGGTAATCCAGCACCACGACCTCGTCGGGGCCGTCGGGCCGGCTGAACTGCCGCCGCTGCTCGCCGTAGCGGACGGCGAGGGCAAGCGCGCGCTCGGTGGCGCTGATCGCGGCCCCGGCGACGCTGATCCTGCCCCGGATCAGCGTGCCGAGCATCGTGAAGAACCGCCGCCCGTCGCTCTCGATCGGGCTCGTGTACGTGCCGTCCTCGGCGACGTCGCCGTACCGGTTGAGCAGCGCGTCCCTCGGCACGCGCACGCCGTGGAACGTGAGGCGGCCGTTGTCGACGCCGTTGAGCCCAGCCTTGCGGCCGCAGTCGCCGATCTCGACGCCCGGCATCGGCTCGCCGCGCTCGTCGCGGATGGGCACCAGGAACGCGTGCACGCCGCGCCCCTTGCCGTCCGCGACGAGCTGCGCGAATACCACCGCCATCCGGCCGTCGCGGGCCGCGTTGCCGATGTAGTCCTTGCGCGCGCCCACATCCGGCGTGTCGATGGCGAACTGCCTGGTCTCGGGGTGGTAGGTCGCCGTGGTGCGCAGATGCTGCACGTCCGACCCGTGCCCGGTCTCGGTCATGGCGAAGCACCCTGGCAGCTCCAGATCCATGATCCGGCCGAGGTAGCGCTCGTGATGCTGCTCCGTCCCGAGCAACTGGACGGCGCCGCCGAACAGGCCCCACTGCACGCCCGACTTGACCATCAGCGACAGATCGCCCAGGCCGAGCAGCTCGAACGAGACGACCGAGCCGCCGATGTCACCCGCCCCGCCGTACTCGGGTGCGAAGCCGTAGCGCGGCTGGCCGGTCTTGGCCAGTGTGCGCAGTTTCTCGGTCACCCACGTGCGGTAGTCCTCGGTGCTCAAGTCGTAGGGCTCGTCGTAGGCGTGCTCGGCCAGCCGCGCACGGACCTCGCGCCGCAGCTCCGCCCAGTTGCCGTCCAGCACGTTCGTCAGCGCATCCGGGTTCATGCCGCCAACCTTTCCGCACTTGACGGCGATCCGCAGGGCTCAGCCCAGGTCGGGACCCTTCGCCCGCAGGTCGTCTACTTTGGACATCGCCGCGCGCAGTTCGCCGAGCCAGGCGTCGGCATGCTCGCCGACGAGCCGCACGGCCCAGGCCAGTGCGTCCGAACGGGACCGCGCGACGCCCGAGTCGACGAGCGTGTCGAGCACCATCCGCTCCGGCTGGCGCAGGCGCGTCATCACCGGCGCCGACAACGTGGTGAACAGCTCCTGCGTGTCCCCGATCCGCGCGCCCCACGCGACCTTGCGCTGGTAGCGGTGCTCGGCCTGGCGCGCGATCTCGATCCGCTGCTCGCGGGTGTCCTCCCGGAACCGGCTGATCCGGCCCGATTCGGCGGCGGCGCGCGCCGCGTCGTCGTCGAACTCCTCGCCGAGCGGCGGCAGTTCCCCGACGAGGATGATCTCCTCCCGGTCGACGGTGATGTCCGGGGCGCCGGTGAACCAGTCGTCGGGCAGCCGGCCGGCGAACCAGCCCGCCGCATCGTCGGCCGAGGGCACCTCACCCTGCCAGCCGCCGCGGCCCTTCCAGCCCGCGCTTCCCTTCCAGCCTCTGTGCGTGCGCATCGCGACCTCCGTGATTACACGATTACATCGATACTCACGCTACGCCGATTTCGCCCTTCTGGACGCTCACTTCGCCGAGGGCGAAAGCGCCGCCTTCAGCTCGTCGGAGCTGGTCACCGGCCGGTCGCAGACGTAACCACGGCACACGTACGCGGCCGGTGCACCGTCGACCAGCGGCCGGTCCAGCAGCAACGGCGCGCTCTCGGGCGGTCCGGCGAGGACGACGCCGCCGCCGTGCACGGAGCGGGCGGCGGTTGCGCGCAGCTCGTCCCACCCGTCCGGATCGGTGCCGACGACGGCGACCTGGACCGGCCCGGCCCGCAGCGCTTCCGCCACCGACAGCCAGTGCCCGGCGAACCGCGGCGCCCGCGCGGCAAGCTGCCCGACGCGGGCAAGCGCTCGCTCGGCCGCCTCGCGGTAGCGCGCGGCGTGCTCGTGCCCTGCCAGCACCGACGCGGTGACCAGCGCACCGGCCAGCGCCGAGGCACCCGACGGGCTCGCGTTGTCGCCCGGATCGGCGGGGCGCTGCACGAGCGTCTCCGCGTCGTCGGCGGTGTCGTGATAGGCGCCCGGCGCGTCCTTCGACGCGAACCGCTCCAGCGCGATGTCCAGCAGCTCCGTCGCCGCGGTGAGCCAGTGCGTGTCGCCGGTGGCCTGGTGCAGCGCCAGGAGGCCGTCGGCGAAGCACGCGTAGTCCTCCAGCACCCCGGCCGCCGCGCCGACCCGCCCGTCACGCGAACTGCGCCGCAGCCGGCCGTCCACCACGTGGATGTCGAGGATCGCCGAGCCCGCCCGCGCCGCGGCTTCGATCCACCCGGGTTCGTTCAGCGCCACCCCGGCCTCGCACAGCGCGGTGATCGCCAGTCCGTTCCACGCCGCGAGCACCTTGTCGTCGCGCCCCGGCTGAGGGCGCTCGTCGCGCCGTGCCAGCAGCGCACGGCGCACGCGCTCGAAGCGATCGAGATCGTCCGGGTCCTGCCGCAGTTGCAGCACCGAGCGCCCCTGCTCGAAGGTGCCCGTGACATCGAACAGTTCGATGGCCCAGTCGGCGTCGTCACCGAGCACCTCATGCAGTTCCGCGGGAGTCCAGACGTAGGTGCGGCCCTCCTCGCCGAGCGTGTCCGCGTCGAGCGACGCCGCGAACCCGCCTTCGGCCGTGCCGAGCCGTTCGAGCAGGAACGCGCCGGTCATCCGTGCGACCGTCAGCGCACGCCGCGAACCGGTCAGCCGCGCGAGATGCGCGTAGACCCGAAGGAGCAAAGCGTTGTCGTACAACATCTTTTCGAAGTGGGGCACAACCCAGTCGGCGTCCACCGAGTAGCGCGCGAAGCCTCCGGCCAGCTGGTCGTACATGCCGCCGCGTGACATCGCGTCCGCACATTCCTCCACTAAGGACAGTGCTTCGGTGGAAGCCGTGCGTTCATGGTGCCGCAGCAGGAACTCGAGCACCATCGACGGCGGGAACTTCGGCGCACCACCGAATCCGCCCCGCGCCCGGTCGGCTTCCCCGCTCAGCTTGACGACCGCGTCGTCGAGCACCTCGTCGTCGACCGCGGCCTCCTGCAGCGGCCCGGCATGCCGGGCGAGTTCCGACACGATCTGGCCCGCGCCGGCTTTGAGCTCCTCGCGGCGCTCCTGCCACGCCTGCGTGACCGCGACGAGCAGGTGCGAGAACGACGGCATGCCGGGCCGCGGGTCGGGCGGGTAGTAGGTGCCGCAGTGGAACGGCTCGCCGTCAGGCGTGAGGAAGCACGTCATCGGCCAGCCGCCCTGGCCGGTCATCGCCTGCGTCGCCGTCATGTAGACGGCGTCGATATCGGGACGCTCCTCCCGGTCGACCTTGATGTTGACGAAGTTCTCGTTCATCAACTTCGCGGTTTCGGGATCCTCGAACGACTCGTGCGCCATGACGTGGCACCAGTGGCAGGCGGCGTACCCGACGGAAAGCAGGATCGGCACGTCCCGGCGCCGCGCCTCGGCGAGCGCCTCAGCGCCCCACGGCCACCAGTCCACCGGGTTCCCGGCGTGCTGCAGCAGATACGGACTGGTCGCGCTGGCGAGTCGGTTGGCCATGCCCCCAGGGTGTCACGCGGCGCGCCACCTACGCCCGTCAAGGGGCAGCTCCATCGTCGCGCCCGCTAGGACTTCTCGCTTTTCTCGCGCTCCCGCGCCTCCGCGTCAGCCTCGGTGGCGGCCTGGCTGTTCTCGGTGTCGGACTGCTCCTGCGCCGCCTTCGCCTTCTCCAGTTCGGCCGCCTCCTCCGGATCGAAGGTCGGCGGCACCCGCTTGAGGTGTTTGGTCATCGAGCGGACCAGGAACGCGACCGCGATCAGGAAGATCAGCAACAGCAGGAAACCCACGGGCGAGGACTTGCCGAAGTCCTCACCCTGCCCGCCGTTGTCGCCGTTGCCCGGCTGCTGCGCGAGTACCAGTGCGGTGGTCACCGGCACCGGCAACAGAAAACTCATGTGGTCACCTTCTCACGTACCCCCGCGAACAGATCGTCCTCCGGCAGCGTGCTGTCCACAAGTGAGCGGACCAGCTCGTACTCCTCGGTGGGCCACACGCGGCGCTGCAACTCCATCGGCACCACGAACCACCGGCTGGTCGGGTCGATCTGCGTGGCGTGCGCCCGCAGCGCCTCGTCGCGGACCGGGAAGTACTCGCCGCACTCGATCTGCGTGGTGACCCGGTCCATGATGTCCGGGCGGTCCGCCGGCCACTTCTCCAGCCACTCCGCGTACGGCGACTCCTGCCCGGCCTCGATCAGCGCATCGTGGAACAGTTGCATGCGCTTACGGGAGAAACCGTGCATGTAGTACAGCTTCAGCGGCTGCCACGGCTCGCCCGCCTCGGGGAACCGGTCCGGCTCGGCGGCGGCGTCGAACGCCGCGACGGACACCTCGTGGCAGCGGATGTGGTCGGGGTGCGGGTACCCGCCGTTCTCGTCGTAGGTCAGCACCACGTGCGGCCGGAACTCGCGCATCACGCGCACCAGTTCCCGCACCGGCTCCTCCAGCGGGACCGCCGCGAAGGAACCCTCGGGCACCGGTGGCAGCGGGTCACCTTCCGGCAACCCTGAGTCGACGAAACCGAGCCAGTGGTGCTTGACGCCGAGGATCTTCGCGGCGCGCGCCATCTCCTCACGCCGCAACTCGGTCATGTGCTCGCGAACCTCGGGGCGGTCCATCGCGGGGTTGAGCACACTCCCGGCCTCGCCACCCGTGCAGGTGACGACCATGACCTCGGCGCCCTCGGCGACGTACTTCGCCATCGTGGCCGCGCCCTTGCTCGACTCGTCGTCCGGATGTGCGTGCACCGCCATCAGACGCAGACCCGAACCCCGCTGGGCATTCAGCTCGTCAGCTCCCACCATGCCTGCAACGACCCCTTCTGCAACCCTATTCCGCGGCTGACGGATACTCGGTCCGTACCCATTGTCCTCAGGGGTACGACAGAACGATTCAGGAGGCCCGGGTTTGACCACGCGCGCACTGCCCGAGGGCCGCTACGGCTCGGCGCGCGGCGGCCCGCCGAAACGCTGGCGCAAGCTGCTCTACCTGCTTCTCGCGCTGGTGGCCGGGGGTGTCGTCGCGGTGGTCGCCTACATCAATCTCGGGCCCGCGCCCATCGACGCCGAGCGTGTGAGCTTCGACGAGCAACCGGGCAACGCCATGTCGGTCACCATCAACGTCACGCGCGACGACCCCGGCAAGCCCGGGGTGTGCATCGTGCGCGTGCAGGACATCACGGGCGGCGAGAGCGGCCGGAAAGAGGTGTACATCCCGGCCGGCAACAACCACAGCGTGCAGACCACTGTGGTCCACAGCATCGACCGGCCGGTCAACGCGGACGTGTTCGGCTGCTCCTACGACGTGCCGCCGTATTTGTCAAGTAGCTAGCGGCCAACGGGGTGAAACCGGCGCCGAATGCCCGATAAGCGAGAAAACGGACGGCGTCGGGGCGTTTTCGCGTGCTATCCTGGTCTACCGGCACGGCCCAGACGGGCCGTGTTTTTCCTTTATCACGAGCCTCGCTGGCCCCCAGCCAGTGAGGCCGCCGGCTTGTATACCCATGCCCGGCAGGCACGACGAGGAGATGGTGGCCGTGAGCGACACCCAGGTGACCTGGCTGACTCAGGAAGCCTACGACAGGCTCAAGCACGAACTCGACGAGCTCATCGAGAATCGTCCGGTCATCGCCGCGAGGATCAACGACAGCCGGGAAGAGGGCGACCTCAAGGAGAACGGGGGCTATCACGCCGCCCGTGAGGAGCAGGGCCAGGCCGAGGCCCGCATCCGACACCTGCAGGAGCTGCTGCGCTCCGCGAAGGTCGGCGAGGCGCCCGCGAACGACGGCACCGCGGAGCCGGGCAAGATCCTGACCGTGCGCTACGAGGGTGACGACGACGAGGAGAAGTTCCTGCTCGCCACCCGCGAGGAAGGCGCCGAGGGCGACATCGACGTGTACTCCCCCGAGTCGCCGCTGGGCAAGGCCCTGCTCGGCGCGAAGGAAGGCGAGTCGCGCGAGTACGACCTGCCCAACGGCAACACGCAGAAGGTGACGCTGGTCAAGGCTGTGCCCTACACGGGCTGACCGCGTCGGCCGGGGCCTCGCGCACGAGAAATCCGCCGCGCGAGGCCCTTTCTGCGGCTAGCGTGAACGCATGACCCTGCCGATCTGCGTCGCCTGCGGCATGCAGTACGCCGAGCCACGGGCAGACTGCCCGGTCTGCGACGACGACCGCCAGTACGTCCCGCCCGCCGGTCAGCAGTGGACGGATCTGGAGACCCTGCGACGCGAGTACCGCGCGCGGATCGCGGACCAGGGCCCCGGCGTCGTCGGTATCGGCTGCGAGCCCAAGTTCGCGATCGGGCAACGAGCGCTGCTCGTCCGTACCGGGTCCGGCAACTTCCTGTGGGACTGCGTGGCCTTCCTGGACGACGAGGTGATCGACAAGATCACCGAGATCGGTGGGATCTCGGGCATCGCGATCAGTCATCCGCACTACTACTCCACCGCCGTCGAGTGGGCCCGCGCCTTCGACGTCCCGGTCTACCTGCACGAACACGACCGGCAGTGGCTCGGCCGGCCGGACGGCGCGGTCGAATGGTGGAGCGGCGAGACCAAGCAGGTCACGCCGGCGCTGGAGCTGGTCAACCTCGGCGTGCACTTCGCGGGCGGCACCGTGCTGCACTGGCCCGGCGGCGAGGAAGGCGAGGGCGCGCTGCTCTCCGGCGACATCGTCCAGGTCATCCCCGACCGCAGGTTCGTCGGCTTCATGTACAGCTACCCGAACCTGATCCCGGAACGGCCGCCGGTCGTGCGACGGGCCGCCGAGATCCTTGCCCGGTACCGATTCCGCGCGATCTACGGCGCGTGGTGGGACGCGATCGTGCGCGAGGACGGCCACGACGTGGTGCAGCGCTCGGCCAAGCGCTACCTCGACTTCGTGTCGTCGTAGGCGATCCGCTCCAGCAGCGGCCGCACCCGCGGCGCGATGGGCGTGGACAACGCCAGCGACGTGCTGGTGCGCAGCACGCCCGGCAAGCCGACCACCTGGTCGATCACGCGTTGCAGGTCGTCGTGGTCACGCGCGACCATCCGCACGAACAGGTCGCCCTGCCCGGTGGTGGCGTGCGCCTCGCAGACCTGGTCGATCGCCGCGAGCCCCTCCGCCACCTCGGTCCGGCTGCCCTGCGCGATCTCGAGCACCGCGAAGGCGGTGAGCCCGTACCCCATGGCGGCCAGATCCACCTCGGGCGGGAACCCGCCGAGGATGCCCTGCTCGGTGAGCCGGTCCAGCCGCGCCTGCACGGTTCCGCGGGCGACGCCGAGCCGCCGCGCACACTCCAGCACGCCCAGCCGCGGCGTGTCGGTGAGCAGGAGCAGCAGCCTCGCGTCGAGCGCGTCCACGTCGTTTCCCTCCTAGCTCCGCACCAGGGTGTAGCCCGCCCGCTCCAGCTCGACGACGACGTCACGGCAGTGCTCGGGACCGCGGGTCTCGAGGTTCAGCGCGACCTCGACCTCCCCGAGCGCCAGCGCGCCCGACACCCGCGAATGCTCGATGTCCAGCACGTTCGCGCCGAGCTCGCTGATCCGCGACAGCATCGACGCGAGCACGCCGGGCCGGTCGGGCACCCGGAGCCGCAGCGCGAGGTAGCGGCCGCCCGCCGTCATGCCGTGCTGGATGATCTGCAACAACAGCAGCGGATCGACGTTGCCGCCGGAGAGGATCCCCACCACCGGCGCCTGGAACGCCCCCGGATGCTGCAGCAGTGCGGCGACGGCGGCGGCGCCGGCCGGTTCGACGACCAGCTTGCGCCGCTCGAGGCACAACAGCACGGCGCTGGACAACGACTCCTCGGTCACCGTCACAACGTCGTCCACGAGCGCTTTGACGTGCGCGAACGTGGCTTCGCCCGGCATGCCCACCGCGATCCCGTCGGCCATCGTCTGCATCCCGGGCACGCGCACCGGCTCACCGGCCGCCAGCGACTGTGGGTACGCCGCGGCGGCCTCGGCCTGCACGGCCACGAGCCGCACGCCGGGCCGCCGGGCCTTGACGGCGACCGCGACTCCAGCCACGAGACCGCCCCCGCCGGCGGGCACCAGCACGGTCGCGGCGTCCGGCACCTGCTCGAGCAGTTCGAGCCCGACGGTGCCCTGACCCGCGATGATGTCCTCGTGGTCGAACGGGTGGATGAACACCGCTCCGGTGCGCTCGGCGAACTCCATCGCCTCGGCGAGCGTCTCGTCGAACACGTCGCCGTACAGGTGCACGTCGGCGCCGTAACCCCGCGTCGCTGCGAGCTTGGGCAGCGGCGCGCGCATCGGCATGAACACGGTGGACTTGATGCCCAGCAGTGCCGCCGCGAGCGCCACGCCCTGCGCGTGGTTGCCGGCGCTGGCGGCGACGACACCGTGCCCGCGATCGGCCTCGCTCAGCCCGTGCAGCCTCGTGTACGCGCCGCGAATCTTGAAGGACCCGGTTCGCTGCAGGTTCTCGCATTTGAGAAACACCGCGCCGCCGTGAACCTTTTCCAGGTCCCGTGCGTGTTCCATCGGAGTGACGCGCACGATCCCTTCGAGAAGCCGCCGTGCCTGCTCGATCCGGTCGACGCTCACCAAACGCATAACCGGGATCATGCCACCCCGGTGAGGCCGCTTTGGGTACCCTGGAGCCGGTCGGCACCGGGATTCGAGGAGTAGCGATGCGAAGGCGGAACGGACAGCACGGCGAGGCCCGCCGTACTCGTTCGGCCGGGATGCTGCCCATCGTCGCGGCGGTCACCTCGGCACTGGCGCTGACCGGTGCGGCGTTCTACACCGTGGACCGCGCGGCCTGCGGCGACCCGCAGTACATCCGCCACGACGACCACGTCGAACTGGTCGGCGGCTGCGTCAACGGCTCCGAACTCGACCAGCTCCGCGTCACCACCCACTCCAGCGGCCAGAACGCCGAGTTCAACAACTACCGGCCCTAATCCTGTGAATCGGCGGAGCCGATTGTGCGGGGGCGAAGCCACTCGGCGGAGCCGAGTCCTCGCCTACGCACGGTGGGTCCCGATTCTCAGGCGGACCAGCGCGGCGACACAGGGTAAGAAAGATCAGCCCAGCGCGGCCCGCAGGTCTTCCGTCAGGTCCCGCGCGTCCTCGATCCCCACGGACAGCCGGAGCAGGTCGGCGGGCACCTGGAGCATCGAACCCGCCACGCTCGCGTGCGTCATCCGGCCCGGGTGCTCGATCAGCGACTCGATGCCGCCCAGCGACTCGGCGAGGATGAACAGCGACGTACGCGCCGACGCGTCCAGCGCGGCCTGCTCCCCGCCGGCGTGCCGGAACGAGACCATCCCGCCGAACCGGCGCATCTGCTTCGCGGCGACCTCATGCCCAGGGTGGCCGGCCAGCCCCGGGTAGTACACCTGCGCGACCTTCGGATGCGCGGCCAGCGCCTCGGCGACGCGCTCGGCGTTGTCGCAGTGCCGTTCCATGCGCACGGCCAGTGTCTTGATGCCGCGCAGCGTGAGCCACGCATCGAACGCGCCGGGCACCGCGCCGGCCGCGTTGCGCAGGAAGAACAGCTGCTCCCGCAGTTCGTCCTCGCTGGTGAGCACGGCGCCGCCGACGACATCGGAGTGCCCGCCGAGGTACTTGGTGGTCGAGTGCACGACGATGTCCGCGCCGAGCGCGAGCGGGGTCTGCAGGTACGGGGTGGCGAACGTGTTGTCCACGACCAGCCGGGCGCCGACGCCGTGCGCGACCCCGGCCAGCGCCGGGATGTCGGCGATGCCGAGCAGCGGGTTACTGGGTGTCTCGCACCAGACCAGCTTCGTGCCGGGCTTGGCGGACGCGCGCACCGCGTCCACGTCAGCGAGGTTCGCGACGGTGTAGGTCACGCCCCAACCGGTGAGCACCTTGTCGATCAGCCGGAACGTGCCGCCGTACGCGTCGTTGCCGAGCACCAGGTGGTCGCCGGGACGCAGGGTGGCGCGCAGCACCACGTCGGAAGCGGCCATGCCCGAGGCGAACACGAGGCCGTGCCGCGCGCCCTCCAGCGACGCGAGTTGCTGCTCGAGCGCGGTGCGGGTCGGGTTCGCGGTGCGCGAGTATTCGTAGTCACCCTCCCGGGTGCCGCCGACGCCGTCCTGCGCATAGGTCGAGGTCTGATAGATCGGCACGATGACCGCGCCGGTGCGCGGATCAGGCTCCTGACCAGCGTGGATGGCGCGAGTCTCGAACCCGAGGCCGGAGGTGTCTTTCATGCCATGAATGTAGGACGCGGCGCGAAGCGCCTCCATTGAGGGTGGTGGTGGGGAAGCGGCCGGCCCTACGACCAGCCGCTGGTCACCCACCGTGCGGTCGGACGCGCGACGGCCAGCACGAGCGTCGCGATCGCGGGCAGGCAGAGCAGGGCCGCGTAGCCGATGGGCAGGGTTCTGTCGCTGAGGCCGAGGAAGTACACGCCCGCCGCGGCCAGGACCAGCACCAGCGCGTACAGCAGCAGCGCGCTGGCCGCCCCGGCGATCGTGAAGACCCGGCCGAACTGCTTCGCGAGGATCAGCCCGACCCCGCCGATCAGCAGCAGCGCCGCGACGATCAGGTGCACCAGGAACGTCAGCAATGCCCGGCCGAGCGCACCGTCCCCGGCCAGCATGACCGCGCCGCCCGCGACTCCTACGAGGTGGAACAGGCCGCCGAGCAGCGCGAGCACGGCGGCCGGGATGCCGGTGCCGCCACCTCTCGACAGTTCCTGCTCAGTGCCCACGCCGCTACCAGCCTCGCGGGTACGGCTGATACCGCAGGTAGCGGAACGTCCACGGCAGCACAGCGAGCAGGAACACCAGCGGACCACCGACGGCAGCGCCGACACGCACGAACGCGTCGTCCTCAGCGAAGGAGAACATCGCCTTGAAGAACTCCCCGATCAGGCTCGGATACAACAACAGCGGCTCGGACAGTACGGCACCGATCGCCGCGAGCCCGCCGATCAGCAGCAGAACCGCCCCGGCCACCGCGCGGAAGAATGTGACGAGCGCGCCCAGCAGGAGCAGCAGCGCCGCGCCGAGGTAGAGGCCCAGCATGACCAGTGCCTTGCCGGGCAGGTCGCTGATCCCGACGTCGATGAACACACTGGCCGGCAGGTAGCCGAGGACACCGGCGAGCACCAGCCCGACGACCCCCGCGAGGATCGCGGTGGTCCCGTTCGGACGTCTCTGGGCCGCGTCACCGTGCGGTCTGGTCACTGAGGCCCCCGGAATCCGGACTTGGGCGTAATGCGCTCACCTTAGCCGCGGTGCGCCCGGTCCCGGCACGACGATGCCCCCGGACCACGGCCGGGGGCATCGAACGTTCAGCGAGTCACCACTGCTGCGGCGGCTGTCCCGGCTGCTGCGGGGGCTGGCCGTACGGACCGGGCTGGCCGTAGCCGCCCGGCTGACCGTACGGGCCGGGCTGACCCGGCTGACCCGGCTGCGGGAACCCGCCGCTGACGGGGTTGGGGCCACCGGGCGGACCGTACGGACCAGGCTGGCCCGGCTGCCCGAA
>DASZUO010000010.1:0-6046 GCA_035547575.1 Amycolatopsis sp. | reverse complement strand
ATGATCTTCGACAGCGGCGTGCCGTCCTGCCACTCGGTGACGACCGCCTTCGGCGCGCTGGCCACGACCCGCGGGATCGCGATGTCCGGGTCGTCGGCGTAGGCGGCGGCGAACGCGCGCTGCGACTCGGCCTCCAGCGAGTAGTCCAGCTCCTCGAGCACCCGCTCCTTCAGCTCGGCCAGCAGCGGCTTGATCTCCAGCCCGGGGGAGATGCGGGCGAACAGCCAGGCCAGCCGGGACAGCTGGGTGAAGTCGGCGATCAGCGCCGGGCCCGCGCCGGGGTACTGCAGCTTGACGGCCACCTCGCGGCCGTCGGCCCAGACCGCCTTGTGCACCTGGCCGATGCTGGCGGCGGCAGCGGGGACGTCGTCGAAGGAGGTGAACCGCTCGGGCCAGCGCTTGCCGAACTGCTCGTCGAGCACCTGGTGCACGGTCTCGGCCGGCATTGGCGGGGCCGCCTCCTGCAGTTTGGTGAGGGCCTCGCGGTAGGGCGCGGCGGACTCCTCGGGCAGCGCGGCCTCGAACACCGACAGCGCCTGGCCGAGCTTCATCGCGCCGCCCTTGAGTTCGCCGAGCACGGTGAACAGCTGTTCGGCGGTGCGGGCCTGCAGGTCCGCGGTGATGTCCTCGGCGGAGCGGCCGGTCATCCGCCGGCCCAGCCCGATCGTGGCGCGCCCGGCCACCCCCAGCGGGAGCGAGGCGAGCCGTGCGGTCCGAGCCACGCGCCGCTGCGGGATGTCGGTCACCCTCCCATTCTGCCGAACGCCGGGTCGCGGCAGCAGTCGCAGTCCGGATGCACCGGCCAGCTGCGGCGCCGCAGCCGCCAGTCCGGCAGGTGCTGCTCGACGGTTCCGTCGATCGTGGCGGGTTGCTCGCCGTCCAGGTAGGCGAGCGCCTGACCGGCCGCGACCGCCGCCAACGTGGCCGCGAGCGTGACCGGCGACGCCGACCCGGTGCGCGGCGGCGTGCTCAGTTGGACCGCCAGCGCCGTCCAGGCCGGATCGCGGTCGAGACGGTGCAGGTCGGCGCAGCGCAGGCAGCTGGTCAACCCCGGAATCACCAGCGGGCCGACCACGCCGTGGTCGGGCGCGAGCCGGACCGGCAGGTGCGCGTGGCCGTGCGCGTGCAGCGCCGCGCGGTGGTCCGGGTCGATCGGCTCGTCGTAGGCGAGCACGACCAGGTCGGGGGACTCGTGAGCCGGCGGGCATCGGACGTTCGTCTGGGGCGCGGCGCGCTGCACCGCGGCCGCCGCGGCCGCCCCGAACGAGCGGCCCTCGTCCTGCGGGCCGATCCCGCCCGGCAGGCACTGGTGCATCCGGACCAGCTTGGCGTCCGACAGGTAAACGTGCCCCACGCCGGCCGCGCCGAGCAGGGACGCGACGAGCGGGCCGGCCCGGTTGTCGCCCTGCACGACCACCACGACGTGCCGCCGGGCGTGGAGCAGTTCGGCCGCCTGCTCGCCGTGCCGCACCGTCATCGCCCGCAGCTCGCCGGCCAGGTGCGGGCGGGGCGGGGACAGCCGCGGGCTCGCGCCGTCCGGTCCGGATGGGGCGAGCACGCCGGCGTCGTCGGCCGGCCACAGGTAGCCGGCCTCGGTCAGCTCCTGCACCACGTCGTGGCGGGAACCTGGCGCGGGCGGCGCCGCCGAGGGGGCGGGCGCCGGCTGGCGGTGGTGCCCGAGGACCGGGCGGACCGCGTCCACGCCGTCGGCCGGGACGATCACGGCTCGGTCGCCGAGCTCGAGCTGCAGGGTGCTGTCCGGTCGCCACAGGGCCCGGGCGGCAGGGTGCAGGATGCGATCGGGGAGCGGGGGACGTCGCGCGGCCATGACGTCACTGTCGCACCGAATGTCGTAATTCCCACGGTTATCCACAAGTGTGGACGGTTGCGGGTGAACGCGGGGCAACGGCGGGGCGGCCGATGCGTAACCCTGAAGTGAATGTCCACACCTGTGCACCAGTCTGTGGACAACGTCTGGATAGTGCTGTGGATGTTGTGGACAACCGGCCTGTCGTCCCGGCGCGCTAGCGTTGCGGCGTGCCCGACAGCGTGGACCAGCAGCGGAGCGATCGACCGGATCCCCGCAAGGTTGAGGTGCGGCGCAGCGCCAAGCGGCGGCGCACTGTGCAGGCGTACCGCGACGGTGATCGCACGGTGGTGCTGATCCCGGCCCGGTTCACCCGCGCCCAGGAGCAGGAGTGGGTGGCCGCGATGCTCGCCCGGCTGGACGGCACGGGCCCGCGCGGGCGGCGCCGGTCGCCGTCCGACACCGCGCTGGCCCGCCGCGCCGAGCAACTGTCGGCCCGCTACCTGGACGGTCGGGCCCGGCCGGCCAGCGTGCGCTGGGTGGGGACGATGCGCACCCGTTGGGCCTCGTGCACGCCGGCCGACGGGACGATCCGGATGTCCGAGCGGCTGCAGCAGATGCCGGATTGGGTGCAGGACTACGTGCTGGTGCACGAGCTGGCCCACCTGATCGTGCCCGGCCACGGGCCGCGGTTCTGGGCGCTGGTCGACCGCTATCCGCGCACCGAGCGGGCCCGCGGCTACCTGGACGGGGTCAGCGCGGCGGCCGGACTGTCGTTCGCGGACGACCTCGACGGCGACGTCGAGGGGGTCGCGGCGTTCGACGGCGGGGAGTCGGCCGGCTCAGTCGGCTGACTCGCCGGCGTCCGTGTCCTTATCCTCGTCCGGCGCCTCGCCCGTGTCCTCGTCCGTGTCCTCGTCCGTGTCCTCGCCCGTGTCCTCGTCCGGCGGGAGCAGCTCGTCCGCGCCCATCGTGTCGGCGAAGCCCAGCGGATCGTCCAGGTCGTCGGCGGTCGGCAGCAGGTCCGGGTGCCCCCACAGGGCGTCGCGTCCGGAGATGCCGTGCTTGTTGGTGACGCCCCACCACAGGGCGGCGGCCTCGCGCAGCCGGCGCGGCCGCAGCTCCAGACCGACCAGGGTGGCGAACGTCTGCTCGGCCGGCCCGCCCGTCGCGCGGCGCCGGCGCGACGCCTCGCGCAGCGCCTCCGCACCGGGCATGCGCTCGCCGGCGGCCGCGGCGACGACGGCGTCCACCCAGCCCTCGACGAGAGCGAGCAGTGTCTCGAGGCGGCGCAGCGCGGCCTGCTGCTCGGGCGTCGTCTGCGGCTCGAACAGGCCGCCGGACAGCGCGTTCTGCACGCTCTCGGGGTTGGTCGGATCGACCTCGCCCATCGCGCGTTCGATCGCGGACATGTCGATCGTGATGCCGCGGGCGTAGCTCTCGACGGCCTCGAGCAGCCGCTGGCGCAGCCACGGCACGTGCGTGAACAGCCGCTGGTGCGCGGCTTCGCGCAGCGCCAGGTAGAGCCGGACCTCCTCGGCAGGCCGCTGCAGTCCCTCGCCGAACTCGGCGACGTTCTCCGGGACGAGCGCGGCGACGCCCTCGGGACCGAGCGGGATGCCGATGTCGGTGGCCGAGACGACCTCGCGGGCCAGCGCGCCGATGCCCTGGCCGACCTGCGCGCCGAACATCAGGCCGCCGACCTGGTTCATGATCCCGGCGAGCGGGTTGCCCGCGCCCATCGCCTGTAGCTGCTCGGCGGGGATGGCCGAGCCCATGGCGGCGACGACGCGCGCCGCGACCGGGTCGCACAGCGCGGACCACACCGGCAGGGTGCGCTCCAGCCACTCCAGCCGCGTCCACGACTCGACCGCGTGCACGCCCGACGGCAGCTCGGTCGCCTCGTCGAGCCACAGGTCGGCCAGCCGGACGGCGTCGGCCACCGCAGCGCGCTCGGACGCGTCCACCGGACGGTTCGCGCCGGCCAGCGTCGACACGGCCAGCTGCTTGGCGAGGTCCCAGTTGACCGGGCCTCCCGACCAGGACAGCAGCTTCTGCAGCTCGGCGAAGAGCGGCATCTGGCCGGAGAAGTCACCGGGGTCGCCGGACCCAGGCCCGAAACCGAACGGCAGGTTCGTCATATCGTTCACGGTAGTAGCGACGCACGAGCGCCGCCGATCGTTCCGCGTTGCGCGCTGGGCGAACAGCTGCGAGCGGGTAGTTTTCCCCGCATGGCATGGGCGTTCTGGCTCGCGGCGCCGATCGCGGCAACGGTGCTCGCGGCCGTCGGCACGTGGTGGACGGCGCGCCGGACGCGTCCGGCGAAGCGTGCGGACACCGTCGACGCGATGCAGGCGCACCGGGACTATCTCGACGCGCTCACGGTCCCGGCGCGCGGCACCGAGCGGGTGGCGCCGCCGGATCTCGGCGCTGTGCCGGACTGAACTCGTGCACAACCGCGGCCGATAGGCTGCGCGCCATGTCTTCCCCGTCGCGGTTCGCGATCCCGGGCGTGCGCGGCTTCCTGCGCCTGAGCCGTCGCGTCCGGGCGCTGCTGGCCGCGCTGGTCGTGTTCCTCGTGCTGTTCGTGCTGGCGATCACGATGCCGGTGCCGTACGTCGAGCTGTCGCCGGGCCCGACGTTCAACACGCTCGGAACGGACGGTCAGGGCAACGCGATCATCGTGATCAAGGGCCACCCCGCGAACGACACGAGCGGGCACCTGAACATGACGACCGTCGACGTCTCGACGGCGCCGATGACCGCGTTCGACGCCATCGTCGGCTGGCTCGCGCACGACAAGGTCGTGGTGCCCAAGGCGGCCGTGTACCCGCCGGGACAGACCGAACAGCAGACGAACCAGCAGAACAGCCAGGAGTTCGCCGCGTCGCAGGACAGCGCGACCGAGGCCGCCGCTTGC
Source organism: Amycolatopsis sp. (assembly GCA_035547575.1). Taxonomy (GTDB): domain Bacteria; phylum Actinomycetota; class Actinomycetes; order Mycobacteriales; family Pseudonocardiaceae; genus Amycolatopsis_E. Next base: position 1,319 of record DASZUO010000010.1, on the reverse strand, counting down.
CAGCTCGGCTACCCGAAGGCGTTCGGCGTGCTGTCCGTGACATCCGGCGGTCCCGCGGACGGCCACCTGCAGCTCGGCGATCAGCTGATCTCCGTCGACGGCCGTCCGACCGGCGACTACAACCAGCTCAGCTCGGTCATGCAGTCCGAGACGCCCGGCAAGACCGTCCCGGTCGTGGTCGAGCGCGCGGGTGCGCAACGCACGGTGTCTGTGACGCTCGGCAAGCCGCCGGAGAAGAAGAAGGGGGCGGGTCTCGGCATCAGCGTCCCGCAGGGCAAGGCGTGCCTGCTGCCGTTCACGGTCGACCTGGGACTCGGCAATCAGATCGGTGGCCCGTCCGCCGGAATGATGTTCGCGCTCGGGATCATGGACAAGATCGGCTCGGTCGATCTCACCCACGGCAAGTTCATCGCCGGCACCGGCACCATCGACCCGGATGGGAACGTCGGCCCGATCGGCGGGATCCAGCTGAAGATGATCGCCGCGCGCAAGGCGGGCGCCACGGTGTTCCTCGCGCCGGCGGGCAACTGCGCGGACGTGCGCGGCGCGATTCCGTCCGGGCTGCAGGTGGTCAAGGTCAGCAAGCTCAGCGAGGCAGTCGCCGACCTGAAGGCGCTCAACGCCGGACAGCCCGTCCCGCACTGCTGATCCGACCGGCTCGCGTCGCAGCTCCTCCGCGAGTGGCCACATTCGCGTCGAGTGGCCGGTTATGCGTCGAGTGGCCGGTTAGAGGTGGCCACTCGGTGCGTAGGTGGCCACTCGGCGCGTAGGTGGCCACTGGGTACGTAGGTGGCCACTCGTCGAGCTCGGTCGCCGGGGCCTCCCGCGGCCCGGCCCGCCGGGGTTCCCCCGCGAGTGGCCACTTTCGCGTCGAGTGGCCGGTTATGCGTCGAGTGGCCGGTTATAGGTGGCCACTGGGCGTGTAGGTGGCCACTGGGCGTGTAGGTGGCCACTCGACGAGGTCGGTCGGCGGGATCGGAGTGCTCCGGGTGCTCGGCTTCCAGCCCGGTGTGGTTCGTGTGGTCGCCTTGGGCTCGGACGCCTCGGCTTGGGTGGGTTTCTCGGGCAGTGCTGGGCGCGTCGGGTGGTGGGTCGCCTGGGCCTCCCGCGGTGCCGCTCGCCTCGTCGGCTTCCAGCTCGGTCCGGTGCGTGTGGTCACCTTCGCGCTTGATGCGCCTGCCCTCTGGACTCGTGCTCGTGGTGCACGGCTCGGTGCGGTGCGGGTGGTCACCTTCGCGCTAGTGGGCATGCAGCTGCGCTCGTGCCGGTCGGCCTCGGGTTAGGCGTTCAGGAGGCGGGGGATGTGGTGGGCGGTGTTC
>DASZUO010000009.1:0-9689 GCA_035547575.1 Amycolatopsis sp. | reverse complement strand
TCGTTTCCTGACGGGGGGAGGGCGACGGCCGCTCGGGTGCAGCCCGCGCACCGGCGCGGCCTTCTCGCCGTGGTCAGGAATGGTGATATCGGTGTACCACGGCGTGACCTTTTCCACGCGAGATCATCCATTTGTTGACCGGCGTGGTGACCAGGAACGCGATGACCAGCGAGCCCGCGAGTGAGAGCCAGAACAGTGGCCGCGCCAGCCCGGCGTCCATCGCACCCGGAACGGTGACCACGACGAGGTTGTCGACGATCTCCATCACGGCGATGGACACCGTGTCGGCGGCGAGCGCGATCTTCAGCGCGGCCCGGATGTCGACGCCCGCACGCAGCACGCCGCGTATCGTGAGCGCGTAGCCGAACCCGAACGCCAGCACGACGGAGATGACCACCGTGGTGACATTGGGCAGCCCGGCCGCTGTGCCGATGACCATGCCCAGCACCTCGCCGATTGCGCACCCGGTGAGGCAGTGCAGAGTCGCCCGCGCGGCGGTGTTCCAGGTGGCGGTGCCCATGCCATGGCTGGACGTGTGCGTGGTGTCACGTGATGTCATCGACCGCTCCTTCGCAGCTATACCCTCCCCAGGTATAACCCGATGAAGCCGCCGACGCAACTACCCCCTGGGGGTATCTAGGCGAACCGGACCGGGAACTTGTCGATGCCGCGCAGCACCAGGTTGCGGCGGTAGGGCAGGTCACCGGTCATGGTCATGGTGAGCCCGCGCTCGACGAGTTCCCGCAGCATGATCTCCATCTCCAGCCGGGCCAGTGGCGCGCCGAGGCAGTAGTGGATGCCGAGGCTGAACGTCAGGTGCCGGTTGACCTGCGCCGAACCCGCGTAGCGCGCGATGTCGAACCGCTCCGGGTCGGCGAACGCCTCCGGGTCGCGGTTGGCGGAGCCGAACAGCAGCACCACGCCGTCACCCGGTTCGAACGTGTGCCCGGCGATCTCGGTCTTCTTCTTGGCCATGCGGGTGGTCATGTGCACCGGCGAGTCGTAGCGCAGCATCTCCTCGACGGCGGGCGCCGCCAGGTCCGGGTCGGCACGCAGGCGCTCGTACTGACCGGGGTTGCGGATCAGTGCCAGAATCCCGTTGCCGACGAGGTTCACGCTGGTCTCGTGCCCGGCGACCAGCAGCGTGACGCAGGTCGCGAGCATCTCGTCCTCGGTGAGCACGTCGCCTTGCTCCTCGACCAGTGCCAGCCCGCTGATCAGGTCGTCCCGCGGATCGCGTCGCCGCTGCCGGATCAGGTCCCGGAAGTACGCCTGGAACTCGAGCGCCGCCGTGGAGCGGGCCTCCCGCTCCTGCGGGTACAGCAGGGGGTCGGGGTCGAACCCGCGGGCCAGCGCCCGCGACCAGCGTTGCAGGTCCGCGTGGTGCTCCGCGGGCGCGCCGAGCAGTTCGGCGATGATCGTCAGCGGCAGCGGGTAGGCCAGCGCGGTGATCACGTCGACCTCGCCGGCCTCGACGATCGCGTCGAACAGTTCCTTGACCAGGGCCTCGATCCTCGGCCGCAGCGCGGAGATCGTACGTGGCGTGAACGCCTTGCCGACCAGCCCGCGCAGCCGCGTGTGGTCGGGCGGGTCCATCCACAGGAACGACGTCGGCAGCTCCACGTGCTCGACGCCGGGATGGAACAGCTCGGCTTCGTGCGCGTGGCTCCAGTTGTTGTCCTGCAGGATCGCCGCGCAGTCCGCGTAGCGGGTCACCAGGTGCACGCCGAGCGGGGTGGAGATCAGCGGCTTGGACTCGCGCGCCGCGGCGTAACGCGGGTAGGGGTCCGGCCAGTGCTTCGGGTCGAACGCATCCAGCGCGGCGGCCGGGTTCGGCGGCGGGGGAGCGTCCTCTGTGGAGGGACCGTCGGGCGGGAACACCATGCAGGTGGTGGTTCCGTGCGCGATGAGCCTGCCCTTCGGGTCGGTGACGCGGCATTCCGCGGTCGCCATCCGCCTGCCCACGTGCACCACGGTCGCGTCGCAGGTCAGCAGGTCGCCGTCGAGCGCGACCGGGCGGACGAAGTTGACCTTCAGCTCCAGCGTCGTGTACCCCGCCCGGTCGGGGATCGCCGTGTAGACGGCGCTGCCCATCGCGGTGTCCATCAGCGTGGCGATCACCCCGCCGTGCACGATGTACATGGCGTTCGCCGCCGCGTCGGACGGCTCGAGCGTCCAGACGGTCCGGCCTTCCTCGAGGGTCTCCAGCAGGATCCCGAGCGAGTGGCCGACGCCGATCCCCGCCTCGATTCCGTGGTCCACCAGGGCCCTGAGATCGTGCAGCCGGCGCTGCAAGGAAGTGTCGGTCATGGGAACTCCTTTCACCGCAGGCGGACCGGCAGGGCTCGCATCCGCCGGATCGAGATGTTCGGCAGGTAGGACAGGTGATCCGTGGCGAGCTCCAGCCGGGGCGCGCGCCGTACCAGCGCGTCCATCGCGATCTCCACCTCCAGCCGGGCCAGCGCCGCGCCGAGGCAGAAGTGCAGACCCTTCGCGAAACTCAGGTGCGCGGGCGCCGGGCGCGTGTAGCGAGTCAGGTCGAGGCGCTCCGGGTTGTCGAAGGCGTCGGGATCGCGGTTGGCCGACGCCAGCAGGAGCACGATGCCGTCACCGTTGTCGAAGGTGTGCCCCGCCAGTTCCAGCGGGCACTGCGCCACGCGGGCGGCGATCTGCACCGACGGCTCGAACCGGGCCAGCTCCTCCACCGCGGGCTGCGCGATGCCCGGCGTGTCCCGCCACAGGGCGAGCTGATCGGGATGCCGGATCAGCGCCAGTGTCGCGTTGGCGATCAGCGCGACCGTCGTCTCGAACCCACCGGAGAGCAGCAGGGTGAACGTGTTGAGCAGTTCGGACTCCGTGAGCACATCGCCCTGCTCCTCGACCGCCGCGAGCGCGCTCACCAGGTCGTCCGCCGGTTCCGCGCGCCGTTTCGCGAGCAGATCACGGAAATACGCCTTGCCGTCCCGCATCGCACGGGCCCGTGCCTCGTGTTCCTCCGGCGTGAGCAGCGGGCCCGGGTCCAGCCCGCGGGCGAGCGCGCTCGACCAGCCGCCGAAGGCCGGCCGGTCCCGCTCCGGCACGCCGAGCATGGCGCAGATGACCCGCAGCGGCAGCGGGTAGCCGAACGACTCGATCAGATCGGTCTCCCCGTCCGCGAGCACCGCGTCGAGCAGCTCGTCCACAGTGGACGCGATCAGCGGCCGCAGTGCGGCGATCCGGCGCGCGGTGAACGCCTTGCTCACCAGGCCACGCAGCCGGGTGTGGTCCGGCGGGTCGAGGAACAGGAACGGCAGGTGCTCGCGGTGCACCTCGGGCGCGAACGGGTTGAACCCGGCGGCGTCCGCACGGCCCCATTTCGGTTCGCTCAGCGCGGTCGCACAGTCCTGGTATCGCGTGACCAGGTGCGCGCCGGCGGGCAGCCGGTGGAGCGGGGTGGCCTCGCGGAGCGCGCGCAACCGCGGGTACGGGTCCGCGCGGTGCTCCGGGGCGAACCCGTCGAACACGATGGTCACGGCCGCAACCGGACCGGGAGGTGATCGAGCCCGTGGAACGCGACCGTGTCGCGCCACACCGGCTCACCGGCCGGCGCCAGGTCCGGCGCGCGGCGGACCAGCGCGTCCAGCGCGTACTCCACGATGATCCTGCCCAGCGGCGCGCCAAGGCAGAAGTGCACGCCGCCGCCGTAGGACATCGCGCGCGGAGGCGGCGGGTCGGCCGCGAACCGGGTGATGTCGAAGCGATCCGGGTCGGGGTAGGCGGCCGGGTCCCGGTTGGCGGAGGCCAGCACGACGACCACGCCCTCGTCGCGGGCGAAGGTGTGTCCGGCCAGTTCCTTCTCCGTGAGCGCCACGCGGTGGGTCAGCAGGATCGGTGGCTCGTACCGGATGAGCTCGTCGGCGGCGGCACCCGCCAGATCGGGACGGTCCCGCCACAAGGCGAGCTGGCCGGGGTTGTTCAACAGGGTCAGCACGCCCTTGCCGATCAGGTCGGTGGACGTCTCGTACCCGCCGATCAGCAGAGCGACGCAGAGCCCGCGGGTCTCCATGTCGGTGGCCTGGCCGGCGTCGAGCACCTGGGCGAGGTGGGTGAACATGTCGTCGCGGGGCTCCTTGCGCCGCGCGGCGATCATGTCCGCGAAGTACGTTTCGAACTCGGCCTTGGCCTTGTCCCGCAACGCCAACTGCTCGGGCGTCTGCAGGATGTCCGGGTCGGTGCCGCGCACGAGCGCGAGCGAGAGGTCCATCACCTGGCGGTAGTCCGCGCGCGGGATGCCGAGCAGGTCCGCCATGATCGAGAACGGCACGGGCCGCGCGAACGCCTCCATGAGGTCCACTTCGCCGGTCTCGACGGCCCGGTCCAGCAGTTCGTCCACGCGGCGCCGCACAGCGGGCCGCATGCTCTCGGTGTTGCGCGGCGTGAACGGCCGGTTGACCAGCGCTCGCACCCGCGTGTGCTGCGGCGGATCCATCCGCACGATCCCGCCGGGCACGTCGTCGGGAGCGACGCCAGGGCGGAACGGGTTGATGCCGTCGTCGTAGCCGTGACCCCATTCCGGGTCGGAGAGCACGGCCGACACCTCGGCGTAGCGGGTGGCGAGGTGGATACCGGGCCGGAGCGGGAACAGCGGGGTGTGCTCGCGGATGATCGCGTAGCGGGGGTAGGGGTTGGCGCGGTGGGCGGGGTGAAAGGCGTCGAAGACAACCCCCGGTTCAGCCGTCATTGTCCAAGGTCCTCTCCTCGGGCCGGCTTGCCTGTCCTTGATATCGGTGATCCCGGCGCGGGGACGCCTGCATCGGCGCCGCGAATCCCGCCATAGGAAGGCGCCCGGCCCGGTTGCCGCGACGAGGCCGGATGGTTAGACCGGGGACACGTGGCATACGTTCTGGACCAGGCGGCGCCGACCGAACGGGATCGTCTCGACACGATGGCGCGAGCGTGGGACCCGGGCACCCTGCGCCTGGTCGCCGATCTCGGGATCGGCGCCGGGCAGCGCTGCCTGGAGGCAGGGGCGGGCGCGGGGTCGGTCGCGCGGGCGCTGGCCGAGGTGGTCGGCGCGGAGGGGTACGTCCTCGCCGTCGACGCCGACACGCGGTTCCTGGACGGGCTCGCACCCCAGGTCGAAGTGCTCACCGCCGACCTGATGACGGACGACCTGCCCAGGGCCGCGTTCGACCTGGTGCACGCGCGACTGCTGGTGGCGCACCTGCATCCCCACGGCGATGCGCTGGCCCGGCTCGCGGCGGCGGTCGCGCCGGGCGGGTGGCTCCTGGTCGAGGAGGTCGACTGGACCTACGGCGACCGGGTGGAGCCGCCGGAACCCGTGCACACCAAGATGATCGCGGCGCTGGCGGACATCATGGGCGCGGGTGGGTTCGACGCCACCTACGGCGCACGCCTGCTCGGCGACGTGGCCGCGCTCGGCCTCACCGAGGTGGCCGCGGAGTTCCGGGGCACGCAGGCGTGGTCCTGGCGCTCGTGGCAGCACCTGGCCGACCGGTTCGCCGACCAGATCGTCCACAGTGGACACATGACCGCGGAGGACGTCGCGCGATGGTGGGCGCTCAGCCGGGCAGGCACCCACCTGGTCGCCGGGCCGGCGATGTTCGCGGTCCGGGCTCGCCGGCAGCACGCCACGGGCAGCGACCCGAACCCGTAGCCGGTCACGCCCCGTCAGCCCCTCGTCCTTGATGTCGAATGAGTATCATGATTCAATCGCTACGGCGGCCGCATGGTGCGCCATGCCCGACGGAGGGGACACAATGGACAGTGCGGAGCAGCGTGTCAGGCTCGGCGTGGCCGATCTCCTGGCGAGGTACCAGTTCCTCGCCGACTCGGGTAAGATCCGCCAGCTGGCGGAGCTCTTCCTGCCCGACGCGGTGTTCGAAAGCAACTCCGGCAGCTTCACCGGCCCCGAGGGCGTGCTCGGATTCTTCAGTGACACCAAGGAGAGGTTCATCGCCGCGAACTTCGGTCCGGCCCGCCACCACCTGAGCTCGATCTACGTCGATCCCCGTCCGGATGGCGGTGCCTGCACCTATGCCTGCTTCCAGTACATCGGCACCCGCGGCCTCGATCACTGGGGCACCTACCGGGACGAGGTGGTGGAAACCGGCGAGGGCTGGCGGTTCGCCCGCCGTCGGGCCACGGTCGAGGGCTGCGTCCCGGACTCGCCGGTCGTGGGGCTGCTGGGACTCGACCGGGCAGGCAAGCCGTGACCGATCGCCTGGCGGACCGGGTCGCCATCGTCACCGGGGCGGGCCAGGGGCTGGGCCGTGCCGTGGCCACGGTGCTCGCCGACGAGGGCGCGGCCGTCGTGCTCCTCGGACGTACCGAGAGCAAGGTGAACGACGCGGCGCGTGAGCTGTCCGGCAACGGCCGCCAGTCGCTGGCCGTTCGCTGCGACGTGACTGATCGCGCGGACGTCGACGCGGCCGTCGCCACGGCGCTGGCGGCGTTCGGCCGGATCGACATCCTGGTCAACAACGCCCAGGGCGGCGACATGACCGGCCGCGAGCCGACCGCGACGGTCACCGCGGACCAGATCATGGAGTCCTTCCGGACCGGCCCCTTGGGCAGCCTGCAGATGATGCAGGCCTGCTTCGAGCCCCTGCGGGACTCGGGCCACGGGGTGGTCGTCAACTTCGGTTCCGGGGTCGGCGTTCGTGGCGCGCCCCGTATGGCGGGATATGCCATGGCCAAGGAAGCCATCGGCGGGCTGACGAAGGTGACCGCGATCGAGTGGGGCAAGCACGGGATCCGGGTCAACCAGATCTGCCCCGCCGCGTTCTCTCCCGCCGCCGAGGCCTACCGCGACGCGGACCCGGCGCGCTGGGAGAAACACCTGCGCCAGACCCCGCTGCGCCGCATGGGCGACCCGTACCACGACATCGGGCGCGCGGTGCTGGCGCTGGTGAGCGACGACATGCGGTACCTGACCGGCGCGACGCTGATGCTCGACGGAGGCCAGGTCCTGCTGCGCTGAACCAGTGGTGGGCAACGGCGTCGCCGTGCCCGTGGGCGGCGGCGCAGGGCCTGGTCGCTCGCCGTCACCACGCCACGGGCAGCGACTCCACCCCGTAGACGACCGAATGTGAGTGGAACCGGACGTCCTCGGGCGGTACGGCGAGCCGGAGGTCCGGGAAGCGGCGGAACAGTGCGGGGTAGGCGATGCCGAGTTCCATGCGGGCCAGCGGGGCGCCGAGGCAGTGATGGATGCCGTGGCCGAACGCGATGTGGCCCGGAATGCGGCGGTCCGGGTCGAACCGGCCGGGCTCCGGCCCCAGTGTCTCGTCCCGGTTGGCCGACGGTAGCGAGCACACCACCCAGTCCCCGGCCTCGATGAGCTGCCCGCCCAGCACGGCGTTTTCCCTGGCGACCCGTGGAATCCCGGAATGCACCACCGAGAGGTAGCGCAGCATCTCCTCGATCGTCGCCTCGTCGTGGATCTTCGCCACGTGCCCGGGGTGGTTCAGCAGCAGCAGAATGCCGAGCGCGAGCATGTGCGCCGTGGTGTCGTGCCCCGCGATCAGGAGCAGGTCGGCGACGCCCGTAAGTTCCGGGTCGCTGAGCGTGTCACCGTGCTCGCGGACCAGCATGCCGAGGATGTCGTCGCCGGGCGTGGCGCGCTGCGCGGCGACCAGTTCGGCGAGATAGGCCTGCGTTTCCGCGAACGCGGCCGCCCGCTGCTCCAGGGACGCGGCGAAGTCGGTGCGCCGCACGCTGCGGTCCTGGAACGCCGCCCGGTCCGCGTACGGCACGCCGAGCAGTTCGCAGATCGCCAGCGACGGGATGGGCAGCGTGAACATCGGTACGAGATCCGCGGGCGCCCCGGCCCGTTCGATCGCGTCCAGCTGGTCGCTCACCATTTCCTCGACGCGGGGCCGCAACCGCCGCATCCGCTTGGCGGTGAACGCGGGCGCGAGCATGCGGCGCAGCCGGGTGTGCTCCGGCGGGTTGTAGGAGAGCAGGAAACCCGGCGGCGGACCGGCAGGCGATTCGGTGTCCTGTGCGATGAAAGCGTTGGGGTGACTGGGAAATCGATCCGGGTCACCGAGTACCGCGCGCGCGTCGTCGTAGCGGGTGACGAGCCAGCCACTGCCGCCGGTGACCAGATCGACCCGCGAAACGGGGCATTCACGGCGTAGTTCTGCGAGCCCGGGATCAGGATCGAAACCGTCGCGTCTGATGTGCACGGGCATCGTCGTCTTCTCGGCCATCGCCGGAAGTGTGCTCGCCGAGGATGAACAGTCGCTGAACCGGCGCTGACATTCCGCGTTGCGGGCCGGATGCCAATGGGGCGATTGATCGTGGCCGTTCGCCGTTGCCTTCGCCTGCGGCGTCACCGGAGAGTGGACAGTGTGGCTGACACGATCCCGGATCGCTTCGACGCGGCCGTCGCGCGCAATCCCGGCCAGATCATCGCATTTCCCAGCGAGAAGGAGCGCCTGACCTACGCCGGACTCGCCGACACCTCGCGGCGGATGGCCGCCGCGCTCGCCGCCGCGGGTGCGGAGCCGGGCGGCGCGATCGGTGTGCTCAGCTCGAACTCCACCGCGTTCCTGCAGGGCGTGCTCGCCGCCGGCCGGCTCGGCGCCGCCGCGTGCCCGCTGCCGCTGCCGATGGGGATGCGCGACCTGGAGGGCTACCTCCGCCGAACTCAGGCCATTGTGGACAGTGCCGGGCTGACGCATCTGGTCACCGAGCCACGCCTGCGCGCGGTCACCGATCAGCTCACCGGGCCGCGCGTGTTCGAAGCCGCCGAGCTGACCACCCACGACCACGCGCCGCTGCCCGGCGCTTCCGGCGGGCAGACCGCCGTGCTGCAGTTCACCTCCGGCAGTACCGCCGCGCCGAAGGGTGTGGTGCTGACGCACGCCAACGTGCTGTCCTGCGCCGGCTCCATCACCGAGGCCATCGAGATCACCGGGACCGACGCGTGGGGCAGCTGGCTGCCGCTGTTCCACGACATGGGCTTGTTCGGCACGCTCACCGGCCTGTTCAGCGGGATCCCGATCCACATCTGGTCGCCGGTGACGTTCGTGAAGAGCCCCGCCGCGTGGCTGACCGAGTTCCTGCGCAGCCGCGCCACGATCTGCGCGATGCCGAACTTCGGCTACGACTACCTGCTGACCGCGGTGCCCGAGGACCGCGAACTGGACATGGCGCACTGGCGGGTCGCGTTCAACGGCGCCGAGTCGATCGCGGTCTCGTCGGTGACCGCGTTCCTCGACCGCTTCGCCCGCGCCGGGTTCCGGCCCGAGGCGATGACACCGGCCTACGGCCTGGCCGAGGCCACCCTGGTCGCCACCCTGCCGCCGCTGGATCGCCCGCCGGTGTTCGACTGGGTGGACCGCGCCGCGCTGGCCGCGACCGGGAAAGCGCTTCCCGCGCCGCGAGGCCCGGCCGCGCGCGGCATCGTCGGGCTCGGCAGCGCGGTGCCGGGCATGCGGGTGCGGATCGCCGGCGGGGTTCCCGACGGCGTGGTCGGCGAGATCGAGCTCACTGGCGCGGCCGTGACCAGCGGCTACCTCGGTCGGCCCGACGGCCCGTTCACCGAGGACGGCTGGCTGCGCACCGGCGATCTCGGCTACCTGCGCGACGGCGAGCTGTACTTCACCGGGCGCAGCAAGGAAATGATCACGGTCCGCGGCGAGAACGTGTACCCGCTGGACGTCGAGACGATCGCGCGG
>DASZUO010000008.1:0-35489 GCA_035547575.1 Amycolatopsis sp. | reverse complement strand
CACCGCAACATCCAGGGCGTAGCAGTGCGTCCGGGCACAGACCAGGTCTTCACCGCAGAACACGGCCCCACTTTCGACGACGAGGTCAACCTGTCGGTCAAGGGCGCCAACTACGGCTGGGACCCGTCGAAAGGCGGCACGGATTCCAGCTACGACGAGGACGTCCCCATGACCGACACCCGCCGCTTCCCCGGCGCCATAACTCCATTGTGGACGTCCGGCCAGATCACGGAAGCCATCTCCGGCGCGGCTTTCCTCACCGGCGAACAATGGGGCAGCCTGGAGGGCCGGCTTGCGGTCGTGGCGTTGAAAGGCCAGAAGATGCTGCTGTTCAACGCCGACCAGACGGGGAAGATAACAGAGGTCATCCTGCCCCCGGAGTTCAACGACAAATTCGGCCGCCTGCGCGCGGCCCGCACAGCTCCGGACGGCGCCCTCTACGTAACGACCTCCGACGGCGACAACGACAAGGTACTGCGAATCACGCCGGCCTGACCACAGGAAAACCCGGGCGCCCTAGTTGATCCGCAGCTTCGGTTTGTGTTCCAGGTGCGACAGCCCGTTCCAGGCCAGGTTCACCAGATGTGCCGCCACCTCGTCACGCTTCGGCTTGCGGGCGTCGAGCCACCACTGCCCGGTCAACGCGACCATCCCGACCAACGCCTGCGCATACAGCGGTGCGAGCTTTTCGTCGTACCCACGGGCCGCGAACTGCCGGCCAAGGATATGTTCGACCTGGCCGGCGATATCGTTGAGCAACGTGGAAAATGTGCCAGTAGAGGACGCGACAGGCGAATCCCGCACGAGAATCCGAAACCCGTCGTGCGAATCCTGGACATACCCCAGCAAGGCACTGGCCGCCTGCTCGAGCATCGCCCGCGGATGCCCACCGTGCAAAGTGGACACCATCCGGTCCAGCAACAACTGCGTCTCGCGGTCGACGACGACGGCGTAGATGCCTTCCTTGCCACCGAAATGCTCGTACACCACGGGCTTGGACACATTGGCCCGGTTCGCGATCTCCTCGATGGAGGTGCCGTCGAAGCCCTTCTCGGCGAACAGCGCGCGGGCCACGTTCAGCAGTTGCTGCCTGCGCTCGGCACCGGTCATCCGGACGCGAGCCACCGGAGCCGGAGGCCGCGCTCCGGTGGCCACTTCTCGTTTCGCCCGCCTGCGTGCCGCCACCCTGGGAGGGTACTGCGCCGGCCCTGGAACCCTACTTCGGCTCGTTGACCAGTCGCGCGATCCTGGCCGGGGTCGGCCACCGCACGTTGTCCACCCAGCCGAACTTCTCGAACAGCCAGATCAGGCGTGCGGAGAGATCGATCTGACCGCGCTTGACACCGTGCCGGGCCGAGGTCGGGTCGGCGTGGTGCAGGTTGTGCCACGACTCGCCGAAGGACAGGATCGCCAGCGGCCAGAAGTTCGCCGACTTGTCGCGCGCGGCGAACGGGCGCTCGCCGATCATGTGGCAGATCGAGTTCACCGACCAGGTCACGTGGTGCAGCACGCAAACCCGCACCAGCCCGGCCCAGAAGAACGCGGTGACCGCGCCCCAGAACGACCACGTGATCAGCCCGCCGAGCAACGCGGGCAGGGTCAGCGTGAGCAGCGACCACAGCCAGAACAGGTCGTCTACCTTCTTGATCGCCGGATCCTTGAGCAGGTCCGGCGCGAAACGCCGGGCATTGCTCTGGTCGCGCTCGAACAGCCAGCCCATGTGCGCGTGCCAGAAGCCCTTGGCGATCGCCCACGGCGACGTGCCGTACAGCCACGGCGAGTGCGGGTCGCCGTCCCGGTCGGAGAACGCGTGGTGCCTGCGGTGGTCGGCGACCCAGGTGATCACCGGGCCCTGCACGGCGAAGCTGCCCGCGATGGCCATCACCACGCGCAGCCACGGCTTCGCCTTGAACGAGCCGTGCGTGAAGTAGCGGTGGTACGCGACGGTGATGCCGAGGCCGCTGATGCAGTAGAAAACAGCCGACAGCGCCACGTCCGTCCAGCTCAGCCCCCAACCCCACGCGAAGGGCACGGCCACGGCGAGTGCCACCAGCGGCATGATCACGCCGAGGTACACCGCGAACTGAACACCGAATCCGCGCCTGCCACTGATGACCGGCTTCGGACCTTGTGTCTTCGGGGGTTCGAGGGTAGCCGTCATGCCACACCACTTCCTACGTTCCGAGCCCACCAAGGGTCGCCTAACCTACGTTTCCGTAAGTTACGGTACAGGAGGTTTACCCCGCTGCGAAGTGCTGAAAACCCGGCACAACCCCAGCAACCGGGCCTCTTTCCGGCATCGGTATCCTGACCAGGCACGATCCGCCGTAGTGTAATAGGCAGCACTTCAGATTTTGGTTCTGACAGTTCAGGTTCGAATCCTGGCGGCGGAGCTGCCGTGCCAGACCCGGACGAGTGAAGGGGGTGCACCCCGCTGCTGGGCGAGAATGCGCCGGCGAACAGAGGCCCGGCCTTGGCGGAGCTTTCCGACGCCTGGCTGGTGGGGCGTGCCCGCGAACTGATCGCGGCGGTGCAGCACACCGACCACGAAGAACAGCTCTCCATCGTCCACACCATCGACGAGCTGCTCGAGGAAACCCAGCGGCGTGGCGAGCCCGTGCTGATCGCGCAACTGGTGCGCGCCGCGGCCCTGGCCCGGCTGGTCACCCGCGGGCTCGCGGCCGAGGCCGAACCCCTGCTCGACGAGATGCTCGCGCACACCCGGCGGCACGGCCTGGCGCTCTACCGCGCGGACGCGCACGCGTTGCGCGGCCGCAGGCTCGTGCTGGCACAGCAGGAGGACGCGGCGCTCACGGAGATCGCCCGCGCACTGGCCATTCTGGACGATACGGGCGGACCGGACATGCAGATGTCCCGCCGCGAATGGGCCAAGACACAGTCCAGCGCGTTCATCGACTGCTGGCTCGTGCTCAACCAACTCGGCGTGTACGAAGCCGCCGAAGAGGTCATCGCGCGGGCGCACCAGGCCGTGCGCGAGACCGCGGGCCCGCACGAGATCACGTTGCAGCTGATCAACCGGGTGAAGATGCTGCTCGGCTGGGCGCTGCGGCTGGAGCGCGTCGAACGCCACGACGAGGCGCTCACGAAGTTCCGGACGGCGGCCTCGATGGCGATCGCGGTGGAGGCACCGTTCGCGGAGTCGCTGTTCCCGCGCCGGGTCGGCGTACCCGCGGTCGACCAGGTCGGCGTGCTGGCCGCGGCGCTCGCGCTCGCCGCGCCTGACGGCAGTCATCTGGACCGCCTCGAGCGGCTGCTGATCGAACCGGAGTACCCGCAGGAGCAGGTCATCGTCACCATCGCGCTCGCCCGCTGCCTCGACGCGATCGGCAGCCGCGACGAGGCACTCAAGGCGCTGAACGCCACGAAGCTCAACCTCGACGACGACAACTCGCAGCCCTCCATGCGGCTCAACCTGCTGCGCGAGCTGGCGCGGCTGGACTTCGCCCAGTACGAGAACGAGAACCTGCGCCCGCTGGCCGACTACTCGACGGCGCTGGAGGTCGAACTCGGGTCGCTGCGCGAATCGCAGATCGCCACTCTCAACACCCGCCGCGAGCACGAGCGCCTGTCGGCCCAGCACGGCGCGATCAGCCAGCAGGCCTTGCAGGACCCGCTCACCGGCCTGCCCAACCGGCGCGCGCTCGACGAGCATCTGCGCACGCTCGCCGCGTCCGCCACGGCCCAGCCGCTGGCGGTCGCGCTCGTGGACCTCGACGGGTTCAAGGGCGTCAACGACGAGCATTCGCACGCCGAGGGCGACGACGTGCTGCGGGTGGTCGCGAGCACATTGCGGGACGCGCTCCGCGGCGACGACATCGTCGCCCGCTACGGCGGCGACGAGTTCGTGGCGCTACTGCCGGGCGCGCCGGTGTCGGCCGCGAAGCAGGCGCTGGGTCGCGCGGTCGTCGCCGTGTCGGCGCTGCCGCACCACCTCTCGCACGGGGTGACCCTTTCGATCGGGCTGGTTTCCCTGCGCCCGCAGGAAAGGCCCGACCAGGTCCTCTCCCGCGCCGACGCCGCGATGTACCAGGCGAAACGGGGCGGAGGCAACCAGGTGGCCACCGCCAGCGTGGTCCCTGGCGAGGGCATTCCGGCCTGGATCGAAGCCGACCCGACGGCGGTCGCGGAGGAGCCGTAGGATCGACGCCCGGTAACGAACAGGACAGTAACAACGCCGTCTGCTTTTTGGGAGTGCCGTGACCGGTCCGCTGAGCACACTGGTCCTCGCCGCCGGCGAGGGCACCAGGATGCGTTCCGACAGACCGAAAGTGCTGCATCCGATCGCCGGCCGACCGCTGGTCGAGCACGCCGTGCGCGCGGCCGCGGGGCTCGAGCCCGAACACCTCGTCGTGGTCGTCGGGCACGGGCGCGACGCCGTCACCGAGCACCTCGACGAGGTCGGCAAGGCCCTGGGCCGGCCGGTCACGACCGCGGTGCAGGAGACGCAGAAGGGCACCGGGCACGCCGTGTCGTGCGCGCTCGACGCCCTGCCTGGCGGCCTCACCGGCACGGTCATGGTCAGCTACGGCGACGTGCCGCTGCTCGACACCGCGACGCTGTCGGCGCTGCTGTCCGAGCATCGCGGCAGCGGCCACGCGGTGACCGTGCTGACCGCCGTCGTTGCCGATCCGACCGGCTACGGCCGCATCCTGCGCAACGCGGACGGTGCCGTGCGGGGCATCGTGGAGCAGCGCGACGCCACCGAGGACCAGCTGGAGATCACCGAGATCAACTCCGGGGTCTACGCGTTCGACGCGCGGCTGCTCGTCGCGGGATTGTCCCGGCTGTCCACCGACAACGTGCAGGGCGAGCTGTACCTGACCGACGTGCTCACCAACGCGTGCGCGGACGGCGCCGACGTGGGTGCGCTCGTCGTCGACGACCCGTGGCTGACCGAGGGCGTCAACGACCGGGTTCAGCTGTCCGCGGTCGGCGCCGAGCTGAACCGGCGGATCGTGCGCCGCTGGCAACTCGACGGCGTCACCGTGGTGGACCCGGCCACGACCTGGCTGGACGCCGGAGTCACGCTGGCCCGCGACGTCGTACTCCATCCCGGCGTGCAGTTGCACGGCACCACGACGGTCGGCGAAGGCGCCAGCGTCGGTCCCGACACGACGTTGACGAACGTCGCGGTGGGAGCGGGCGCGAAGGTGGTGCGCACGCACGGGTCCGACTCCGAGATCGGCCCGCAGGCGAGCGTCGGCCCGTTCGCGTATCTGCGCCCCGGCACGAAACTCGGCGAGAAGGGGAAGATCGGCACCTTCGTCGAGACGAAGAAGGCCGACATCGGCGCTGGCAGCAAGGTGCCGCATCTGACGTATGTCGGGGATGCGACGATCGGCGAGGACAGCAACATCGGCGCGTCCAGCGTGTTCGTCAACTACGACGGCGTCCGCAAGCACCACACCACGATCGGGTCGCAGGTGCGCACTGGTTCGGACAACACGTTCGTGGCACCGGTGTCCGTCGGTGACGGTGCGTACACCGGCGCTGGCACTGTGATCAGGGAAAACGTTCCGCCGGGGGCCCTCGCGGTATCGATGGGACCGCAGCGCAATATGGAAGGCTGGGTGGCCGGGCGAAGGCCGGGCACACCCGCGGCGAAGGCGGCCGAGGCCGCGCTCGCCGCCGAAGGAGAACAGCACACCGAGCGGGAGTCGTCAGATGAGTCCTAAGTCCGGCACGCCGAAGAAGAACCTCATGCTCTTCTCCGGCCGCGCATACCGGGAGCTCGCGGAAGAGGTGGCACAGCACCTCAACGTGACGATCACCCCGCAGACGGCGCACACGTTCGCCAACGGCGAGCTGTTCGTCCGGTTCGAGGAGTCGGTGCGCGGGAACGACGCGTTCGTCATCCAGAGCCACACCACGCCCATCAACGAGTGGGTGATGGAGCAGCTGATCATGGTGGACGCGCTCAAGCGCGCGAGCGCCAAGCGGATCACCGTTGTCATGCCGTTCTACCCGTACGCGCGGCAGGACAAGAAGCACAAGGGCCGCGAGCCGATCTCGGCGCGGCTGATCGCCGACCTGTTCAAGACCGCGGGCGCCGACCGGATCATGACTGTCGACCTGCACACCGCGCAGATCCAGGGCTTCTTCGACGGCCCGGTGGACCACCTGTTCGCGCAGAACCTGCTCGCCGAGCACATCCGCAAGACCTACGGCGATGCCGACATCACGGTCGTGTCGCCGGACTCGGGCCGCGTGCGGCTGGCGGAAAAGTGGGCGCAGCAGCTGGGCGACCGGCCGATCGCGTTCATCCACAAGACCCGTGACCCCGACAAGCCCAACCAGGCCGTCGCGAACCGCGTCGTCGGCAACGTCGAGGGCAAGCTGTGTGTGCTGGTCGACGACATGATCGACACCGGTGGCACGATCGTGAAGGCCACTGACGCGCTGCTCGCGGAAGGCGCGGCGGACGTCGTCATCGCGACCACGCACGGCATCCTGTCCGACCCGGCCACCGAGCGGCTCTCGAACTGCAAGGCGCGCGAGGTCATCGTCACCAACTCGCTGCCGATCCCGGAGGAAAAGCGCTTCGGGAACCTGACGGTGCTCTCGATCGCGCCGATGCTGGCGGAGGCCATCCAGCAGGTGTTCGAGGACGGCTCGGTGACCAGCCTGTTCGACGGCCACGCCTGATCGTTTTCGGCACTCGAACTGGGGGAGCTGTGCCGTCGCATCTGCACGAAGCGCTGGTGGAGCTGTTCCGCCGGCGTCCGGTACTGGCCGCGGAGCTGCTCGCCGCGCAGGTCCGCGCACCGCTGCCGTCCTTTGAGGACGCGCGTCTCGACTCGTGCGATCTCACCGAGCTGACGCCGACCGAGCACCGGGCGGACGCGGTGGTCGTGCTCACCCGTGGCGGGCAAGCCGTGCTTGCCGTCGTGGTCGAGGTTCAGCTGCGGCGCGACGGCGCCAAGCGCTGGTCCTGGCCGGTTTACCTGGCGACGTTGCGGGCGCGGTTGCGGACACCGGTGACGCTGCTCGTCCTGTGCCCGGACACCCGCGTTGCCGCGTGGTGCGCGCAGCCGGTCGACCTGGGCCACCCCGGCTGGACGTTGCGGCCGCTGGTGATCGATCCGGGTGGGGTACCGGCCGTGACGGATCCGGAGGAGGCGGGGCACAGCCCCGAGCTCGCGGTGCTCTCGGCCATGGCCCACGGCGAGGGCCCGCAGCGGGACGGCGTGCTGAACGCGCTGCTGGTCGGTCTGCAAACGGTCGATGACGAGCGCGTGACCCGATATTATGACCTCGTGCTCGCGGTGCTGCCCGAAGCGGCGCGACGCCACCTGGAGGAACTGATGACGACCCGGACCTACGAGTACCAGAGCGACTTCGCACGCAAGTACTTCGGCCAAGGCCGCGTCGAGGGTGAGGCCACGGCCTTGCTGGACGTACTCGCGGCACGCGACATCACCATCACCGACAACGCCCGGACCCGCATCCTCGACTGCTCCGACCCCGAACTCCTGCGCACCTGGATCCGCCGCGCCGTCACCGCCACCACCGTCGACGAGCTGTTCGACTGAACCCATGACGACCCGGACCTACGAGTACCAGAGCGACTTCGCACGCAAGTACTTCGGCCAAGGCCGCATCGAAGGCCTCGACGAAGGCCGCGTCGAGGGTGAGGCCACGGCGCTGCTGGACGTACTCGCGGCACGCGACATCACCATCACCGACAACGCCCGGACCCGCATCCACGACTGCTCCGACCCCGAACTCCTGCGCACCTGGATCCGCCGCGCCGTCACCGCCACCACCGTCGACGAACTGTTCGACTGAACCGAGCCGCGGTAAGCCCCCAGCGAAACGCCGTGCGGGGCACTACGCCGACCGGATAGCGTCGCCGGTATGCGGTTCGGCGTGAGTATGTGGTCGGTCGACGGGGATTTCGCGGCGAAGTGCCGTCGTGCGGAGGAGCTCGGGTACGACGTCATCACCGTGCCTGATCATCTTGGCGCGCCCGCACCCTTCCCCGCGCTCGTCGCGGCAGCCGCGGCCACGCAGCGGGCGCGCGTCGGGCCGCTGGTGCTCAATGCGCCGTTCTACAACCCCGCGCTGCTGGCCCGCGACGTCGAGTCCACGGTCGCCGTCACCGGCGGGCGGTTCGAACTGGGGCTCGGTGCCGGGCACATGAAGGCCGAGTTCGACGACGCCGGTCTGCCGTGGTGGCCGGCGAAGCGGCGGATCGACTACCTGGAGACCACGCTCGCGGAGCTGCGCAGGCGGCTCGGCGAGCGGATGCCGCCGGTGCTGATCGCGGGCCACAGCGACGGAGTGCTCAGCCTCGCCGCCGGCTCGGCGGACATCGTCGGGTTCGCGGGTCTCAAGCAGGAGCCGGGACGCGCGCCAGGCACGTTCGAGCTCGCGACGGCCGACGAGCTGGCAGACCGCGTTCGCTACGTGCGGGAGAACGCGAAGCGGCAGCAGGAGTTCAACATGCTCATCCAGAAGGTCGTCGTCGCGGAGGAACCGCGACCGGCGCTGGATTCCTGGCACCCGTCCTACCGCGCGGACGACCTACTGGCCGCCCCGCAGGTGCTGGCAGGCACGCCCTCCCGGATCGCCGGCGAACTGGACGCGCGGCGCACGCGGTTCGGGTTCACCTACTACACCGTGTTCGAGCCTGCGATGGAGGACTTCGCCCAGGTCATCGCCGAGGTCAGGCGCCGAGAGCCGTCGCGATCTCCTGCTTGACGGCCGCCAGGTCCACCACCGCGATCGGCTCCGCGGTGACGGTCGGCACGGCGAAGACCTTCGCCGCGCCATCGGCTTTCGGCAGGATGAACTTCACCCCGCACGACATGCTCACCGCGACGTTCAGCGGCGCCACCAGCTCCTGACCGCAGTCGCGCGTGCCCAGCTGGCCCGATGTCACCGAGGACTTCAGCACGAGCCGCGCATGCGCTTGCGGTGCTTCGCCGATCAGCTCCGTGCCGACCTGCACGCTGTCGGTGCACATGCCGGTCGGGGTGCACCGCAGCGCGTTCTCCGTGACGTTCGTCGCAACTGCCGGGCCCGCGACGAACGGCTGCCCCAGGCCGGCCACGTCGTCGTCGAGCCCGGTCCGGAGATCGGCCCGGCCGTCGTCCCCGACGGCGTGCACTTCGACGGCCGTGTTCCCGAGCACCGGTGGCCCCGCGGGCCCGAGCAGCGACGGCTTGAAACTAGTCACGCGATACGGGGCCTCGGCCGTGACCTGCAGGCCCTGGATGTCGTAGAGCTGCGTGCCGTCCCCGAGCGTCAGCGGTTCGGCCCGCGTACCCGGCGGGATCGCCGACCGCAGCGCCCGCGCGAGCACGTCCGGCGCGAGCGCCATGCCGGGGTCGAGCGTCAAGACCGACCGTGCCCAGCGCGCCCCGTATTCGTTTGCCCGTTCGGGTGACATTCCTTGCGCCGTCCAGTACCGCGGCGACGCCCGCAGGTAGAGGTTCCCGCCGACGCGCAGCGCCGGAACCTGCTCGTCGGCGAGGGTGAGTGTGCCGCGCGCGAGGCCGCCCCTCGCCGCGGTGAAGGTGGCACCCGAGGGAAGCCGGTAGGAAAGCGCGGCATGCCCTTCCAACCAGGCCAAACCGCCTTCGACAGCCGCCTGCGGATCCGGCCTCGCGGCGGTCGGGCGAGCCACCTGGCAGCCGGAGAGCAACAGAATCGCGAGCACAGTGAGAAAACCCCTCACCACGCGACGCGGCATTCCCGGCACCCCCTGACTACCAGTTTCCTACTGGTCCAAGCGACCCACCGCAACCCCGGACGCACGGATTGCCTACACTGAGCAGGTTGTCTCGGCGAGGCGGGCTCGCACCCGACGTGATCGACGCGGCGGCTCGAGTGGCCACGCGCTGTGCACGTTCGTTGGATCTCGCCGCCGAAGACACCGCCCGCCTGAGCCCCGCCGTCATGATTTGAAGGAGTGCAAGACCGTGTCCGAGGTACGTCTGTCCGTCGAGCCGCGCACCGAGTTCGGCAAGGGCGCCGCGCGCCGCACCCGTCGCGCCGGAAAGATCCCGGCCGTGCTGTACGGCCACGGCACCGACCCCCGGCATCTCGCCCTGCCGGCGATCGAGTTCGCCCGCGTCATCCGTGAGAACGGCAGCAACGCCGTCCTCACGCTGAGCGTCGAGAACAGCACCGAGCTGGCGCTGACCAAGACCATCACCGTGCATCCGCTGAAGAACTACATCGAGCACGTCGACCTGCTCGTGGTCAAGCGCGGCGAGAAGGTCACCGTGGACGTGCGCTTCGTGATCAACGGCGAGCCCGCCCCCGGCACCCTGATCCACCAGGAACTCGACACCGTCACCGTCGAGGTCGAGGCGCTGCACATCCCGGAGCAGTTCGAGGTCTCGGTCGATGGTCTCGAGGCCGGCTCGCAGATCCTCGCCGGCCAGGTCCCCCTGCCCGCCGGCGCGACGCTGGTCACCGACCCCGAGGCGCTGGTCGTCGGCATCACGGAGCCGCAGGCCGAGGAAGCCCCCGCTGAGGAGGGCGCCGAGGCCGCCGAGGGCGCGGGCGAAGCCGAGGCCGCCGCGGAGTGACCCGTTCTCATGACGGCTGATGTGCCTGGGGCCGACGAGCAGGTGCTGCTCGTCGGCCTCGGTAACCCCGGACCCCGCTACGCCGGCAACCGGCACAACGTGGGCTTCCTGGTCCTGGACGAGCTGGCCGCCCGCGTCGGCGGGAAGTTCAAGGCGCACAAGGCCGGCGCCGACGTGCTGGAAGGCCGGCTGGCGGGGCGTCGCGTGGTGCTGGCCAAGCCGCGCTCGTTCATGAATCTTTCCGGCGGCCCGGTCGCGGGCACCGCCAGGTTCTACAAGATCGACCCGAGCGGGATCGTCGTCGTGCACGACGAGCTCGATATCGATTTCGGGGCGCTGAAGCTGAAGCTCGGTGGCGGCGACAACGGCCACAACGGACTCCGGTCGATCACCAGGTCACTCGGCACCCGTGACTATTTCCGGGTGCGGTTCGGCATCGGGCGTCCGCCCGGCCGGATGGATCCGGCTGACTTCGTCCTCAAGGATTTCTCCACGGTCGAGCGCAAGGAACTCCCGTTCGAGGTGGACCGCTGCGCCGACGCCGTCGAGGCCCTGGTCGGCAAAGGGCTGACGGCCGCCCAGAACGCGTTCCACGCTCAGTAGCGCGGTTTCACTCACACGGAGGCGCGACTCCGCTCGATCGAGTCGAGGAGTCTTTCGGCCCTTCCCGTCGCGTGCCGGTCCGGCTAGGACGGAGAGCGGGGAATGTCCCGTCCACGCTGAACTGGAGAACACTTGATGTCCCTTACCGCCGAAGACGTCAACCGCATGGAGTTCGGTAACGCGCCGCTCGGCAGGCGCGGCTACGCCAAGAACGAGGTCGACGAGTTCGTCCGGCGCATCGCGAAGACGCTCAAGGACGAGGACGACCTCACCGCGGCGGAGGTACACCACGTGATGTTCAGCAAGCCACTGATCGGCAAGCGCGGCTACGACGAGCGCGCGGTGGACGACTTCCTGGACGCCGCCGAGGACACGCTCGCCGCCCGCACCGGCCGTCAGGCCACGCCGCTGCCCGCGGCGCGTGACGAGAGCGAGGCCACCCGGGCGCGCGCCACGGCGGCCCCAACCCCGGTGGCCCGGACGGCTCACGAGCCACAGCAGCACTGATCCCGGCGAACCGGCCACCAAGAGCCAGGTCGGGACATCGCCCGGCGCCGGGCTGGCACGAGGAAGGCGGCGGGAACCGGCGTCCGGCCGACGGCCCTACCGGCCCGCTACGGCGGCGATCCGCTCCGCGAACAACTCCGCGGTAGCAGCTCGCTTCACCTTCCCGGACGGCGTCTTCGGCAGGCTCCCGCTCGGCAGGACGACTACGGCGAACGGCCGCAAATCCACGGCGTCACGCACCCGGGCCGAGACCTCCTTCATCAGGATCCGCTCGGCCTCGTCGTCGCCGGCGAGTTTCGACTCCAGCACCACCGCGAAGCGCTCCCGCCGCGTACCGGCGTCGATCCGGACCGCCACGGCGTTGCCGGCACGCACACCGTCGACGGCGTAGGCCGCGCGCTCGATGTCCGTCGGATAGATGTTGCGGCCGCCCATGATGATGACGTCCTTGGCGCGGCCGCAGATCACGATCTGGCCGTCCACCAGGTATCCGAGATCCCCCGTGGCCAGCCAGCCCTCGGCGTCCTGCGTCTCGACCGGGCCGTCGACGGTCAGATAGCCCGGCGTCACGGCCGGGCCGCGTAGGCGGATCTCGCCTACCTCGCGCTCGCCGAGCCGGTGTCCCGAAGCGTCCACGATTTCCGCTTCCAGTCCGTCCAGCGGGCGGCCCAGTACCGCGAAGGATCGCACCTCGTCGGTGCCTCGCCGCGGGTCGCTCGCAGGTACCGGCACTGCGCGGTCGTCCGCCTCCAGCGCCTCGGCCTCGACGTAATCCAGGGTGAGGCCCGTGAACAGGGGCGCGAACGACACCGCGAGTGTCGCCTCGGCCATGCCGTAGGCGGGGAATACGCACTCGGGCGGCATCTTGAACCGGGCACCGGCGTCGGTGAACGTCTTCACCGCGGACTCGTCGATCGGCTCCGCGCCGTTCAACGCGATCCGCAGCGTCGACAGGTCATATGCGCCATCGTCGTCGACGCTCGCCAGGCGGCGGCCGACGATCGCGTAGGCGAAGTTCGGCGCGGCGGTGGTCGTCGCGCGGTACTTCGTGATCAGCCGCGGCCAGACCAACGGACCGGAAAGGAACTCGACCGGCGTGATCTTGATCAGCTCGACGCCGAACGTCATCGGCACCGTGAGAAAACCGACCATGCCCATGTCGTGGAAGGTCGGCAGCCACGACACCATGACGTCGGAGTCGAACCGGAACTCGGCGCGGTCGACCATGGCCTTGATGTTGGTGTACAGGTTCCCGTGCGTGATCCGGACGGCCTTCGGCTCGGCGGTGGACCCGCTGGTCAGCTGCAGGAGCGCGAGATCGTCCTCGCCCACCTCGACCGGCTCGGCGACCGGGTCGCTCTCGAGCAGGTCGGTGATCATCCGGAAGCCGATGTCGTGCTGGGTCAGCACGGGCGCGAGCGCGTCGAACGGCTCGCCGAGCAACACCAGGTCCGAGCCGATCATCCGCAGCACCTTGACGGTGTCCTCGGCCCACACTGCCAGGTCGGTGCGCGGGGTCGGCTGGTGCAGCATCGTGACGCTGCCACCGGCGAGCCACACGCCCTGCACGGTCGGCGCGATCAGCGACGGCGCCGCGGCCAGCACCGCCGCCGCCCGGCCCTTGCTCGGCCCAAGACCACCGGCCAAACGTTTGGCCTGCTCGTGGACCTCCGCCCAGGTCCGGCGCACCGGCTCCGCTGGCTCTCCCGTGACCATTCCCCGCTGCCGACCACCCGCACCCGTCGCGGTCGCGACGAGGGTGTCCACGAACCGACTCATGCGGTCACCTTAGGTCACTCCACGAGTTCGGACGTCTCGAGCCATCGCGCTTCGACATCGTCCTTCTCGGTCAGCACGGTCTTCAGCTCGGCGTTGAGCTCGACGAGCTTGTCCGGGTTGGTCGCATTCGCCACGAGCTGTTCGTGCAGCTCGTTCTCGCGCTTGTGCAAGGCGTCGAGGCGGCGTTCGAGCCGTCCCAGCTCCTTCATCGCCGCGCGGTGCTCGGCCGCGCCGCTGGTGCGCCGCTCCGCCGGGGTGGCAGGCGCCGCGCCGGAAGCCACACCGCGCCGCGACAGGTACTCGTCGATGCCGCCGGGCAGATGGGTGACGCGGCCGTCGCCGAGCAGGGCGTAGACGC
The DNA here is from genome assembly GCA_035547575.1 of Amycolatopsis sp. Classification (GTDB taxonomy): domain Bacteria; phylum Actinomycetota; class Actinomycetes; order Mycobacteriales; family Pseudonocardiaceae; genus Amycolatopsis_E. Next base: position 21,680 of record DASZUO010000008.1, on the reverse strand, counting down.
CGTCACAGATCCGTTCGACCAGGTACCGATCGTGCGAGACGACGACGAGCGTGCCCGGCCACGAGTCGAGCAGATCCTCCAGTTGCTGCAGCGTCTCGATGTCCAGGTCGTTCGTGGGCTCGTCGAGCAGCAGCACGTTCGGCTCGCCCATCAGCAACCGGGCCAGCTGCAGTCGCCGCCGCTCGCCACCGGAAAGGTCCTCGACGGGCGTCCACTGCCTGGCCGCCGGGAAGCCGAGTTTCTCCGCGAGCTGCGACGCGGACAGCTCCTGCTTGCCGAGCACGACCCGGCCCGCGATTTCCTCGACCGCCTCCAGCACCCGCAGCTGCCCCGGCAGCCCTTCCAGCTCCTGTGACAGGTGCGCGAGCCGCACGGTCTTGCCCTCGACCCGCCTGCCCGCCGAAGGCGCGGCCTCGCCTGCCAGCAGCTTGAGCAGCGTCGTCTTGCCGGAACCGTTGACGCCGACGAGACCGATCCGGTCGCCGGGGCCGATGCGCCAGGTCACGTGGTCGAGCACCGGCTTGTCGCCGGCCCGCAGCGTCACGTCCTCCAGTTCCAGCACCGTCTTGCCGAGCCGGCGCCGCGCGAAGGTCAGCAGCTCCACGGAGTCGCGCGGGTCCGGCACGTCCGCGATGAGCGCCTCGGCGGCCTCGATCCGGTACCGCGGCTTCGACGTGCGCGCCTTGGCGCCGCGCTGCAGCCACGCCAGCTCCTTGCGCGCCAGGTTCCGCCGCTTCTCCTCGGCGCTCGCGGCGAGCCGGGCCCGTTCGGCGCGGGCGAAGATCCAGTCCGCGTAGCCGCCTTCGTATTGCTCGACGCGCCCGTTCGCGACCTCCCAGGTGCGGCCGCACACCGTGTCGAGAAACCACCGGTCGTGCGTGACGACGACGAACGCGGCGCGGCGCGCGAGCAGGTGGTCGGCCAGCCAGCGCACGCCTTCGATGTCGAGGTGGTTGGTCGGCTCGTCGAGCACGATCAGATCCAGCTCGCCGACGAGCGCCGTTGCCAGCGCGACGCGGCGCCGCTCGCCGCCGGAGAGAGTGGCGGTGGAGGTGTCCAGCCCCAGCGCGGTGATGCCCAGGCCATCCACAATGGACCTGACGCGGGCGTCGGCGGCCCACTCGTGCTCGGCGGAGTAGTGCGACAGCACCGCATCCCGGACTGTGCCCGCGGGCAGTTCCGTGCGCTGGGTGACCACCGCCATCCGGAGGTCGCGCAGCCGGCTCACCCGGCCCGTGTCGGGCTCGGTGATGCCGGCGAGCACCTCCAGCAGTGTGGTCTTGCCGCCGCCGTTGAGGCCGACGACGCCGATGCGCGCACCCTCGGCGATGCCGAGCGAAACGCCGTCCAGTAGCGGTTTGACCCCGTAGGACTTGCTGACTGCCTCGAGGTTGACCAGGTTTGCCATCTACGCGTGCACCTGCGGAGGGGGTGTGGGGCGGTTGAGATCGTCGCCGCCGACGAACCGGGCGCCGGGCACCGGCCCGTGCGCGACGCGGACGGTGCGGCAGACGCCGGCACCGGCGAGTTCGGCCGCCACCTCGAGGGCGGCGTCGGCGTCCGCGCACAGAAAAGCGCAGGTCGGTCCCGAGCCCGACACGGTGCCCGCGAGCGCGCCCGCGTTGACCCCGGCCCGCAACGTGCGCCGCAGTCCCGGACGCAGCGAGACCGCGGCCGCCTGCAAGTCGTTGCCCAGCAACAGCGCGAGTTGCCGCGGGTCACCGGAGGCGAGGGCCTCGACGACCGGCGCGTGCGAGCCGGCGCGCGGCGGGTCGCCGATCTCGCGCAGCCGATCGAGTTCACCGTAGACGCGCGGCGTCGACAGGCCGCGCTGGTCGAAGGCCAGCACCCAGTGGAACGTGTGCCGGGACAGCACGGGCACGAGTTGCTCGCCGCGCCCGGTGCCGAGCGCGGTACCGCCGTAGAGCGCGAACGGCACGTCGCTGCCCAGCTTCGCGGCCACTTCGGCCAGTTCGTCACGGCCGAGGTCGAGTTTCCACAACGCGGTCAGCGCGACGAGCGTGCCCGCCGCGTCGGCGCTGCCGCCTGCCATGCCACCCGCGACGGGGATGCCCTTGCGCAGCACGACACGCACCTTCGGATCGTCCTTGCCGATGTGGGCGGCCAGCGCCTGCACCGCGCGCCAGGCGAGGTTGTTCGCGCCCGTCGGCACCGACGCCTCCCCCTCGCCGTAGACCTCGAGGCCGGGTTCCTCGGCGGCCGCGACCGTGACCTCGTCGGTCAGCGACAGCGCATGGAAGACGGTGGTCAGCTCGTGGAACCCGTCGTCACGCACGTCACCGACGGACAGGTGGAGATTGATCTTGGACGGCACCCTGACGGTGACCGGTGGCGGTACGACGGCGAGCACCCGTCAAGACTACGTGCCCGTTTCACCCTCTCGCCCGCGAGGAGAAACAAGCTGGAGCGCGACGCGCAGCCCGACCTCGGACCGTTCCTCGGCGCCGGTCCCCGGCAGCACCTCGGGATTGTTGCCCATCACGAGCGCGACCAGTGACAGCCGGATCTTGAGCAGCGTCTCCAGATCGGTTTCCCCCGCGCAGAGGATGCCGAACAGCTCCTGCATCCGCGTCATGAGCGGGTTGGCGACATCCAGTTCCTTGAGCGCGGGCTGGTTTTCCTGCACGAACCGCCACACCCGCACCAGCTTGCCCTCGACGAGTTCCGCCAGCCGTCGCACGACCTGCTCACGCGGCGCCGGCTGCGGCTGCTCACGCGCCCACGCCAGGATCTCGTCCACGCGCTCGGCGATGTCCTCGAAGAGGCTGTGGACGATGTCCTCTTTCGTGCGGAAGTGGTAGTACAGCGCGGCCTTGGTGACGTCGAGCCGCTCCGCGATCTCCCGCAGCGACGTTTTCGCGTACCCCTGTTCCACGAACAAATCCAGCGCGACCTGCTGAATCCGCTCTCGGGTGTCACTCCGACGCCCCGCCATCGCCATTCCTTCCTGAGGAGGTTCTCAAACTAACTTGACGTCCGGCTAGTTCTAGCTTACTTTACGACCAGCTAGTTAACTTGTCGACCGGCAAGTTAGAGCTTCTCCAGCTTATCGTCCAAGGGGGTCGACCATGACAACTACACTCGAAGCGCCCACGCGGGCGCCCTCCGACCAGCGCAGATGGTGGTCGCTCGCGGTGATCGGACTGGCCCAGCTGCTGGTCATCATCGACACCACGATCATCACCATCGCGCTCCCGTCGGCGCAGCACGAACTTGGCATGTCCGATGTCGCGAGGCAATGGACGATCAGCGCGTACACCCTGGCCTTCGGCGGGCTGCTGCTGCTGGGTGGCCGGCTGGCCGACCGGCTGGGCCGCAAGAACACGCTGATCATCGGCGCACTGGGGTTCGCGCTCGCCTCCGCGGTCGGGGGCGCCGCGAACGGGCCGACCATGCTGATCATCGCGCGGGCCGCACAGGGTGCGTTCGCCGCGCTGCTCGCGCCGTCGACGCTGTCGCTGCTGACCATCACGTTCACCGACACGAAGGAACGCGCCAAGGCGTTCGGCGTGTTCAGCGCGATCATGATGTCCGGTGCGGCGGTCGGCCTGATCGTCGGCGGTGCGCTGGCCGAGTACCTCGACTGGCGCTGGTGCCTCTACGTGAACCTGCCGATCGCGATCGTCGCCGCACTCGGCGGCTGGTACCTGTTGCCGAAGGTGCGGGGACACCGGGAGACCAGGCTCGACTACACGAGCGCGGTGCTGGGCAGCGGCGGCATCGTGGCGCTGGTGTACTCGCTGTCCGAAGCCGCGACCGAGGGCTGGGGCAACGGGCTCGTCATCGGACTGCTCGCGGCCGCAGTCGTGCTGATCGCCACCTTCGTGGTCCGGCAGACCAGGGTCGCCAACCCGCTGCTGCCCATGCGGATCCTCGCCGACCGCACGCGATCGGCGGGTTACCTGGCCATCGCGGCCGCGTCGTTCGGCATGTTCGGGATGTTCCTGTTCCTGACCTTCCAGTTGCAGGCCGTGATGCACTACGGCGCCTTCCAGGCGGGGCTGGCGTTCCTGCCGTTCCTGCTCGGCAACGTGGTCATGTCGATCGGGTTCGCACGGCGCCTGCTGCCACGCATCGGACCGCGGCCGCTGCTGGTGACCGGGCTGCTGCTGATGGCCGCCGGGATAGCGACGCTGACCCAGCTGACGCCGGACGCGTCGTACTGGGGCCTGCTGCTGCCGGTCGAGATCCTGCTCGGCGCGGGCGCCGGACTCGCGATGCCGACGGTCATCAACATCGCCACCGCGCGGATCGAGCCGAGGGACACCGGTGTCGCGTCGGCGTTCATCACCACGTCGCAGCAAGTCGGTGCCTCGATCGGCACCGCATCGCTGACCACGGTCGCGTCGAGCGCCACCGCTTCGGCGGCCGGCCTGGGCGCTGTGGGGGCCACGGTGCACGGCTATGCCGTCGCGACCGGCTGGGCGGGCGCGATCGTCGCCGCCGCCGCGGTCGGGGTCGGGCTACTGGTCGGACGGAAACCACAGACGTCCGACTGACCAGGGGATGATGGGGCGAGGGAGCACCAGGGGGCTCCCTCGCCCCTTTTTCTATGCGCGTTCTATGCCGCGAGCGCCTTCTTGGGGCCTTCGACGCTGTGCGTGACATGCGCGCCGCGGTCCGCGATCCAGGCCAGGGCAGTGTCTGCCTTGGCGCCGCGAACCCCGACGCGGAAGCGGGCGACCGGGGTGTCGCCGACGCGGGTCAGGCCGCCGCCGATGGTCGCGAGTTCCACCTCGAAGCGGCTCGCCGCCTCCGGCAGCAGCGCGCCCACGGCGGCGAAGCCGATCAGCACGATGTCCGCGGACCGGTCGTAGCGCGCGGCCTGGGTGGTGGGCGTGTCGATCGCGGGCAGCAGCGACTCGGCGACCCGGGTCGCGGGGTTCGTCAGCAGGTCCAGCACGGTGCCGTGCTCGACGACGCGACCCGCCTCCAGCACCGTGACGTCGTCGCAGACGCGCCGGACCACCGAACCGTCCTGCGTGGTCAGCAGTACCGTCACGCCGAGTTCGGCACGGGCGCGATCCAGCACGGTGAGCACCGCGGCCGACTCGTCCGGGTCGAGTGCGCCGGTCGGATCGTCGGCGAGCAGCACAGCGGGACCGGCCACGAGCGCGCGGCCGATGGCGACCCGCCGCTGCTGGCCGGGCGACAACTCGGCGGGCCGCAGCGCGGCGCGCTGGGTCAGACCGAGCAGGTCGAGCACCCGGCCGACGCGGGTCCGCCGCTGCGGCCCGTCGACGCCGAGTTGTTCGAGCGGGGCCGCGACGTTGCCGGCGGCCGTGCGCTCGGCGTACAGCGCCGGGTCCAGGACCGCGACCTGCCGCCGCACCTCACGCAGCCGCCTGCCGTCGAGGCCCGCGGTATTCAGCCCATCGAGGCGCACCACACCGCGATCGGGTTTCTCTTGCAGAGCAACGCATCGAGCGAGAGTGGACTTGCCCGACCCCGCGGGCCCGACCACGCCGTGCAGCGAGCCGGCGCCGACGTCGAGACTCACGTCGCGCAGGGCGAGCACGGGGGAACTCTTGCCAGGAAAGGATTTGCTCAGGTTCTCAACAGTAATCACGAAAAGGCTCCACAGCACGTGGGCGCAGCCAATCTCGGGCGCGCCGAAGACCGTCAGCGAGAAGTAACCGTCCACAACGGACGGATGCGAAAAAGAGAACTCAGCACTGTGCTATTCGTTACCAATCCGACCACAGTCACGGCTATCCGGCCTGCGCAGCAACGGTTACGCGCTGCTCGGGGTCTGCCTACTTTTGGTCGGATTGGTAATGAGAACGGTCAGCGACGACATGCACAGACGGTACGGCGGCACTCATCGACGACTCGGCGCCTGGTGAGCATCTGCGTGCGGTACACCTGAATCCTCCATCGATCCTGGCGGTAGCACCTGCCCGCGAGCGGGTGGTTGCTGCGACTTCGGCGAGCCAGGTCTCTCAGTCGCTCGGGATGGATACTCCCAAATAGTAGAACGGACGTCCTATGTTTTGCGCAAGTGTTTAGGCGCAGATCACACTTACGGCCGTAAGGGGTCGACCTCCGCGAGGCGGGCGAAGTCGCTCACCGTTAGCTGCTCGCCGCGAATGCCGGGATCGATGCCCGCCGACGTGAGCAGCGCACCCGCGCGTTCGGCCGAGCCCGCCCAGGATGCCAGCGCCGCCCGCAGTGTCTTACGCCGCTGCGCGAAGGCCGCGTCCACGATGGCGAACACCGTGTCGCGGTCGGCCGCGGAAACCGGCTCGGCCGCGCGCTCGAACGACACGAGCGCGGAGTCGACGTTCGGCACCGGCCAGAACACCGCCCTCGGCACGGCGCCGATCTTGCGGGCCCGGCCGTACCAGGCGATCTTGACGCTCGGTACACCGTAGATCCGGCTGCCCGGCCCGGCGGCCATCCGGTCGGCGACCTCGGTCTGCACCATCACCAGCCCGCGCGCGAGCGATGGCAACTCGGCCAGCAGATGCAGCACGACCGGCACGGCGACGTTGTACGGCAGGTTCGCGACGAGCGCCGTGGGCGGCGAGGGCAGATCCCCCGGGCGCAGTTTGAGCGCGTCACGGGTCAGCACGGTCAGCCGCGGCGCGGCCTCGGGCGCGCGTTCCTTGACGGTCTCCGGCAGCCGGCGCGCCAGCACGGGATCGATCTCGACCGCGCACACCGTCGCGCCAGAGGCCAGGAGGCCCAGCGTCAGCGAACCCAGTCCAGGCCCGACCTCGAGCACCACGTCGCCGGGGCCGACCCCGGCCAGTTCGACGATGCGGCGCACCGTGTTGGGGTCGTGGACGAAGTTCTGCCCGAGCTTCTTGGTCGGCCGAACCTCGAACTCGGCGGCCAGCCCGCGAATGTCGGCGGGGCCGAGCAGTTGTGCCACGCCGGAAACACTAGCCTGGCAGGCGTTCGGGCCTCCGATCAGGCCACGCCCGCCTTCTTCGAGCACACCGGCCACGCGCCCCAGCCCTGCCCGGCCTGGACCCGCTCGGCGACGGTGATCTGCTCCTCACGGCTGGCCTGGTAGGCGTGCTGCGCGTAGGCGCCGCCGCCGTAGGCCTGCCAGGTGCTGTTGGTGAACTGCAGGCCGCCCTCGAACCCGTTGCCGGTGTTGGCGGCCCAGTTCCCGGTGGACTCGCACTGCGCGATCTTGTCCCAGATCCCGGCATTGCTGACGCTGACGGCGGGCTTCTTGGTGCCGATCCGGATGATCTTCGGCTTGGCCGGGGTGAGCACCTGGACCGACAGCTGTTCCCGGTCGGTCTCCTGGCCGTTGCGCTTGGTGACCCGGTAGGTCACCATCTGCTTCCCCGGCGTGCCGGGGTCTTGCACGACCTGCTGGCCCACGGGAAGCGTGTTGTCCTGGACCTGCTGGACCGGCGGGTCGATGTCCTCCTGCTGGTTGATCACCGAGATGCCGGTACGGCTGATGTGCACCTCGGCGCCGTTGAGGATCTTGAAGCCGAGGCCGCCCTCGACCTCGTCGTCGGGACCGAGGCTGAGGTTCTGGTCCTTGAGGAACTCGCCGGCGGTGACGGCGTTGGTGGTCACCTGGTGCGGCGCGCTGTCGCCGTCGAAGACGGTGACGGTCTTGAGGGTCTTGACCTCCACCGTGGCGCCCGATAGGGGCAGCTCGCCGGCGGCGGGCATCGAGAACCAGGCACCCTGGCCGAGCTTCGGCGTGACGCCCAGCTGGTCCAGCGCCTCCTGGAGGGTGTCGGCGCGTACCCAGGAGTCCTGGGTCACGCCGTCCACGACGAGGTTCAGGTGGCGGCCGCGCTCGAGCTTGATGACGCCGCCGTCGCCGACCGGCGCCTGGGGCGACGGGGACAGCGCGTCGTGCGCGCCGACGCTGATGCCGGCGTCGGAGAGCACGTCGCCGACGGTCTTGCCGAAGCTGTGCACGGTCTGCTCGTGGCCGTCCACGTCGACCGTCACGCTCTTGTTCATGGCCAGCGCGGCCGCGCCGCCACCGGTGATGCTGATCAGCAGCGCCAGGACCGAGCCGCGGAGGAACCGCTTCTTCCAGGTCTTGACGGCGGTCTTGAGAGCCCGCTCCGGCTCTTCCTGCGCCTCGGCGGCCATCGTGCGGTCCTCGGACGCGGAGTCCGGGATCGCCAGCGCGGGCAGCAGGGTGGTCTCGGCGTTGATCAGCCGGATGAGCTCGTCGACGTCGAGCTCGGCCTCGGCCATCAGCTCGTCGGCCTCGGGACCGAGCGCCGTGCGCACATCGTGCGCGGTGACGGCCAGGTCGTCCGAGAAGTCCCAGTCGTCCTCGGGGTTCGGCCAGTCCAGCGTGCCGACGCCACCGCGGGGCGAGTCGAACCAGTTCGTCTCGTCGAGACGCGTCTGAGCCTGTCTACTACCAGCAGTCACAGCAGGTCGTTCCCTTTCGCGTTAGCGACATCCGTGGCCTCGTCATCCCCGATCCCGACCTGCACCTGACTTGGCCACGATTGTGCTGATCGATTAATCGAGCGGCACGATCACGGGACAGTAACGGGTCTCGGGAGGTTGCGCAAACACCCCTCGGAATGTCGTGACGTCTATCACTCCTCCGAGTGGATGGCGCCGACTGCCCGAATGTCGCAATGCGTTCAACCCGTTGTGACAGAAGGGAGTTGGAACACACGCTCGGCGTTTCGGCAAGCCGCCGAAGCGATTTCTTCGAGGCTCTGTTCTCGCAGCTCAGCGAGGTAGGTCACGGTGTAGGCCGTGCAATATGGCTCATTAGGGCGGCCGCGGTACGGATGGGGCGTCAGGTATGGCGCGTCCGTTTCGACCAGAAACTGCTCCGGCGGGACCAGCCTCGCCGCTTCCTGAAGGGCCTTCGCGTTCCGGAACGTCACGGTTCCGGCGAAGGACAGGATGTACCCGGCATCCACGCAGCGGCGCGCCATGTCGACGTCACCGGAGAAACAGTGGAAGATCACGCGCTCCGGCGCGCCCTCCTCGGCGAGGATCCGCAACACGTCCTCGTGCGCGTCCCGGTCGTGGATCATCAGCGGCTTACCGACCCGCTTGGCGAGGTCGATGTGCCACCGGAACGCCTCCTCCTGGGCGTCGTGCGGCGCGTAGTCCCAGTAGTGGTCCAGGCCCGTCTCCCCGATCGCCACGACGCGCTCCGCGCGCGAGAGACGCTCTATTTCGGACCGTTCCACGTCGCCGAAATCCTTGGTGCGCGTGGGATGGATCGCGACCGCGGCGAACACCCGGCTGTCCCACGTGGACGCTTCCACGACCCACCGGGCGGCGGCGAGGTCGTCGGCGACGGTGACCACCCTGGTGACGCCGGCGGCCTCCGCCCGGTCGACGATCTCCGCCACGCCGGCCGCGGTGACCGCGCCGCACGCGTCGAGATGGGTGTGCGCGTCGACCACCGGCACCGGAAGCCGCTCCGGCACCGGCGGTCGTTCCTTCTTGGGACCTGTTGAATCCGACTTGCTCGGCGGTGCGGGTGGCGGAACCTCAGGCGGCCCCTGACTCCGGGATCTCCTCCTCATGAATGCCAATTCACCACGTCGGAGCTGTCCTCGCCAGGCACCACCTGAGAACCCGCTGCGGTGCAAGTTGACGGGCCCACAGCAAGCGGCTCCGCCGCTTCAAAGGAATTCCTCATGACTCGATCGGCGCCCACTCCGGCCCGGTCTCGCCGAGCTTCGGGTCGAGCTTCGCGAACAGCGGGGTCGGCTTCGCCAGCGGGCGGCCCACCTCGATCGGCGTCGACTCCCAGCGGGCCTGCTCGGCCGCGTAGTCGCCGGTCAGGATCGGGTTGATCCGGCCGGGGATGTCGAGGTCCTCGACCTCGTGCAGCTCCGGCTGGGCCGCCCACACGCCGGTACCGCCCAGCGCCTCGTGCACCTTCTGCGCCGAGTGCGGCAGGAACGGCGTGAGCAGCGTGTTCGCGTCCGATACGACCTGCAGCGCGGTGTGCAGAACCGCGTCGCGGCGGTCGGTATCGTCCTTGAGCTTCCACGGCTCCTGGTCCGAGAGGTACCGGTTCGCGGCCGTCACGACGCGCATCGCCTCACCGGCCGCCAGCTTGAACCGCGAGCGCCGCAGGTGCCCGCCCGCGGTCTCGAACGCGGCACGCGAGAGCGCCTTGAGCTCCTCGTCAGCCGCGGCCGGCTTCGCCGGCGCCGGGATCGCCCCGTTGTTCTTGTGCGCCATCGAGATCGACCGGTTGACCAGGTTGCCCCACTCGTTGGCGAGTTCGAAGTTGGTGCGCCGGACGAACTCGTCCCACGTGAAGTCCGTGTCCTGCGTCTCCGGGCCCGCCACCGAGATGAAGTAGCGCAGGGTGTCCGGCCCGAACTCGCGCAGGAAGTCGTGCACGTAGATCACTGTGCCGCGCGAGGTGGAGAACTTCGAGCCGCTCATCGTGAGGAACTCGCTCGACGCGATCTCGTCCGGCAGGTTGAGGGTGCCGTACGGGCCGATCTCGCCGCCCTTGTCGCCCGCGCCGTTGTGGCCGAGCAGCAGGGCCGGCCAGATCTGCGCGTGGAAGGTGATGTTGTCCTTGCCCATGAAGTAGTAGCCACGGGCGTCGGGGTTGGTCCACCACTCCTGCCACGCGTCCGGTGTGCCGCTGCGGCGCGCCCACTCGACGCTGGCGGAGAAGTAGCCGATCACCGCGTCGAACCACACGTAGAACCGCTTGAGCGGCTGGTCACGCCAGCCGTCCAGCGGCACCTTCACGCCCCAGTCCAGGTCGCGGGTGATCGGCCTCGGCCGCATGTCGTCGACCAGATTCTTGGTGAACTTCAGGACGTTGGGCCGCCAGTCGGTGCGCGTGGACAGCCACTTGCCGAGCGTCTCGGTGAACGCGGGCAGGTCGAGGAACAGGTGCTCGGTCTCGACGAACTTCGGCGTCTCGCCGTTGATCCTGGAGCGCGGGTTGATCAGGTCGGCCGGGTCGAGCTGGTTGCCGCAGTTGTCGCACTGGTCGCCGCGCGCGCTGTCGTACCCGCAGATCGGGCAGGTGCCCTCGATGTAGCGGTCGGGCAGCGTGCGGCCGGTGGACGGGCTGATCGCGCCGGTCGTGGTCCTGGGCAGGACATAACCGTTGCGGTAGAGCGCCAGGAAGATCTCCTGCACCACGTGCGCGTGGTTGCCCGTGGTGGTGCGGGTGAACAGGTCGTAGCTCAGGCCGAGACCCTGCAGGTCCGAGCCGATCTGGCGGGTGTACTTGTCCGCCGTCTCCTGCGGGGTCAGGCCCTCCTTGTCGGACTGGACGGTGATCGGGGTGCCGTGCTCGTCCGTGCCGGAGACCATGAGCACCTTGTTGCCGGCCATTCGCTGGTAGCGCGAGAAGACGTCCGACGGGACGCCGAAACCGGACACATGGCCGATGTGGCGGGGCCCGTTGGCATAGGGCCAGGCCACCGCCGTCAACACTGGGGTGCTCATGCTTTATTAGCGTACGGGGGCTGTCTCGTCCGTTTTTGGGAGGTGCTCGTGTCGGCGACCCGGCTGTTGGTGCTCGGCGTCGTGCGCATGTACGGCAAGGCGCACGGGTATCAGGTGCGCCGCGAGCTGCTGACCTGGTCGGCGGACAAGTGGGCCAACGTGCAGCCCGGCTCGATCTACCACGCGCTGAAGAAGATGTCCGCCGAAGATCTGCTCGAGCAGGTGGAGGTCGAACCCGGCGAGTCCGGGCCGGACCGCATCGCCTACCGGCTCACCGCGGACGGCGAGACCGAGTTTCAGATGCTGCTCGCGCAGGCGCTGGCCGACCCCGATCCGCTCGCGCACGACCGCTCGGCGGCGATCGTCCTGATGCCGACGCTGCCGCGCAAGCGCGTTGTCGGGTTGCTGCGCCACCAGCTGGTGAAGCTGGAGAGCGACGAGCAGACGTCACGGCTGCTGGCCGAGGAGCCGGGGAACTGGCGTCAGCCGGAGCACGTGAGCGAGCTGTACCTGCTGTGGCGAGCGCACGCGGAGGCGAGCGCGACCTGGCTGCGCGGGCTCATCGAGCGCCTCGAGGCCGGGCAGTACCGCATGGCGGACGACCCCGGACGGTCATTCGGCGAGCCGCCAGAGTAATCAAGTTTGACTACATTTCGATACTTCGGGTAGAAGGGTTCGACTCACGTAGTCAAACTTGAATACCGAGAGGGGACTTCATGATCAGGGCACGCGGCCTGGCGCGGAGCTTCACCACGCGCCGCCGCACCGTCGAGGCCGTGAAGGGCGTCGACATCGACGTGGCGGAGGGGGAACTGGTCGGCTTCCTCGGCCCGAACGGCGCGGGCAAGACCACGACGCTGCGCATGCTGACCACGCTGCTCAAGCCCACGGCGGGCGAGGCGACCGTCGGCGGCTGCGATCTGCGGCGGGACCCGCTGGGGGTGCGCAAACGGATCGGGTATGTCGCGCAGGGCGGCGGTGTCGCGCCCGACTGCCGGGTCATCGAGGAAATCGAACTGCAGGGGCGGCTCTACGGCCTGTCGAAGGCGGCGGCGCATGCGCGCGGGGCCGTGCTGACCGGGCAACTGGACCTGGCCGGACTCGACCACCGGCTGACGAAGACGTTGTCGGGCGGGCAGCGACGGCGGCTGGACATCGCGCTGAGCCTCATCCACGACCCGAAGCTGCTGTTCTTCGACGAGCCGACCACCGGACTCGACCCGCAGAGCCGGGCCAACCTGTGGGACCACATCCGGCGCCTGCGCAGCGAGCACGGCGTCACGCTGTTCCTCACCACGCACTACCTGGACGAGGCCGACTCGTTGTGCGACCGGATCCTGGTGATCGACAACGGTGAGATCGTCGCCGAAGGCACCCCGGACTCGCTCAAGGCGCGCGTATCCGGCGACGGCGTGACGATCGGCGTCGCCGAGGAGTTCGTGCCCGTCGCAGCGGAGATCGCGGGCAGGCTCGACGGCGCACACGAAGTGACCACTGTGGACTCCACGGTCACGTTCCGGGTCCCGCGCGGCGACACGGCGATGCCCGAACTGCTACGGGCGCTGGACGCCGGCGGCATCGCCATGACCTCGATGCAGGTGCGGCGCCCGACGCTGGATGACGTGTTTCTGACGTTGACCGGCCGCTCACTGCGCGACGCCGAGCAGGGCGCCCCGGTGGAGCAGGAGGCCGCTCATGTTGCGTGACACGTGGCTGATCTTCCGGCGCGATCTGTCCCTGTCGCTGCGCAGCCCGGCCTGGATCATGATCGGCATCATGCAGCCGGTGCTGTACCTGGTGCTGTTCGGCCCGCTGATGGAGAAGGTCGTCGGCAGTACGCCGGGCTTCCCGCCGGGCAGCAGCTGGACGATCCTGACCCCGGCGCTGATCATCCAGCTGGCACTGTTCAGCTCGTCATTCGCCGGGTTCTCGCTGCTGATGGACTTCCGCAGCGGCGTGCTCGAACGCCTGCGGGTGACGCCGGCGAGCCGCGTCGGTCTGCTGCTGGGGAAGGTACTGAACAACGCGATGCAGGCGGTGGTGCAGGCCATCCTGATCACGGTGCTGGCGTACCTGGCATTCGGCCTGGACGCACCGATCGGCGGGATCCTGCTCAGCCTGGTGATCGTGGCGCTGACCGCGGTGACCCTCGCATCGGCCTCCTACGCGGTGGCTTTGACGATCAAGAGCGAGCAAGCCTTCCCGGCGATTCTGAATGCGGTGCTGATGCCCGTGCTGCTGCTGTCGGGGATCCTGCTGCCGATCACCAGCATCCTGGCCCCGAACTGGCTGTTCGTGATCTCACGCATCAACCCGTTCACGCACGTCGTGGACGCCGAACGGGCATCGTTCCGGGGTGACTACACATTCGACGCCCTGTTCACGGGCGGGATCATTCTGGTGGTGATGGCCGCGCTGGCAGTGTGGTGGGGCGCGCGAACATTCCAACGGGAGAACGCTTAGCGCGTGTTCGTGGAGGAGTCGATGCTGGGATGACGGCAGGGCGGCCGATGCCGACACAGGACGACGTGCTCGGGTACTTCAGCACGCTGTCGAACTGGGGACGGTGGGGCGACGACGACGAGCTCGGCACGCTCAACCACATCACCGACGACGTCCGGCTGGCGGCGGCGCGGGCGGTGCGCCACGGCAGGAGCGTGTCGTGCGCATGGGAGGTTGCCGTACCGGAAGACATGGAGCGGTCGACGACGACGTGCCCGTGCGCCGCCGACATGCCGGGTGCCGAGGACATGCCGCTGCCGGCATTCCGCAACGACCGGCGCTGGGGCTTTTCGAACGAGCGCCTCGGCATCATGTTCCACGGCAACACCCTCACCCACGTCGACAGCCCGTGCCACATCTTCTGGGACGGCACGATGTACAACGGGCGGTCACACTCGTTGGTCGACGCCGCAACGGGATCGGCGTGGGCGGCCGTCACGGCGGCGGCGAACGGGATCATCACGCGTGGCGTCCTGCTGGACATTGCACGGGTCCGCGACGTGCCGTGGCTGGAACCGGGGCAGGGTGTGTTTCCCGACGATCTCGCGGAGGCCGAGCGTCGCCAGGGTGTGCGGGTGCGATCCGGCGATGCGGTACTCCTGCGGACCGGCTATGGCCGCGCCCGGCACGAGGCCGGTGATGCCGGCGGTTTCACGCAGGCCGGCTGGCATGCGTCCTGCCTGCCGTGGCTGCATGAACGGGAGGTCGCGCTGATCGGTGCGGACACTCCCCAGGACGTTCAGCCGTCGGGGTACGAAGACTTGTTGATGCCGGTTCACGCCGTGAGCCTCGTCGCGATGGGTCTGTGGCTGCTCGACAACTGCGACCTGGAACTGTGCGCGACGACGGCTGCCGAGCTCGGCCAGTGGGACTTCCACCTCGCGGTCGCGCCGGTTCGCTTCGCCGGTACGTCCGGCAGCCCGGTCAACCCGATCGCCACATTCTGACCCCGAACCCCCACCCACACCTGCCCCCACCCCGATCCCAAGCCGAACAACGCCGCGGTCCTGCCGTGTCCAGACTGGCCGAAGGCCACCGCGCAGCGGCGCGACGAAGGAGCGGTCTTGACGCGGCCCCACCGCGGCGTAGAACGATAAGGGGATCGGGGTGGGGGAAGGGACCGGCGGCCGAAGTCGAAACCGGCACGTGGACAACCGGCACCGGGGAAAGACAAGAGATGCCTCGCCGGCGGGCAGGCTCCGGGATGGCCAGGGAAATGCAGGAATCTCCCGACATGCCGTGGGTCGCCGGAGGTGTGGTCATGACTTCTCCCCTTCCGATGCATGTACGTCCTGTGTCGACGTCTTGCACCCGCCGGGTGCGTCAATCGCGCGTTCGGGGCTTTTCGCACCTAGAGTGACCAGGAAGTGTCACGGGGAGTGCGAAGGCGGAGGTTTGAACGAGGACGCAGCAGCCGTTGGTGGGCCCCCCACCGGGGGGCCGGAACCAGCACAGCGAGGGATGAACCTGTCGCTGCACGCGACCGTGGCCGACTGGGACGCGGTCCGGGCCGATGCTGTCTCGTTTGCCTCGATCACGGTCACCGAGAACGTCAACTGGAGCGATTCCGGTGCGGCGCGGCAGATCGCGGCGGCGCAGCGGGCGGGGATCCGGGCGGGGATCCGGCATTATGCGCGCCCCGGTGCGGTGCACGATCAGGCTGAGCACTGTGTGCGGCTCGGTAAGCAGCTGGGCGTTTTCGGACCGGGTGCGCTGGCGCCGACGTTGGATGTGGACGCGGTTGGGGTGGATGACCGGTTCGTCAAGGCGTGGATCAAGACCGTGCGGCATGCGGCGGGGATCCGGCGCGTCTTGATCTACGCGCCGTACGACTACTGGCTGCGGCGGTTGCATCCGGACAAGTGGTCGGACGCCGACGTCGTGTTGTGGGTGAGTCGGCACAACGGCATTCCGGGGCGGCCAGGGTGGTTTCATCCGCGCCTCGGCTTGCACCAGCACAGCCCGGTACAGGGCCCCGGGTTCGACGGGCCGATCGGTTTGGACGCGCTTGTCTACCCGTTTACGCTCGCCGATGTGACTCTCTAACCGACCCTCGTTCTCATCAGGAAAACGTTGTACGGGCCCCATTGGGACATCAGGTAGTAGATGTCCGGGCCGTCCAGCGCCCACGGGTGCAGGTATCCGCCGTAGAGACCCGGGTATCGCGCGCCCGGTACGGCGATCTCGCCCGCGGACCATGGGCCTTCTGGTCGCTCGGCCGAATGCAGCAGGATCGCGCCGCCAGGGTCGTCGAGATGCAGGGCCAGCCAGCGTCCCAAATGGACGTTGTAGGCGACGGACAGCTCGCCGACCGGGCCGGCTAACACGGGTTCGGCGGCGAACTCGTCCCGGGTCCAGCCGGCCGCGGTGTAGTACTCGTAGGCCGAGGCGTTGAGCATCTCGCGAACGTGAGCACGGGCCAGGTAGGCGCCGCCGTGCCTGCCGTTGGTGGTGCCGAAAAGGTAGACATGGTCGCCGTCCCTGGCGAACGCGCACATTTGGAAAGGGTCGTCGCGCTCGGCGCGGTTGATCCAGCGCGCGCCCTGCGGCTTCACCCAGTTCACACCGCCGTCGTCGGAGACCGCGATGCCCGAGTAGTTCGTGTGCCAGTATCCGGGCGGGCCCCATTCGCGCACGGACATGTAGTGGACGTAGTGCACACCGTCGATCGCGATGCCCGCGGTCGGGATGACGGTCACCTCGTCGCGGCGCGGGTCGCGCTCGATGACCTGCGCGGCCATGCCGTCCTCGCGCGGGACGAAACCGTCGAGCGTCATACCCTGCGACAGGTCCCGTGTCCTGGAGAAGGCCAGCACGTTGCACCGCCAGTCCGCGCTGTTCGGCCCGCCGCCATCACCGCCCCAGCCCTCACCGAAGGTGTCGCCGAACAAGGCGAACACGCGCCCGTCGCCGCCGTCCCACAGGATTCCGAGATCCGTGCCGTGCACCGCGAACCGCGTGTCGGTGCGGTTGATCGAATCGGCGCCGGTGACCTTGCATACCAGCTGTGTTTCGAGCATGCCCCGACGGTAGGTCAGGCCCCGCCCTCGCGCAGGAATTACCTCCGAAAGTAGCTACTGGTGAACAGCTGACCACTTCAATACTTGTCGACATGACGATGACCAGCCTGGGCAGGACAGTGCGCATCGCCACCGTCGCGGCCATCGCCTCGTGCGCCCTCGCGGGCACCGCGGCGGCGGCTCCGGTGTTCGGCGCGAACAACTTCGCCGGCGGCAACTGGGGCGGGTACGTGAGCTTCGGCAGCTTCACGACCGTGACCGCCGGCTGGACCGAACCGTCGGTCACCTGCAACTCCACCAACGACCTGTTCGCACCGTGGGTCGGCATCGACGGCGACGGCTCGTCCACCGTCGAGCAGGCCGGGGTCGCGACCGACTGCTCCAGCGGCGCGCCCGTGTACCAGGCCTGGTACGAGATGTACCCGGCCCCGCCGGTGTACTACGACAACCCGGTCGACGCGGGCGACAAGATCACCGCGACGGTCAGCCGGACCGCTACCAGCACCTACCGGCTGGTCATCACCGACACCACCAAGGGCTGGACGCGGTCTGTCACGAAGTCGTTGTCCGCCAAGCATTCCTCGGCCGAGGCGGTGATCGAGTCGCCGACCGATTCGTACCCGGCGATCAACGGCGGGGTGAGGTTCACCGGAGTCGAGTTCAACGGTGCGGCGCTGGCCACCGCCGCACCCTCGGCCGTGGACGCCGACGACCGCGGCGCCTACACGTGGTCCCCGTCCGCGATCGCCGCGGACGGCACCGACTTCACGGTGACCAGGCATTGAGACAATCAGGGCGTGCGGCTCGCCAGGAAGAAGTTGACGACGTTCCGCGAGCCGTACGACGTCCTGACCTTACTGAGTGCGCGCGCACGGACACTGAAAGTGGGCACTGCGGCAGGTCTGTGCGGTGAGTGGTTCGGATCGCGGGCGGTGCTCGCGCCCGCGATCCGGGCCGTTCCGGTCGACGACCCGTACGCGCTCCTCGCGATGCGACCCGTAACCGCCGAGCCGGGGGCGGTCGGCGGCGGCTGGTTCGGGTACCTGTCCTACGACCTGACCGATCCCTCCGGCCGGTCGGCAGTGCTGCCGCGGGCGGTGTGGGGCTGGGCCGACCACGTGTTGCGACTCGACGGCACGGGCCAGTGGTGGTTCGAGGCGCTCGTGCCGGACGGGGCGCCGGACCCGTCCGCCGAGGAGTTCGAGCAACTGCTCGGGCGCGACGTGGTCCGCGAGGGCTGGACGGCGACCACGCTCACCCGGCCGTTGCCGCACTACGACGCGATCAAGGCCTGCGTGCACGCGATCGAGGACGGTGAACTGTTCCAGGCCAACATCTGCACCCGGTTCACCGGCCCGTTCACCGGCTCTCCGGTGGACCTTTTCGCCGAAGGCGTGCGCACGCTGCGGGCCCGGCGCGCAGCGTTCCTGTCCGGCGACTGGGGCGCCGTCGTGTCGTTCTCGCCCGAACTTTTCCTTTCCCGGCACGGAGATCTCGTCCGGTCGACGCCGATCAAGGGCACCCGGCCCCGGCGCGGCCCCGAGGACGACCATCTCGCACAGCGGCTTCGTGAGTCCACAAAGGACGTCGCAGAGAACGTCATGATCACCGACCTGGTGCGCAACGACCTCGGCCGCGTCTGCGCGGTCGGCACGGTACGGGTTCCAGACCTGCTCACCGTGCGCGCAGCACCCGGCGTCTGGCACCTCGAGTCCACAGTGGAGGGAAGAATGGCGCCGGAGAACACCGACGCCGACCTGCTGCGCGCCACGTTCCCGCCCGGCTCGGTCACCGGCGCCCCGAAAATCCGGGCACTCGACCTCATCGCCGAGCTCGAACCGGCCGCACGCGGCGTCTACACCGGCGCGATCGGCATGGCGTCACCGGTCGCCGGGCTCGAGCTCAACGTCGCGATCCGCACGCTGGAGATCCACGACGGGCAGATCGCGCTGGGCGTCGGCGGCGGCATCACGGCCGAGTCCGGCCCGGCGGCCGAATGGGAGGAATGCCTGCACAAGGCAGCGCCCCTGGAGGCGCTGCTGGCCCGCGGCGCGAACCCTACTGCGCGGTAACGGCTCCCCGGCACCGCGGATCGTGTGTAACCTCATTCCCCCAAGGGCGAGGTGTCACAGGGGGAGACATGGACGTCAGCTGCCCGATCGCAGGGGATATCGGTTACGTCGTCGTGGGTTCGTCGCGGCAACGACTCACCGTGGAACTCGATCTGCCGTCGGTGGCGAAGCTGCCGCGTGCGATCGTCGCACGGCGGGTGGAGATCGCGACGCAGCGCGCGTTAGCCGCGGCGAGCGGCGAGGACGGCGTCGTAGAGCTCTTTCTTGGAGACGCCGAAGAGTTGCGCGACCTCGGCTGCGGCAGTCTTGAGCCGCTCCCCGGCGGCGACGCGTGACGACACCTCGGCGACGAGGCCGGTGACGTCGGCCTTCGCGGGGCGCGCCCCGTCGAGCACGACGGTGATCTCGCCACGCACCCCGTCGGCCGCCCATTCGGCGAGTTCGGCGAGCGTGCCGCGGCGGACTTCCTCGTAGGTCTTGGTGAGCTCGCGGCACACCGCGGCGCGACGGTCGCCGAGCGCCTTGGCCGCGTCGTCGAGCGTGGCAGCCAGCCGGTGCGGCGACTCGAAGAAGACGACCGTGCGGGGTTCGGTGGCCAGTTCGGCGAACCACTTGGCCTTCTCCCCGGCCTTCCGCGGGGCGAAGCCGTCGAAGCAGAAGCGGTCGCTGGGCAGACCGGACAGGGCGAGCGCGGTGGTGACGGCGGACGGGCCGGGCAGGCAGGTGACGGGAAGGTCCTCGTCGACGCAGGCCGCGACGAGGCGGTAGCCGGGGTCGGAGACGCTGGGCATGCCGGCGTCGGTGACAAGGAGCACGGTCTCTCCCGCGCGCAGGCTGTCGAGCAGCTTGGGGAGCCGGGCGTTCTCGACGTCCTCGTAGAAGCTGACCACGCGCCCGCCGGGGGTCACCCCGAGCGCGGAGGCGAGCGTCCGGAACCGTCGCGTGTCCTCGGCGGCGATGACGTTGGCGGTCTCCAGCGCCTCCCTCAACCGCGCCGAAGCATCCCGCGAATCCCCCAGCGGCGTGGCGGCAAGGACGAGTGGCATGCGCACAGCGTAGGAGGTCTCCGCAGCTCCTCCGCACTTCACCGGGGGCTCCCCTAGGATCAACGTCCGTGACCGCCCTGCTGACCCGCCCGTCGCGCGACCCGGCGGAGTCGCTGCGACCCCCGACCGACCGCGAGGCGACCCTGCTCGGCAGGCCGATGCCCGCCGATCGGCTTCGCGGCTGGCTGGTCACGCTCGTACTGGCGTTGATCGGCGGTTTCACCCGCCTGCAGAACCTCGGGTTCCCCACCGACAAGGGCACCCCGATCTTCGACGAGAAGCACTACGTCCCGCAGGCGTGGCAGATGCTGCGCAACGGCGGCTTCGAGGACAACGCCGGCTACGAACTGGTCGTGCACCCGCCGCTGGCGAAGCAGCTGATCGCGTTGTCGGAGTGGGTCTTCGGCTACAACGGCTGGGGCTGGCGTTTCAGTTCGGCCATCGCGGGCACGGTCATCATCGTCCTGGTGATCCGCGCGGCGCGCCGGCTCACGCGATCGACCCTGCTCGGCGGCATCGCGGGCATCCTCGTGATCTGCGACGGCGTGCTGTTCCTGCAGTCGCGGATGGGGATGCTCGACATCTTCATCGCGCTGTTCTCCTTCGCCGCGTTCGCGTGCCTGCTCGTCGACCGCGACCAGGCCCGGCAGCGGCTCGCGGTCGCGGTCCGCGAAGGCTGGGCCGACGAGTCGCCGTGGGGGCCGCGGCTCGGGTTCCGCTGGTGGCGCTTCGCCGGCGGCGTGTGTGTCGGCCTCACGTTCGCGGTCAAGTGGTCCGGGCTGTACTACATGGCCTTCTTCGGGCTGCTCGTCGTCGGTTTCGACATCGCGGCGCGGCGCGCGGCCGGGGTGCCCCGGCCGTGGGTGGGTGCGCTGCGCAGGGACGTCCTGCCCGCGCTGTGGGCGATGGTCGCGATCCCGGTGCTGCTGTACCTGGCGAGCTGGTGGGCGTGGTTCGCGAGCGAGTCGGCCACGGACCGGCACTACACCGAGATCCAGAACATCGCGCCAGGGTTCTGGGGCTGGGTGCCCGCGGGGTTGCGGTCGCTCGGCGACTACTCGATGAACGTCCTGCACTTCCACGAAACGCTGCTGACGCCGAAGAATGATCCGCATCCGTGGGAGTCGAAGCCGTGGACGTGGCCGATGGGGCTGCGGCCGATGCTCTACTACTACGAGTCGGGCACCACGACCTGCGGCGGAAACGACTGCGTGCAGGCCACGATGCTCGTCGGCACGCCCGCCATGTGGTGGCTCGCGCTGCCGATGCTCGGCTGGGGTCTGTGGCGGTGGCTGTTCCGGTTCGACTGGCGGTACGCGGCCGTGCTGGTCGGCTACTTCGCCGGATACCTGCCGTGGTTCACCAACATCGACCGGCAGATGTACTTCTTCTACGCCACACCCATGGCGCCATTCCTGGCACTGGGGTTGACGCTCGCGCTGGGCCAGATCCTGGGCAGCGCGCGCCGGAGCTTCGAACGGCGGGGCACCGGTCTGCTCGTCGTCGCGCTGTACGTCGGGCTCGTCGTCGCCAACTTCGCGTGGCTGTGGCCGATTCTCAACGGCGACGCCATTTCCGGCGCGCACTGGCAGGCCGAACTCTGGCTCCCCTCCTGG
>DASZUO010000007.1:0-54441 GCA_035547575.1 Amycolatopsis sp. | reverse complement strand
GTGGCCAGGGCCGGGGTCGAACCGGCGACCTTCCGCTTTTCAGGCGGACGCTCGTACCAACTGAGCTACCTGGCCGCGAACGCCGGCTGCGAGCCAGACGCTTTTGCGACCCTGACGGGACTCGAACCCGCGACCTTCGCCGTGACAGGGCGACGCGCTAACCAACTGCGCCACAGGGCCTTGCGATACTGCGTACTCCCAACGGGATTCGAACCCGCGTTGCCGCCTTGAAAGGGCGGAGTCCTAGGCCGCTGGACGATGGGAGCCCGGCCGGTTTCGGCGAACCGACCGACCGCGCTCTCAGGTCCCCCCGGGAGCGATTACCAGCATAGGGCACCCCCGAAGCCCGCTCCAAACCGGTATCCCATAACCGCAAAAACTGGTTCTGACCTGCGCAAACTCCTACGAATGCGGGGCCGGCTACCGTTGTGCCGGGACATGTCCTTCGTCATCCGGCAGCAGTCCCAGCATGTCCAGCAACTGCGCACAGTCCTGCGCATCCGTCGCGCCGGCCGCCACCGCCAGGCGCGCGCGGCGAACCTGGTCATCCGACACCCGCGGCGCATCCGCCTGTCCCGCGCGCTGCGACGGCAAGCCCGCGAGCCCGCCGCCACTGCCCGTATCGGCACCCTCGTACCGCAGGAGGAACTGTCGAACTTCCACAGACCCGCTCATGGTCCCTCCCGAAAGTCTCGTCCGCACAAGCAACTTGGCCGCGAGGCTAGCGACCGGAAACGGCCAGCCACAGCCCCCCCGCAGAGTGAACCTGCGACCCGCCGATGCCCACGCACAGCCACGAAACAGGGTGAACACACGGCGACCACCACATGACGGTGCGCGCGACTTTTTCGGGCCCACCACTCGCGTCCACGGCCGAACTCATGTAACAATCGACTCGCTGACACACCCCCGGTCAGCGCCTGTGGAGATCCCCTCCGGCCCCCGCGTTCCTCCCCCTGGCGCGGGGGCCTCCTCCTATCTGCTCGGCGCTTTGCGTCTTCGCCGGTTCCTTGCTTTGCCCCGGGGGCCGAGCCCCCGGACCCCCACGGTGCGAGCTCCTTTGCGTTCGGCAGGGTGGTCCCCTGGGTGTCAACCAGCCTCTGCGGCTGCGGGGCCTTCTTCCTGCTCGACGCGTCGGGGTTGCGGAGGGTTTGGGTGGGGTTGCGACATGTGAGTGCCGGGACCGCCTGGATGGAGTAGTGAGGCCGTTCTGCCGCGTGTTGTGGGTCACATTGGGATGGTGGGCGAGATCCAAACGTTATGGTGGCCGCGTGCCTCTTCCATCATTGGGTCGTCGGGGTAATACCCGGACCAACCTCAAGCCCGTCAATCCGGGCCGTCATCGCAACGATGCCGTCAAGGAGGACGAGCCCGTCGAGGACCACGAGCTGACCAGTTACCTCAAGGCGCTCGCACCGGAGACCGGCCCCGAAAGCACCGGCACCGGCAAGCGGTTCGGCGAAGCTCAGGTCTACCAGCTTCGGGTGAACCTGGTGGCGAGCAGCCAGTTGCGCGACCTCGCCGAGGAGCGCGGCACCTCGCCGCAGGCGCTGGCCCGTGAATGGGTCCTCGAACGCCTCTCCTGGGAAGCCCAGGCCGCCTCCTCGCAGCGCCGGCAGTTCGCCGACCACACCGGCACCTCGGAAACCGACCAGCACTTCTTCGACGAGAACTGGGCGCGCCCCCAGGTCTGAAGCCCCCGCGAAGGACCTGCCAGAGCCCCGGCGAGCAGCGCACAACCCCGCAATCCACCCCCCGAAACGAACAAGCCCCCGGACGGGAAATCCCGCCGGGGGCTTGCGACGTTCAGAGCAGGAGGCGTCTTAGATGACGCGCACCTTCTGGGCCTGCGGACCCTTCTGGCCCTGCCCGACCTCGAACTCAACCCGCTGGTTCTCTTCGAGGGTGCGGAAACCGCGCCCATCGATCTCCGAGTAGTGCACGAAGACATCGCCCTCGCCGCCATCCTGGGCGATGAAACCGAAGCCCTTCTCGGCGTTGAACCATTTCACAGTGCCTTGCGCCACCGCTTACTCCTCGTTACATCCGCATCGAGTGCCGCCGTAGCGACACCCGGGCCGTCCCGGGCGGTTCCAACGAGACGAGCAAAGAGCGCTGGCTCCGGCCCGCGTCAGAAGTTCCGCGAGTGTGAAGCCACTAACACGCAAAACGACGGCCTGAAGGCAGCCTACCGGGATCTCGGGAAATCTGAACCCCCCTTCGGCACCGAACCCGGATGTCACAAAACGTCCTATCGCGTCGGCCCAGAGATCAACGATCGACCCGTTAGGCTGATCAGCGCAGAGACTGTCCGTTTCAAACGTGATGCCCGTCACACGAATGGGTGTCAACGTTCGGTACAACTCGGGCGTCTTGTGGGGCACATGGGGAAAAGGGGCAAGTGCAGGTGAGAAAACTCAAGATCGGCAGACGTCTTCCGGCCGCTCTGATCGGCCTCGGCATGGCGGCCACACTCGGCTTGACGGGTTGCACGAGCAGTCCGGCATCCACTGCGGCCGCGAACACACAGGCGCCGGCTGGCGGGGCGCAGGCACCGGCGACGAGTCCCGCGACGCTGACCGTCCAGCCGGCCGCCGGCGCCCAGAACATCGCGCCGGCCGATCCGGTGAAGGTGAGCGTCACCAGCGGCGAGATCCAGACCGTCGCCCTCACCAACGCCGACGGCAAGCCGGTGGCCGGGGCACTCTCCGCCGACAAGCACACGTGGACCACCACCGAACCCCTCGGCTACGGCAAGACCTACACGTGGTCGGGCGCCGCCACGGGAACCGACGGCAAGCAGGTGCCACTGAGCGGTTCCTTCACCACAGTCACGCCCAAGCGCCAGGTCTCGGGCAGCCTCAACGTCGGCGACGGGCAGACCTACGGCATCGCCATGCCGATCGCACTCACGTTCACGAGCAAGGTCACCGACAAGGCCGCCGCGGAACGCGCGCTGTCGGTCGAGACCACCCCGAAAACCGAGGGCTCCTGGGCCTGGCTGTCCGACACCGAGGTGCATTGGCGCCCCAAGGAGTACTACCAGCCGGGCACGAAAGTCACCGTCAAGGCCGACATCTACGGCGTCAAGATCGGTGACGGCACGTACGGCAAGTCCGACGTGAACGCGTCGTTCACCATCGGCCGCTCGCAGATCGTCAAGGGCGACACCACGACGCACCGAATGCAGGTGATCCGCGACGGCCAGCAGATCGCCGACTACCCCGTCAGCTACGGCCTGGACTCCGACCCGGGCCGCGTCACGCACAGCGGCACCCACGTCGTGATGTCGAAGTACCCCGTCTACTCGATGAGCAACCCGCGCTACGGCTACACCGACGTGAACGTGCCGTGGGCGGTGCGGATCTCGAACAACGGCGAGTTCATCCACGGCCTCGCGGGTTCGGTGTGGGCGCAGGGAAAGAAGAACATCTCGCACGGCTGCCTTAACCTGTCGCCGGCGAACGCCAAGATCTACTACGACGGTGTGCTGATGGGTGACCCGGTGGAGATCACAGGGAGCACGCAACAGTTGTCCGCGAAGGACGGCGACTACTCCGACTGGACGTATTCCTGGACCGACTGGACCAAGCTGTCCGCACTCAACAGCTGACCTCGGTGGCAGGGCGGGCGCCTCGGCGAACCCGCCCCGCCTACAGCACGTGCCCGTCGAGGCGCGAATCCTTCACCGGCCCGGAGTCGGCCGGCTCATTTCCCTTGTCCTCATCCAAAAATGGCGGCACCGGGATCATCTGCTGGGTCATGTCGTCGAGCAACCGCGCGGCCTCGGCCACGCCGGGTGCCTGTCTGTCGGTCATCTCCCGCCGTCTCCTCACTCGCGGTGGCGCCCATCTTGCCGTGGTGGACATCACCGATCAACGGCGGCCCGCGGTGAAATACCCACAGCGTCCCCGGCGATGAAGAGGATGGGCCGATTGGTCCCGACCATCCCGATACCGGCTGGTCCAGCCGGACGATGACTCAGAGGAGGAAGCCTCATGGTGTTCACCGCGCTCTTGGTGGAAGGTGGCATTGCGGTTGGTGTTGCTTCGGCGTTGGTGGCCTGGGCACGCCATCGCTTCGTTCCTCGCCCCGCAGCCACCGCTGAGGTCGCCGAGTAGTGATCAGAAAAGGACCGCGCCCTTCGCAAGAGAAGAGCGCGGTCCTTCCGTATTTCCGGCGGCTAGCTCGTCGCCGCGCGCAGCCCGCCGGCGGGCGTGGTCTGCACGTTGATCTTGGACATCGGCACGCGGGCCGTCTCCGGGATCCGCATGATCGGCACCAGTGCTATCGCCGCCGCGATCATCAGGTAGAACGCGGGCCAGTCGTCGTTGCCCGTGCCGTGGATCAACGCCGTGACGATCACGCCGCAGGTACCACCGAACAGCGACGTCGAGACGTTGTACCCGATCGCGAACGAGCCGTACCGCACGCGGGTCGGGAACATCGCCGGGAACGTCGAGCCGATCACCGCGAGCATCAGCACCAGCAGGAACGCGACGATGGCGAAGCCGACGACCAGCCACGCGATACTGCCGCTC
Source organism: Amycolatopsis sp. (assembly GCA_035547575.1). Taxonomy (GTDB): domain Bacteria; phylum Actinomycetota; class Actinomycetes; order Mycobacteriales; family Pseudonocardiaceae; genus Amycolatopsis_E. Next base: position 49,900 of record DASZUO010000007.1, on the reverse strand, counting down.
TGCATGAGCTTGATGGACGGCCAGCTCAGCACCAGGAACCCGATCGCCGCCGTGAGCAGCAACGGCTTTCGCCCGATCCGGTCGGACAACGCGCCCAGCGGTGCGATCAACGCCATCTGCACCAGTTCGACCCCGATGATGATCAGGGTCGACGTGTTGTCGTTGATCTTGAGCGTATCCGTGAAGTACGTCGGCATCGTCGTGAGCAACATGTAGTCGGCGATGTTGAGCAGCAGCACGATGCCGATCAGGTTCAGGATCATCCGCCAGTTCTCGGTCAGCGTCTCCTTCAGCGGCGCCTTCTGGGCTTTTTCGCCCGACTTCTCGAGGCGCTTGAACTCGGGCGTGTCCTCGAGCTTCGACCGCAGGTACAGACCGACCAGGCCGATCGGCAGGGCGACGAAGAACGGGATCCGCCACGCCCACGAGTCGACCTGCCCGGCGCTGAAGGACAGCGTCACCGCGAGCACGACGGCGTTGCCAAGCACGTAACCGGTCAGCGTGCCGAACTCCAGGAAGCTGCCCCAGAAGCCACGGCGTTTGGTGGGCGCGTACTCGGCGATGAACGTGGCCGCCCCGCCGTACTCGCCACCCGTGGAAAAGCCCTGGATGAGGCGCAACAGCAGCACCAGGATCGGCGCGCCGATACCCATCGCGGCATACGTAGGAATACAGCCGACGAGGAAGGTGCAACCCGACATGAGCAGGATCGTGATGGCCAGGACCTTCTGTCTGCCGAGCTTGTCCCCCAGCGGACCGAAGAACGCGCCGCCGAAGGGCCGCACGACGAAACCGATCGCGACCAGCGCCAGCGACTTGAGCACGGCGTTGCCCTCACCGGGGAAGAACACCGTGCCGATGCTCGTGGCGATCGCCCCCGATGTGAACACACCGTAGTCGTACCATTCGGTAGCGTTACCCATCGCGGACGCGATAACCGCCCGTTTGACGGTTCTCTGGTCGATTTCCGTTTGCTGAGCCGCCTCATCTGCCATCCGCCCGACCTCCTCAACAGTTCCGTGCCAGCGGTCAAGTTTGCGACCTTAGTCGTTCAGTCGCGTTAGCAAGTAATTTTCGTGCTTCTCGTGGTTGTTGTCTCTTCGAACCGAGGGCGACGGCCGGCACAGTAAGGTTGAAGGGATGAGCAAGGCACCCCAGTGGCCACCGGCCGGAAGCGAACCTGCCGTGGTTCACCCGGACGCACCAGGCCCGGACACGAAACTGCAGGTTCATTACGACGAGTGCTTCGGCTGCGGGAACCTGGAGACCGGGCTGCACCTCCAGTCGACGATGGGCGCACGCTCACGCGTGTTCTCGCAGTTCACAGTCACCGAAGCGCACCAGGGTGCCCCCGGGCTGGCGCACGGCGGGCTGCTGGCCTGCGCGTTCGACGAGGCGCTCGGTGCCACGGTCGGCAACCTGCTCCAGCGTCCCGCGGTCACCGGCAAGCTCGAGACGGACTTCCTGCGGCCTGTGCCGGTCGGGTCCACCCTGTTCATCGTCGCCACGGTGGACGGCGTCGCCGGGCGCAAGATCTACGCCAGCGCCGATGGCCATCTCGACTCCGAGGACGGCCCGGTGGCCCTGCGTGCGCGCTCCATCTACATCGAGGTGCCGGTCGAACACTTCACGACGCACGGGCACCCGAACGCGCTGGAGAAGTTCCGGCAGACCAAGGACGGCTGGGACATCAACCCCTGAGCGCTCAGGTCAGGGTGCGCGGCCGGATCGCGTTCGCACGGTCGACGAGATCGAAGCGCTCGTCCGAGCTGTGCGCGAGCCGCGCCAGATCGCGGTAGCAGCGTTCGAGCCCGAACCGCACCTCGCGCTCGGCCAGTGGCCAGCCCAGAACGCGCGTCGGCGTGCGGTGACCGGGCGGCGCGCCCTGCACCCAGCTGAACGCGGCCTCCAGCACCTCGGCGGACAACCGCGTGCGGCGCTCGGCGTCGAGGTTGAGCCGTTCCAGGCGCGCGCCCGCGTCGGCGAGGTCTCGTTCGGACACCGCACCGTTGCCGACCGCCCGCGTCTTGATCTTGATCGCGGCGACCTGCGCGGCCACGTAGTGCGTGGACGACGGCGGCACCGACTCCAGTACCTCCACCGCGCTCGCCCTCGCGCCCTGTGCCAGGTACATCCGGGCCAGGCCGAACGCGGCGCTCACATAGGACCGATCGGTGCGCCACACCAACTCGTACAACCGGGACGCCGCGAAATGGTCGCCGACGCCCTCGGCGCTGACCGCGAGCGCGAGCTTCGGCGCGCTCTCGCCGGGCAGATCGTCGTAGACGGCCTCGAACGCCATCTGCGCCACCCGCTGCCGCCCGCCGGCCAACTCGATCAGGCCGCGGTGCCAGTCGATCCGCCAGTCGTGCGGGTAACCGGCGCGGATCGCGAGGTACTGCGCCGCTTGCAACTGCCGCTGCGCCTCGGCGAGTTCGCCGAGGTCGATCCGGGCACGCACGATCCGCAGCCGGACCTCGATGGACTGGCGCGGTGCACTGGTCAGCGCGGTGATAACGCCGTGCGGGTCGAGCGCCGTCGTGGTCGCGAGCACGCCTGCGCCCGCGTCGCTCGTGTCAACCTGCGGGATCGGTAGACCGCCGACCACGTCCGCCCCGGACGGCAGCGGCACCGGCTGCCCGGCCTCCGGCACCACGAGGTCCACACCGAAGGTCGTGGTCTCGGGACCGAACACAGTGGACACGCCGGGACGCTGTTTTCCCGTTCCCAGGGCCATGATCTCGCGCAACACGCCCGCGAGCTGGTCAGCCATGTCCTCGGCGCTGATGAACCGGCGGTCCGGGTCGCGATGCGTCGCACGTTTGAGGAACCGGTGGTAGGAGCCGAACAGCTTGAACAGCGGCACGTCGTCCGGGCTCGGCAGCGCGTCCTTGAACTTCGTGGTGTAGCCGTTGAACTCGAAGCTCAGCACGGCCAGTGTGCGGCCCACCGTGTAGAGATCCGACGCTACGGACGCGCCCTGCGTGGCCAGTTCCGGCGCGCTGTAGCCGGTGGTGAAGAACAGCGGGCTGGAGTAGTCGTCCATCCGCCGCACGGCGCCCATGTCGATCAGCTTGAGCTGCTCGTGCGTCTGGATCACGTTGTCCGGCTTGAGATCGCAGTACAGCAGGTTCTGGCTGTGCAGATACCCCAGCGCGGGCAGGATCTCCAGACCGTACGCGATGACCTGGCCGATCGGCAGCGGTTCCGGCCGCCCGGCCTCGCGGTAGTGCTGCAGCGCGAGTTGCCGCAGCGACTGTCCGCCGACGTACTCCATCACGATGTAGCCGACGGAATGGCCCGTCTTCGGGTCGGGGTGCTGGACGAAGTTGTAGATCCGGACGATGTTCGGGTGCTCGACCTCGGCCAGGAACCGGGTCTCGTTCACCGCCGCCGCCATCGCCGTCGCGTCACCGGTGTCGATCAGTCCTTTGAGGACTACCCAGCGGTCGTTGACGTTGCGGTCCTGCGCGAGGTAGATCCAGCCCAGACCGCCGTAGGCGATCGCGCCGAGCACCTCGTACTGCCCGCCCACGAGATCGCCGCGTCGCAGCTTGGGCAGGAACGAGTACGCCGTGCCGCACTTCTCGCACGTGCCCTCGGGTCCCGCGTCGCCACGGCCGACCTTCGCCGAGCAGTTGCCGCAGTAGCGCTTCTCCTCCGACACCACCGGGTTGCCCAGCACCGCGGACGCCGGGTCGCGGTAGGGCACCGGTGGCACCTCGACCAGCCCCGCACCGAGCCGGCCGCGCCGGGACGTGCGCCGTCCGCTGCGCCGCCCCGTGCCGGGGAACGCGCCGGTGCCGGTGCCGGGTTCGCTGCCCGGTCCCGTGTGCCGTCCGCTGGTGCTCTCCGGCAGCACGCTTTCCGTGCCGGGATCGGGAAGTTCGACACCTGTGCCGGTGGATTGCGCTAGCGGGGCCGGCGGCATGATGCTCTGCGTCGGCGGGGCCGCCGAGAGGACGCTGGTGGCCTGCGGCTCGGCGGGCAGCGCGGGCTCGGCCGGGCGGATGTACTGGGTGGCCTCGGCCGGTGGCTCGTCGAGTTGCCCTGAGATGGGCTGGTTTTCGGGCACGGCGTGCTTCGGCCGGCGGGGCTCATCGGTCATTGCTCAACCCTCATTGGTACGACACGGCCGGCGGCCCGGCCGGTCCGAGCACGGGCGCGATCCAGTAGTTGTAGTTCTGCTGCCAGACGCCACCGGTGCGCACGGTGTCCAGCACGGAGTTGACGAACCGGACCATGTCGTCCTGGCCCTTGGGGACGCCGACGCCGTAGTTCTCCTGGGTGAACCGATCGCCGACGACCTGCAGGTTGGGGTCCTGCTTGGCCATGCCGGCGAGGATCACGTCGTCGGTCGAGATCGCGTCCACCTGGCCTTGCTGCATCAGGACGAGGCAGTCCGACCAGTTGTTCACCGACACCGGGACCGGATGCGACGACGCCTGCGCGATGGCGGCGAGCGACGTCGAGGACTTCGTGGCGCACACCTTCTTGCCGCCGAGGTCGGCAAGGCCGGTGATGCCGGAGTTCTTCGGCACGAGCACGCGCTGTCCGGCGACGTAGTAGGTCGAGGAGAAACTGATGTCCTTCAGCCGCGCACACGTGATGCTGTAGGTGCGTACCACGACGTCGACGCTGTTGTTCTTGAGCACGTTCTCGCGCTGCGAGGACGGGATGGCCGTCCACTGGACGTGGCCTTCCCAGTTGCCGAAGATCGCGTCGGCGATCTGCTTGACGATCTCGATGTCGAAGCCCTCGAGGTTGCCCGTGGACGGGTTGAGGAAGCCGAACAGGTATGTGGTCTGGTCGACGCCCGCGATCAGTCGCCCGCGCTGCCGGATCTTGGCCATCGTCGATCCCGACGGGATCCCCGGGGCGGGCCCGAGGCTGCGCGTGTCGCAGTTGGCCGCCGCGGGGCCGCCACCCGCGCCTTCGAAGCCGCTCACGCCGGCGGGTAAGGGCTGTTGCACGCTGCCCACGGGAGCCGGGTCGACCGGCGTGCCCGCGCTGCCGCATCCCACGGCGAGCAACCCGATCACCGCGACGACGGCGGCGAGGCGTTTCGGCCCGCGGAACCGGCCACGCAGGCCGTCACTCCGGAAAGTCCTCACCGGTACTCCCTCAGCCGATCGCGGATGCCGATGGTCACTCCGCCCGCCGCGAGCACGGCGAGCACCGCCAGGCCGGGAGGCAGCAGCGTCAGTGAACGGTCCGCGCCGCGGGTCTGGTCGAGAAAGTTCTGGCGGCCGATGTCGATGGCCTTGACGAGCGCGTCGTCCAGCTTGGTGAACTCGGCGGCAGAACCGTCCGCCACCGTCGGGTCGACCGCCTTCTTCACCGCGTCGCTGTAGGAGCCGCCGTCGTCGAGCGCGCGAATGTCCTTGTGGGTCTTGAGCCACGCGTCGGCACCGGCGACCGCCGTGTCGACCTGCGCACCGGCCTCGCCGTCGAGCAGCCCCCGCGCCTCCCCGAGCAGTCCGGTGAACGTCGGGGCGAGCGTCTTGAAGTTCTGCTCGTAGTCGGCCCCGTCGCCGCGCGCGACGAGCGTCATCATCTCGTCGGTGCGGGCCTGCACGGCGGCGGTGCGGGCCCGCACCAGCACGTCCACGGGGTGGCTGCCGTCGTCCTCGCCTGCGCCGACCAGCACGGCCTGCACCGTCAGCGCGACCGCGCCCCACAGCAGGATCAACGCGGTCGCGCCGGTGGCGACCACCAGACCGACGTTGAGCAACCGGTTGGTGCGGCGGGTCAGGTATATCTGGGTGGCGATCAGCGAGCCGAGCAGCGCGAGCACCAGGATCATGGTGAACCACGGAAAGCCGCTGACGTCGTCCTGCTCGGCGCCCAGCCGGTCGGTGTCGATGTGGTACAGGTCGGAGGCAGCGGGCAGGATCACCGTCCGCATCAGGTTCGACGCCTCGCGCAGGTAGGACGCGCCCACCGGGAAACCCTGCTGGTTGTTGGCCCGCGCCCGCTCGATGATGCCGGTGTAGACGGGCAGGTTGCGCGCGATGACGTCGACCTTGCCCGCCGCGTCCGCGACGCCCTCGGAGTCGGAGGCGGCCTTCGCGAGGGCGGCGCCGGCGCGGGCGATGTCCAGGTCGTAGCGACCGCGCAGGTCGGCCGGTTCGGTGCCGATCACGAGGAACGCGTTGGCGGAGGTGGCGTCCGCGTCGGAGAGCGAGCGGTACACCTCCTGCGAGGCCGCGGTGAGCGGTTCGCGATGGTCGATCAGGTCGTTGATCGTGTCCTTCTTGCCCTGCGTGGCGATCGTGCCGACGACCCCGGTGACCAGCGCGAGCACGACGAGTGCGACCCCGATGACAGACAGCCGTCCCGGGCTGGTGCGCGCCGAGCGCATGATGCCGCGGACGGCGACGACCGGCAGGTCGAGCAGGCCCGCGACGCCGCTACGGCCCGTTTCGGGTGGCTCTGGTGACTGAGTGACCGGACCACCCGGCGGCGCAGGCCGCGTCACGGTACTCGTCATGATTTCGCCCCTCGCCCAGTTCCCACCCGCAAGAAGGTATCCGAGTGGGCAGATGCCTCGCCATCGACTCCCGCAGGTTCGCTCGGATACATGAAACAGGCCCCCGCCGGTAAGCGGGGGCCTGTCGCGAAGACTCGAAATCAGATGATGCTGACCGAGGTCGCCTGCGGACCCTTCTGGCCCTGGCCGATCTCGAACTGGACGCGCGCGTTCTCCTCCAGGCTACGGAAACCGTTGCCCTGGATCTCCGAGTAGTGGACGAAAACGTCGCCGCCACCGTTGTCGGGGGTGATGAAGCCGAACCCCTTCTCGGAGTTGAACCACTTCACAGTGCCCTGAACCATAAAAACATTCTCCAAATGCAAAAAATAAATCGCAGCACCGTTTCGATGCTCCGGGTCACTGCGAGACGGTTTGCTCTCCCGACTGGGAAACCACTACGCCCGCTAAGTCTTGCGAGCGTGGGTTAACACGAACACAAAATCTTGAGACCATCACTAGTGAATCACAGATTCGGCTCGAGCGCCAGTCGGCTCAGCCTGCGCGGGGTCGGCCACCGGACCTGCGAGGCCCAGCCGAGCTTGTCGAAGATCCAGATCAGCCGCGCGGTGATGTCGATCTGGCCGCGCTTGACACCGTGCCTGGCGCACGTCGGGTCGGCGTGGTGCAGGTTGTGCCACGACTCGCCGAAGGAGAAGATCGCCAGCGGCCAGACGTTCGCGGCCTTGTCGCGGCTCGCGAACGGCCGGTCGCCGATCATGTGGCAGATCGAGTTCACCGACCACGTGACGTGGTGCAGCAGCGCGACCCGCACGAAGCCGGCCCAGAAGAACGCCGTCACGCCGCCCCAGACGGACCAGGTCAGCATCCCGCCGATGACGCCGGGCAGCAGGAACGTGAGGCTGACCCACAACGGGAACAGCCGGTCCACGGTCTGCACGTCGCGATCGGTGAGCAGGTCGGGCGCGAACCGTTCGGCGTTGGTCACCTCGCGCTCGAACAGCCAGCCCATGTGCGCGAACCAGAAGCCCTTGGCCAGTGCTTTCGGCCCGGTGCCGAACAGCCACGGCGAGTGCGGGTCGCCGACGCGGTCGGAGAAGGCGTGGTGCCTGCGGTGATCGGCGACCCACTGGGTGACCGGGCCCTGCGCGGAGAGGTTGCCCGCGATCGCCAGCGCGATCCGCAGTGGACGACTCGCCTTGAACGAGCCGTGCGTGAAGAGCCGGTGGTAGCCCGCGGTCACACCGAGCCCGGACACCACATAGAAGGCAACCCCCAGTCCGATGTCGAGCGTGCTGAGCCCCCATCCCCACGCGAACGGGACGGCGGCCGCCAGCGCGACGAGCGGTAGCACGACGAACACGGTGACCAGCACGTGTTCGGGCATCGAGCGAGTACCTGAAATGATCGGTTTCGGTTTACGGACTTGGGTTTCCAGAACCATACGGTGAGACCAGTTTCATATCCTGGGAATAAGCAAGGAAATTACGACGGTACGGGACCGCGGACGAAAACGCGAACGTCCCACACGCGAATTACACAACTCCTGCGACGAACGCCCGTCGGGCTCAACCCTCCCGGCTGACCCGGAACAGATCACGCAGCCGCACATCCGGGTTGATGACCTCCGGATCGGTGCGCACGTCGATCACGCTCGGCCGCTGGTGCTGCATCGCGCGCTTGACGGTCGGCTCGAGTTGCTCGGGCGACTCGACGGTGTAGCCGACGGCGCCGAACGCGCGGGCCCACGACTGGAAGTCGATCGTCGGCACCGACACGCCGGACAGCCGTCCGTGGCTGCGTGCCTGGTGCATCGCGATCTCGCCGTACAGACCATTCTGGATCGCGACCACGATCACCGGGGCGCGGTACCGCACGGCGGTCTCCAGTTCCTGGCCGGTCATCATCATGCTGGAGTCGCCGACCATCGCCACCACCGTGCGCTCCGGCGCGGCGAGCTTCGCGGCCACCGCGGCCGGCACGGCGTAGCCCATCGTGCGGTCCGCCGGCCCCAGCTGCGTGTGCGGCTCGGTGAAGCACCAGTAGCGGTGCACGAACTGCGCGAAGGCGCTGGAATCGGAGGTCACGATGGTGTCCTCGGGCGCGGCCCGGCGCACGGCGAGCACGACCTCGGCCGGATGCACCAGTCCGCTGCCGGTGGCGCTGGGCGGGGTCATGAACGTGTGCGTGCCTGCGTTCGCCGCCGAACTGCGGCGTGTGCGCGGCTGCGCGACCGCGCTCAGTTCGCGCAGGAACGGGCCGACCTCGCACTCGACGCGCAGCGTGAGGCCGCGCCGGTGCGGCGGCAGCGGACTCGTGCCGATGACCACGAGGGTCTGGCTGGGCGAGGGGTAGCGGAAGTTCTGCGTGGTGATCTCGTCCAGGCGCGCCCCTATCGCGAGGACGACGTCCGCGCGGTCGAGCGCGTCCAGTTGCTGCTGCGGGATCCCGATGCCCAGGTGACCGGCGTAGCGCGGGTGCGTCTCGGGAAACGCGTCCTGCCGCCGGAACGCGTTGTACACGGCGAGACCCAGCTTGTCGGCGACCGCGATCAGCTCGGTGCGCGCGGACCGGGCCCGGCTGCCCGCGATCACCACCGGGTAGCGGGCGTCGGCGAGCAGCGCGGCGACCTCGTCGGCCGACCGCAGCAACGCGCCCGTGCGGTCCGGCGGCGGTTCGATCACCGGCACCGGCGAACCGTAGGGCGCGACCCAGAAGTCCGTCGGCACGGACAGCACCACCGGTCCGCGTCGGGCTTCCTGCATCTCGGCGAGCGCTTCGGCGATCAGGTCGGGCACGTCGGCCGCGGTCTCGGCGCGCGCGGTCCACTTCGCGAACGGGCTGAACAAGGCCAGCGGGTCGGGGCCGTCCTGACCACCGCCGACCAGGTTCACCGACGGCGGATCGGCGATCACGGCGAGTAACGGAGTCTCATCCTCGTACGCGCTCTGCACGCCGGCGAGGAGGTTCAGCACCCCGGGCCCCTGGTTGCCGAGCAGCAGCGCGGGCACGTCCCGCAGCTTGCCCTCTGCCTCGGCCATGAACGCGGAGCTGAGCTCGTGCCGCGCGTGCACCAGCGTCATCGACGAGTCGAACTGGATGGCATCGACCAATTCCAGGAACGAGCCTCCGGGCACGGTATACGCGCGCCGTACCCCTGCGCCGGCCAAGACCCGGACCGCCATGCGCGCAACGGTCCATTCGTGCTGATACGTGATGGATCAAGGTAAGCAGCGTTGAATGGTCCGGTCAAGTGAAGCCGAGGTATCGACCGTGACCGTCGATCATCTCTGAGTAGCACGACCACAGGTCCTGAGCTCGGGGTGCGGTCGACGCGGCTCACCGATCCGGGGGCCGCCACGGAGTGGCCACAACGGATTGTCACCGGTGTCGAGTCGTCCGGCCTGCCTGCGAAGATCTTCGACGACGTGCCACGACGAGTCCGATGTGGACAGTCTGGTGCCCTGCAGGTGGTCTGCTCAGGCCGCCACCGGATCCGTCCACGCCCGCATGAGCGCGGCGTAGCGGGGAGAGTCGTCCAGCAGGTCCTCGTGCCGGCCGAGCAGCGTGTCGCGGCCGTCCATGACGAGCACGCGCCGGGCGCGCACGGCGGAGGACAGCCGGTGCGCGATCACGACGAGGATGCCGTCGCGCTCGGCGAAGGCCTGTTCGGCGCGGGCCTCGGCGGCCGGATCGAGGTGCGAGGTGGCCTCGTCGAGAATCACCACGACCGCCGGGCTCGCGTACACCCGCGCGAGGCCGAGCAGCTGGGCCTCGCCCGCGGAGACGTCGGTGACCTCACCGTAGAGCCCGCCGAGCCGCGTCACGACCTCCTCGGCGTGCACCGCGCCCACGGCCTGAATGAGCTGCTCGTCGGTGGCGGACGGGGCGAACAGCGCGAGGTTCTCCCGCACGGTCCCCTTGAACAAGTAGGTCTCCTGCGGGACGAGCGCGACGAACTCGTGCAGCAGGTCGGGCCGGACGTCGTCGACCGGCACCCCGCCGAGCAGCACGTGTCCGCCCTGCGGGCGCACCATGCCGGTGAGCAGCGACGCGAGTGTCGACTTGCCGATCCCGCTCGGCCCGACGACCGCGAGGTGATCGCCGGTGGTGAGCCGCAGATCGAGGTCGCGCACGATCGGTTCGGCGTGCTCGCCCCAGCCGAATGTCAGGCCGCGTGCCTCGACCGTTTCGTCGGCCGGCGTGCGGTCTCCCGGGTACACCGGCGGGATCTCGGCGACCTCCGCGATCCGGCGCAACGCCACGAACAGCCGCAGCACGACCGTGCTCGATGTCGCGGCGAGCCCCTGGAGCGCCGGTTGCAGGCTGGTCGAGAGGTAGACGACCGCGCCGAGCGCGGCCCCGGCGCTCAACCGTCCCGAGGCGACCATGCCCGGCGCGACCATCAGCACGAGTAGCAGCGGCACGAGCCCGCCGACCGCGATGACCATCGTGCGCAGCGCGGTCGCGTTGGCCATCCGCACGGCGGCGTTCGCCTGCCGGTCCACCGCCTCGTGCAGGGTCAGCGCGGCCACCGACTCCGCGCCGCACGCCACCACGTCCCGCATCCCGACAAGCACGGTGCCGGCGGACTCGGCGGTCCCCTCGTCGGCCAGCGTCGCGGCGCGCTGCCGGCGGGTGAGCGTCGGCAGCAGGCAGGCGAACAGGATCAGCGACAGCAGCACCGGCACGGCGACCAGCCACGCCACCTCCCCGGCGACGGTGAGCAGGCCGATCAGCGCGGCGGCGGTGGTCGTCAGCATGCCCCGCGCCTGCACCAGCAGGCCCGCGGTCGCGTCGCGCACCACCTCGACATGCTGGGTGATGCGGGCGACGGCACTCGCGTCCGGCTGATTTCGGCGCGGCGACGGGTTGTGCAGCACGCCACGCACGACGGCCGTGACGAGCGCGTCGCGCACCGGTTCGACCAGCCCGCCCAGCTGGTGCCAGACGAGCCGGGTGCCGACGGCGCCGACCAGCGCGACCACCCCGAACACCGCCAGCCACAGCACCCCGGTGAGTGCCCTGCCCGCGGCGAAACCCTGGTCCACGGACTGTTCGACGAGCCGTCCGGAGAAGAACGCGGGCAGCCCTTCGGCGATCGAGCAGGCGAGCAGCGCGAGCGCGCCCCGCCACTGCGCGCCCAGCGTCGTCCAGTACAGCCTCATTCGAATACCGCCCGGTACTCCGGGTTGCGCCACAGGCGCTCGTGCGGAGCCATCGCCCGGATCCGGCCGTTTTCCAGCCACAGCACCAGATCCGCGCGCGCCGCGGTGACGGGCCGGTGGGTCACCATGATCCTGGTGCAGCCAAGGCCGGTGATCGCACCGTCTACAAGGGACTCGGTGACCGTGTCGAGGCTCGCGGTGGCGTCGTCGAGGATCAGCACTCTGGGCCGGCGGACGAGCGCACGGGCGAGCCCGACGCGCTGCGCCTCGCCGCCCGACAGCGGCGCTTCGGCCAGCGGAGTGTCATAGCCGTCGGGCAGGCGGACGATCAGGTCGTGCACCTGCGCGGCGCGACAGGCCTGGCGCACGGCGGCGCGGCCGGACCAGGTGCCGTAGCCCACCGCGTCGGCGACTGTCGCACCGATGAGCGCGGGCTGTTCGAAGGCGTAGGAGATCAGTGTGCGCAGTTCCTCGGGCCGGATCCGGTCCAGCGGCATCCCGTCCAGGCGCACGTCGGCACGGGTGAGGCCACCGAGCTGAGCGACCAAAGTGGACTTTCCGGAGCCGGATCTGCCGACCACCGCGACAAAAGCGCCGCCGGGGATGGTGATGTCCTCGGTGGTGATCGCGCCGGGACCGAGCGGGCCGAGGAGTTTCCCGCTCGAGGGGGTGGGTTCGGCGAGCACCTCGGCGATGCGGTGGGCGCAGGAACGGGCGCGGGTCAGTGTGGTGAGCAGCGGGATCTGGCGGACGAGGCTCATGCCGAGCGCGACGTACCCGAGCGCGGCGAGCATGTCGCCGATCGTGAGGCGGCCGTCGAGCACGGCGAGCCCGGCGGCCACGAGCACTGTCAGCTCGACCGCGGGCAGCAGGAGCGCGGCACGCCACACCATGCGGGCCTGGGTGCGCCACATGCCCGCGCCCGCCGCGCCGAGTTCCGGCAGGGGACGCAGCACGCGGTTGGTTTCGCGGTCGGCGGTGCCGGAGGCGGCGATGGTGCGCAGGCCACGGACGGCGTCGAGCAGCCGGGCCGAGATGTCCCCGGAAACCTGCTGGTAGGCGAGGATGTCGTCGGCCGTGTGGCGCAGGTGTGAGCGCGCGATGAACATCGCGACCGGCACGCTCGCGACGAACACGATCGCGAGCCGCAGATCGAGCACGACCAGCAGGGCGACGGCGCCGACCGAGATCAGGGCCGACGACCCCAGCTGGATGAAGATCGAGGTGATGGCGCCGGCACTGGCGCAGTCGCCGGTGATCCGGGCCAGCGCGTCGCCCTCCGCGAACCGGGAGCGGATGCCGAGCCCGAGCAGGTGGTCGGCGAGGCGACGGCGCAGCCAGGCCGTGGCGGTGCTCGTGGTGCGGACGGCGAGCATGCCGCCGAGCACGTCCGCGAGGATCTCCGCCAGCCCGAGCGCGACCACCCACGACACGCGCGGCCAGCTCAGGTGCCCGGCGATCGCGGAGTCGACCGCGGCGGCCAGCGCCCCTGGCAGCAGCAGCCCCGCCCCGGCCGCGAGGACGGTGATGAGGACGACGAAGCTCGTCCGGCCCTTGTTCAGCCGGGCGACTTCCTTGAGCAGGTGGTCGCCGCCGGGGCTCATCGCGGCCCACCTCCGGTGGCGGCGCCGGTCATCGCAAGACGGCCACCGCCCATCATCGCCCTCACCCTTCGGTCTCTGTCGCCCACGCTTCGCGCGGTCCTCTGATGTGAGAATGGATGCGGGAGCGGCGCACTTGGCCTGCGCCGCTCCCGCCTACCTGGGAGATGTCAGTAACAACCGAGCAGGCTGAGCGTGCTGTGCGCGCAGGCGGCCAGCAGGCTCAGATTGCTGGTCGGGCAGCCGTGCCCGTGCCCGCCGTGGCCACCTTCCATGGCTTCGGGGGCTTCCATTGCCTGCAGGTCGAGGACCAGATCCATGTCTCTCACCTTTCTCTGTTACTTCCCCGATCGGACGCGACCGGAGTCTGGGGGCCGCCGAGGAACGGCAGCACGGCGGAACCGTCAAGGGCGGCGAGCGCGAGCAGCACACCCGCTCCGCCGGTGGCGACGTCCATCGACAGGCGCAGCAGGCGGTTGCCAGGGAACGCGACACCGCCGCCGTAGGGCACGGCATGCCAGCCCAACCGCGAAAGGTGCGCCTCGGCCGTGGCGGGGGCCGCCGTCATCAGGCCCGCCCGCCCGTAGAGCAGACCGGGCTGGATCACGAACTCGCCACCGCACGAGTCGCGCAGGCCGGGCAGTCGCGTGACGCTCTCGGCGGCCGGGCGGTGCGCGGCCAGCACGTCGGCGACAACCGCGATGCCCGCGCTGCCGACCGCGAGGTAGGGCAGCGTGCGGGCCTCGCCGTCGCGCACCTGGATCGAGCCGTCGTCCGCGGTGACACATTCCTCGAGGTCACGGCACAGCGCGCGGTCGGCGAGATCGAGCCACGCCTCGTCACCGGTGCTCTCGTACAGCCGGACGAACAGCAGCGCCGGACCCGACCAGCCGTGGATCAACCCGGCCTTGGCGAACTTGCCCGGCGGTTCTGGCTGAGTATCGGCGATCCGCACCCCGAGCCGGATGGCCTGGTCGCGAAATGTCGTGTCGTCACGCGATTTCGCGAAATGCAGCAGGTTCAGCCCGATTCCGGCGAGGCCCGAATACAGGCCGTGGTCCCGTGTCTGCTCGACCAGGCCGGCGGAGGAGGCAACCAGGTCGCCGGCCTCGTCGTGATAGCCGAAGTTCTCGAGCACATAGGCGATGCCGTGCGCGCCGTCGTAGAAACCCGGCCGCGTGGGCGGATCGCGCCGGACGGACTCGATCAGCCAGCGCTCGTACTCCTGATGCCGCTCGGCGCCGGCGACGTGCAGCGCGTGCAGGACGCCCGCGGCGCCGACGGCGAAGCACGCACCACCGACGCTGAACTGCTCGATGTCGCCGGGGAACAGGCGGTCGGTGCGCTCCGGGGTCGCGCTTGCGAGGATGCCGACGGCGATCGACTTGCTCAGCAGCGACCGGTCCATGTGCGGCTCGGGCTCGGCGTCCGAGGAACCGAGCACGCTGAGCACGTCGGCCGAGTAGCCGGGCGGGAGATCGAAGCGGCGCTGGACGAAGCCGACCAGTCCGGCCAGTTTGCCTGGCGCCAGCTCGAGCATGGCGTTGAGCGGCAGGAAGATCCACAGCTTGAGCGCGGCGAGAGCGTACTCGTCGATGGCGAATCCGGTGCGGTCGCGCGGCGGCTTGAACCCAGGCGCGCCGAGCGTGGGACGGCCCGGGCCGGTGACGTCGAAGGCGAGTTCGAAGTCGACGAGCGACACCTGATCGTCGTCGTCGATCAGGACGTTCATCGGATGCAGGTCACCGAACACGATGCCGCGCTCGTGCACCGCCGCGACGAGCTTGTCCAGGCGCGCCAGCAGGGCGAGCGCGCGTTCGGCGTAGCGGGGCAGATCCCGGTCGTCCGCATCACGGCGGGTCAACGGGTAGTTCCGCGCGAGCCACGAGCCGAGCGGGCGGCCCTCGACGCGCTCCATCGCGAGGAAATGGTGCTCCCACACGGTGAACAGCTCCCGCGCGGCCGGAATCCCCGGGATCCCGGCGAGCCGTTGCAGCACCTCGTGCTCCCGATGCAGCCGCGCCACGGCGTCGCGGCGGTCGAGGTCGAGGCCGGCGTGCGGCCGTGCCTCCTTGAGCACGGCCTCCTCACCGCTCGCTTTGTGCGTGGCGACGTAAACGCCGCCACCGTTGGAGAAGTGCAGCGAAGAGGTCACCCGGTATGGGAACTGTTGGGGGTCTCCAGCCTGTCGCGCCGCGAGGTGTGTCGTCAGGCATTCCGGCAGTTCAAGCCAATCGGGTAGGTGAAAAACCGGCGTGCGCCTGTCGGGCACCAGGGTGCCGTCCGGCTTGCGGATCGCCAGCACACGCCGACCGCCGTCCTCGACCCATTGTTCGCTGAATCCGCCGTACCGGACATACAGCGGGCCGGCACCATATCGGAGGTCGCTGAGAATGTAGGGTCCGGGTTCGCCACCCAGTTCGGCATCGAGGTCCCGGAGGACCGTTTCCAGCTCCTTTTCATCCTTCGGATAAATGGTGGCCAGTTTGCCGCTCGCTTCACGGGCGGCGTATTTGGAATTGTGCGCGAGCACCATGGAACGGGTGCGAAGATGTTTGAAGGCAACCGTCCTGTTCAGACAGTAGTGATGCACGGCGGCAAGCACCTTGTCCACGTTGGACGGTGTGCCCGAGACGTGGATTTTCCAGCCCTGTTCAGGAAGATCGTCATCTTCGACAGGACGTAGGTACCTCCACACTCCACTTTCGGCTGACACCCAACCGTGTGAAGGCTGAGGAAAGAGCTTGTCAAAATTGTCGTCCGGGTGCGTGGCGCCTCGCTGCTCATCGAAAAACAGCGGATCCGCGAAGCAGAAAGCTTCGTACTCCAGATCCATCCGGCACCACCCTCCACATTTTTATGCGACGGCTCATCTTCCCCCTATCCGCCCCCTGCCAGCCAATCCGCCAACCAGGGTTTAGGACTCGGCTGTTCGAGTAGTGGGAAATGCCGGTTACCGCGAGGTAGCCGAACCGTGCGTGATACCTACACGCGTGGGCATCACTCATTCGAGATGTAACATTGCGTATCGGTCTCATCGCGCCTGATAGGCCGGTCGACGTGCAATTTGCGCTGTTAAGCCTGTCGTGCGCCACCTGGCCAGGCGGTGATTTTCCGACCAGCTAGCTGCCATGATTACTGTTCGTCACGGCCGGGGCGCCTCGCGGCGGCGCTGAGTGGCGGTCCGCGGCACCCGGTTCTAAACTCGACGGTTCCGCTCGGCCGTGCGCGGTCGGTCGTGGCGCGCAGGACTCCCCGCCGTCATCCGTTCGCACGCAACTAAGCTGCGGTGCGTGATCTCTGGTTTCGCGCTGGCGGTAGGCCTGGCGGCACTGCTCGTCGCGGTGTGGGCGTTCGTACTCGCCGCCCGGAACCGGGCCCCCGGCAAGCCGTTGCTCGTCGGTCTCGCCGTGATCGAGGTGCTGGTGATCGCCCAGCTCGTGATCGGCGTGGTGCTGCTCATCGGCGGCGGCAGACCGGGCAACATGGCGACCTACCTCGCCTACCTGATCGGCTCACTGGTGATCATCCCGGTGGGTGCGTTGTGGGCGCTGGCCGAACGCAGCCGGTCCAGCACCCTGATCCTGGGGGTCGCGGGTGTCGCGATCGCCGTGATGGTGCTGCGGCTGAACGAGATCTGGGGTGGCGCCAGTGCCTGAGCAGACCACGCGGAACACGGCCACGGGGCCCGGCCGGATCCTCGTCGCGGTGTACGCGATCTTCGCGCTCGCGGCGACGTCGCGGGCGGCCGTGCAGATCGCGACCAAGTTCCACGAGGCGCCGCTGGCGTACGTGCTCTCCGCGGTCGCGGCGGTGTTCTACATCGTCGCGACCGTCGCACTCGCCCGCAAAGGCGCCACGTCGTGGCGCGTCGCGCTGGTGTCGCTGACGATCGAACTCGTCGGCGTCCTCGCCGTCGGCACACTCAGCATCTTCGACCGGGAGGCCTTCCCGGACGCGACGGTCTGGTCGGTCTACGGCGAGGGATACCTGTTCATCCCGCTCGTACTGCCGGTCATCGGGCTGCTCTGGCTGCGCCGCACCGCCCGCTGAGCCGGATGGCGGGTCATGCCGGTTTGCGGGCGACGCCGGCGCGGTAGAGCATCAGCGCCTCGTGGTCGCCCCACCAGGGCTCGCCTTCGGGCTTGCCCCAGACGTCCTCGTCCCACCACGGTTCCTGCGAGCGGTCCTGCTTCGGCCGCCACAGGCCGGTCCAGGTCAAGCCCGGCTCCAGCATCGTCCAGTCGCCGAACAGTTCCCGGATCTCGTCGTCGGTGCGCAGGTGCGCCGGGGTGGGAGTCTTGGAGTACTGCCGCGCCACGTGTTGCAGGGCTTCGTCCCCGGGTTCGTCGAGTGCGTGGGTGAGCACCAGCATGCTGCCCGGTGCGAGCGCGTCGCGGTAGTAGCGCAGCGGGACCTCCGGGCGGGTCGACGGCGGCATGAAGTGCAGAATCGCGGTGATCAACAGGCACGTCGGCTCGTCCGGGTCGATGAGCCCGGTGTCGGTCACCCTGGACCACAGTTCGGCGTAGTCGAAGAAGTCGCCGAGCAGCGCCCGGTGCCGCTCCGGGTCGGCCTCGTCGGAGAGCAGGATCTCGGAGTGGGCGTTGGCGATGGGCTCGTTGTCGATGTAGATCACGCGGGCCTTGGCCTCCGGCGCCACCCGGTCGGCGATCTCGTGCGCCTGCCCCTGGCTGGGCAGACCGGAGCCGATGTCGACGAACTGCCGGATGCCCTCGGCCAGCGCGGCCTCGACCGCGCGGCCGATGAACCGGCGGTTCTCGCGCATCGCTGGCTTGCCGTAGGGCATCACCTCCATCTGCCGGTCCGCGAACAACCGGTCGATGGCGTAGTTGTTGGGGCCATTCCCGGCAAGCAGGTAGTCGTAGACCCGCGCTGAACTCGGGTTGTCCAGATGTGACCTGAGGCTGTCGGCCGCCTCGCTCCGGTCGTTCATGGCCCCTCCTCGCTGGCTGTGTCTCCTGTTTATCAGGAGGTACGGCCGGCGCCAAACCCGGCCGCGCGACGCGCCTTGCGACCTCGATCCGTGGCGACGGAGAGCGCTACTTGAGCTGCCGGTGTAGCCCTACAGAGTCCTGGTAGGCCCAGGTTTCGGTCACCCGCCCGTCAACGAGGCGGTAAATCCTGATCGCCCCGAACGCGATCTTTCGCCCAGTAGCCGGCAGGCCCTGGAACTCCCCGTCGTGCGTTCCTGTGAACCACAGCCGCACTACGACGCGGTCGCCTTCAGCGATCATGTCGTCGACACGGACCTGCAGATCCGAAAATGCCGCGAACAGAATCTCGTGCAGCCGTTCGGCTTCGCCACGTGTCGCCGCGAGCCAGTATTCCGCGAGTCGATCCGGGCGCCTGGCATTCCAAACTTCGTCCAGCATGGCCTGGACTCGCTCCTTGTTCACCAACGTGGACAACTGCCACCTCCAGCGCTATGGGACACGTGACCCAAGAGTAGGACACATGTCCCACCTATGGCTAGACTCATTGCTGTGCCAGATAGTGAGAGCTACCAAGTCCTAGCCTCGAACGCGGCGGAACTCAAGCGCAAACAGATCATCGAAGCCGCACGAGTCGTGCTGGCCCGAGACGGACTGAGTGGCTGTACCGCCCGCGCGGTCGCCGACGCGAGTCCGCTGACCAAGAGCGCGATCCACTACTACTTTCGCGATATCGACGAAATCGTCGACCAAGCCGTCGCGGCGCATCTGGACGCGATGCTCACCACGCTGCGCGAGGTCGCCACCGCCGCCGTCGCACCCGAGCAGCGCCTACGGGCGGTCATTGAGGCGTATCTGGCAACCTTCGCGGAACGACCGTACGCGGCTTTCCTGTGGTTTGAATACTGGATCGCGACGGGACGCCGCAATACCACGGACGCCGTCGCAGCGATGCTCGCTCAAGTCCAGGCCTTCCTCGAAGAACTCATCGCCGCGACGGGCGCCGCGGACCCCGCCGCCGCCTCGCACCGCCTGCTGTCCTGGCTGCTGGGCACCATCGTGCAGCAGCACGTGCGCCCCCTTGAATCCGGCGCTCTTCACGCCGAAATCGGCAGCTTCGTGGCCACCCTGACCGGCCAGCGGAACGATGCCGGAGCCAGCGAAGGCAGTTGACGTTTCGGGTCGCCGACAGGTGCAAGCCGGGATCGGCCTTCTGGTACTTGGCGCCGGTGTTGCAGCCCGCAGGCGGATTATCGGCCGGGCCGAACCGGCAGGGACCTCGACCCCGACAACGACGGCAACCGCCGGCATCGGGACATTGTTGCGAAACGGCCAGGGCACATGGTTCGGTTGCGCGCGCACGCCGAGCGCCTCACGGATGGCTTGCCCATGTCCGAGCAACTCCATCGTGTCGGCACAGGCCAGCCGCGATCGCCTTGGCCGCGGTTTGGCGCCCGGTGCGCCGATAGGGCGTCCGGAGTCGAGGCCCCAAACCCTCCGATCGCTGGAGCGAGACGGGCTCGTCCACCGCCACGGCTGCCCGACGATCCCGCCCAGGATCGAGTACGAGCTCATCCCACTCGGCCAAAGCCTCGAGGACGCGATCGCCGTCGTCCGCCAATGGGCCTGCACCCACATGGACGAGATCACCGCCTCGCGCAACGACTACGACCGGCAGTCGATCGTCGCCGGGACGTTAATGGCGTAGATCGCGGTCTTCAACGTAAAAGCGTGACCTAGAGGTAACCACGGGATTTCGATTTATCCGATTGGACACAACTTTCCCCAGTGCGGCATCCGGGGGCGGATGCCGCCTTTTGCGCGAGCGATGCATGTGCTACAAAGATCGGGATGACGGCAAAGTCATGGGGACGCAGCAAAACTGGCACCATAATCGAACAAGCGCCAGTGGCCCGCGATGCACCCATCGCCGCACCCGGATGCGGCCCGAAGGGTTGCGTGACAAATGCCAATAAGTACTGAATGAGCGAGCTTCAAAGCCGAAGCGAGTAAAACAATTTCTCGATAATCCCAGGTCAGACCGTTGCGACAAGAAACATCGTCCCCGGATACGCGCTTAATTGACTTATCGAAATCCGTTACGTTAAAACTTCCTTGCGGGCATCGGAACGCATCAAGATATCCGAAGCAGGTCGTCAGGATGAACATCCAGCCGTTGCGCGAAGTTCGAGCTGCCACCTGGTCGTCAGCTGAACGGTGGGGCGCTTGGCCGACCCGAAGCAAGGCCGTCACGTGACTCGCGTGCCAGAGCAGCAGCAAGCTCACCATGCACTGGACAGCGCGGCCAACCCGGACAGTTCCACCGGTCGAACTCGGGCGCGCGCGTTGATCCGCGCCATGCTGGCGGCCGACATCGGCGTTGCGATCGGTCTGTGCGTCCTGGTCGTCGGTGTCGCCGCCGGCATACAACTGTTGGACTTCGTCGGCTGGGCGCTCGCGATCGCGGCGGCTGCGGTCTTGGGTGTGTGCGCGTTGAAGCTACAACGGGTCAGTTCGACGGGAGCCGCGTGACGGCGCGGTCCAGCAACCGGCTCAGCAGCGATTCGGTGAAGTAGGTGCGGCACCCAACGCCACACCACTGTGTCAAACACGTCAGCGCGGCACACGAGCCGTCGTCCATCGCAGCCCACACCGGACGCAACGCGACCTGCCCACTCCGGAATGCTCAGTGATGAGTTCTCACCACAAGATCCATCTGCCAGAAGGACTCGGCGTGATCGCGTATCGCGCCACACTCGATGTCCCTCGTGAACTCGCGCAGTTCGTGGGCGCCCGCTGCGGGCGGAGCGCCGTCGGCGTGGCACCCATGAGGGACGCCCGGTGCTCAGTTGCTTCTGGCAGGCCGGGCAGGGACTGCGCTACGCCTGCGCGCGCCCCTGGCGAACGAGGATTTGGCGTATCGACCGGACGCTGGCGCGCACTCCAGCACTTCACCACCAGCCCACGCAAACTCCGCGACATCGTCAACGCCGCGCTCGTCCTCACACACTCCGTGAGGCCCGGCTGGTTTTCGAAAGCATGAGGGCTCGTTCAAGCGCACAGTTCAACTTTTCGGCCGGCGCCGGCGGGCGTCAGGACGTGCGGACCAGCGACAACATCATTTGAGGCTGATGGCCCGGCCCGGGACCTGGCACTGCGTCCGGTTGACGTCCCCGTGTGGGTGTAACGCGTTCGAGTGAATTTCCGACATGGGATTCGCGAGGGTGACGCGACTGTGGGCGTCCGCGTAACGCTTCTGGAGGCGCAGTTGTTCAGCCGGTCTCGTCGTGCTGCCCGGATGTTGTTGCTCACGGTAGTTGTGGTGGTGGTCGGGCTGGTCGGCCCGCCCGCGCTCGCCGACGACGCGACGGCCGGGAACACCACGCTGCGTACGGGCTGGGACGACAACGAGCCCGGGTTGGTGCCCTCGCAGGTGGGCGCCGCGGATTTCGGTCAGTTGTTCGCCGCGCCGGTCGACGGTCAGGTGTCCGCGCAGCCGGTGGTGGGCAACGGGGTGGTCGTGGTCGCGACGGAGAACAACAAGGTCTACGGCCTGGACCCGGTGACCGGCACGCAGCGGTGGACGCGGAATCTGGGCCCGGCGTGGCCGGCGTCGACGGTGAGCTGTGGTGACCTGGTGCCGACTATCGGGGTGACGTCGACGCCGGTCTATGACGCGGGCACGGGCACGGTGTATCTGACGTCGAAGGTCAACGACGGGCCGGACGCGCAGCATCCGCACTGGTATGTGCACGCGCTGGACATCAAGACCGGCACCGAGAGGTCGGGCTTCCCGACGACGGTCAAGGGCGCGCCGACCAACAACCCGGGCGTGCCGTTCAACCCGATGACCGCGATGCAGCGGCCCGGTCTGCTGTTGCTGGATGGGGTGGTCTACGCGGGTTTCGCGAGCCACTGCGACTACACGCCCTACGTCGGCTACATCGTGGGCGTCAACGCGTCCACCGGGGCCCAGACCACGATGTGGTCGACGGAGGCCGGGGTGTCGGATGAGGGTGGTATCTGGCAGTCCGGTTCGGGGCTGGTCTCCGACGGGCCGGGCCGGATCATCGTCGCCACCGGCAACGGGGTCGCCCCGGCGCCCGGACCCGGGGACACCCCGCCGGCGACGCTCGGCGAGTCGGTGGTGCGGTTGGCCGTCAATGCCGATGGATCGTTGAGCGCGGCGAGCTTTTTCAGCCCGCACGACAACACCAAGCTCAACCAGGACGACGCCGACCTCGGCTCGGGCGGCCCGATCGCGCTGCCGTCCGGTTTCGGCACGAGTGCACATCCGCACCTCGCGGTGCAGGTCGGCAAGGACGGCCGGATCTACCTGCTCGACGCCGATCACCTGGGTGGCGCGGGGCAGGGCACCGGCGGTGGGGACGCGGTGGTCGGCATGACCGGCCCGTTCCAGGGGGTGTGGGGCCGGCCCGGTTTCTGGGGCGGGGACGGTGGTTACGTCTACGTGGTCGGCAACAGTGGCCCGCTGCGGGCGCTGAAGTACTCGGCGTCCGGGCCATCGCTGACGTCGGTGGGCACGACGAGCGACAACTTCGGCTACACGTCGGGCTCGCCGGTCGTCACCTCGACGGGCACGACCTCGGGTTCGGCGCTGGTGTGGGTCGTCTACAGCACCGGCCCCACCGGCGCGAACGCGCAGCTGCGGGCCTATGACCCGGTGCCGGTCAACGGTGTGCTGCGGTTGCGGTACTCGGCGCCGATCGGGACCGCGGTCAAGTTCGCGGTGCCGGCGAGCGACAACGGCCGCGTCTATGTGGGCACGCGCGATGGCAAGGTCTACGGCTTCGGCCGGCCCACCACCTCCCCGCTGACCACCAAGCCCTACGACTTCGGCTCGGCGGCGGTCGGCGGCACCGAGAACGCGACCGTGACGGTCACCGCCAACCAGGACCTCACGGTGAGCGGCGCGTCCGCCGACGCTCCGTTCGGCACCACGCTGGCCACACCGGTCACCCTGGCCAAGGGGCAGGCCCTGGCGGTGCCGGTCAGCTACACGCCCACGACGTGGGGCGCCTCGACCGGCAGCCTGACCTTCACCACCAGCGCCGGCACGGTCGCGATGGACCTGCATGGGCAGGGCACGCAGCCGGGGCTGGGCGCGACCCCGTCGTCGCTGGACTTCGGGCAGGTGCGCACCGGCGCCGCCAAGGAACTCGGCGTCACCATCCTCAACACCGGCACCACCAGCGAGACGATCACCGGCGTCACCGCGCCGACCGGCTCGTTCAGCGCCACCAACCTGCCCGCGTCCGGCACGGTGCTGGCGGCCGGTGCGTCGCTGACCATCCCGCTCACCTACACCCCGACCGCGGGCACCGACACCGGGCTCAGCGAAAGCTCGGCGCTGACGGTGACCGGCGACCAGGGATCGGCGTCCGTGCCGCTGACCGGCACCGCACTGTCCGGTCAGCCACACCTGACCCTGGATCCGGCCCTGCTCGACTTCCACACCGTCGCGGTTGGACAGTCGGTGACCCAGACCTTCACCGTGGCCAACACCGGCACCGTGCCGCTGACGATCACCAAGGCGAAAGCCCCCGCCGGGGTGTTCACCACCGCCAGCCCGCTGGCCGAGGGACAGGTGATCGCGCCGGGCGACTCACTGCAACAACCGGTGACCTTCACCCCGACCGACGCCTACCCGGCGACCGCCACCTATGAGATCACCGGCGACGACGGGCAGAGCGCGCAGTACGTGACCCTGCAGGGCAACACCGACCCGATCACCGACTACTACAACTCGCTTGGCGGCGCGCGTGGCTCGTATCTGAGCGACCCGGTCTCGGCGCAGTACCCGACCGCCGGCGGCGGCGAGGCGCAGGACTTCCGCGGCGGCACGATCTACTGGTCACCCGCGACCGGCGCACACGCCGTGCACGGCGCGATCCTCGATCACTACAAGGCACTCGGCGGTCCCGCCAGCCCGCTGGGCTACCCGGTCACCGACGAGCAAGGCACCCCGGACGGCATCGGCCGCTACAACCACTTCAACGGATCCGGTGGCGCCTCGATCTACTGGACACCCAACACCGGGGCCTGGTCGATCCAGGGCGCGATCCGCAGCAAATGGGCGGCGATGGGCTGGGAAACCGGCCCCCAGGGCTACCCCATCACCGACGAACTCACCACCCCGGACGGGATCGGCAAGTTCAACCACTTCTCCCGCCCCGACGGCGCCTCCATCTACTTCACGCCCACCACCGGCGCCTGGTCCATCCAGGGCCAGATCCGGGATCGCTGGGCCGCGATGGGCTGGGAAACCGGGCCGCTGGGCTACCCCGTCACCGACGAACTGGGCACCCCGGACGGCGTCGGCCGCTACAACCACTTCAGCAAAGCCGCCTCCGTCTACTGGACCCCCTCCACAGGTGCGCACGGCATCTACGGCGCCATCCGGGACCGGTGGGCCGCGATGGGCTGGGAAACCGGACCGCTGGGCTACCCCGTGACCGACGAGCTGGGCACCCCGGATGGCGTCGGCCGCTACAACCACTTCAGCAAAGCCGCGTCCATCTACTGGACACCCTCCACCGGGGCACACGGCATCTACGGCGCCATCCGCTCCACCTGGGCCTCCATGGGCTGGGAAACCAGCCACCTGCGCTACCCGACCTCCGACGAATACGGCATCGACGGCGGACGACGCAACGACTTCACCGGCGGCTGGCTCACCTTCTGGTACTCCAACGGCGCCGTCGCCGCCACCTACCGCTAGATTCCCGCGTGCGGCGGTGGACACGTTCACACAGCCACCGTCGCACCGGGACAACGGCCGCGATGTTCACCCACGACGGCTGGCCGGGCGCACGGGGGACAGGCTGTCGAGAACGTCGCGTGCGGCGCGGTGGAGACGCAGTCGAGGATCGTGCCGCCCTCGGCGACTCGGGTGACGCCCTGACCGTGGCAGTCGGCCAGCCAGTCCGCGCCCTCGGCGTCGCAGCCGCTCATCCCGTCGGGCAGCAGAACCCCGGCGTCCAACGCCTCCGGAACCGTGTGGAAAGTCTTGTCGCTGAAGGACGCCCAGACCCGCCGGTTATTCAGCCAGCCATCGGGAACCCGGTCGAACGCCGTGACCCCGGCGGCGAAGGTTTCGTTGACCAGGAACGTCTTGCCGTCCGGGCTGATGGCCATGCCGTTGGGGCAGATCGGGTCCTCCGCCACGACGTGCACCGCACCGTCCGGGTCGACGCGGCAGGATGGGTGTCGCTTTGATGACGGGGTCGGTCGCCTCGTCCCACCCGAAGTTGCCCACATAGGCCCGGCCGGCGTCGTCGACCACCAAGTCGTTGCAGTGCCAGGGAACCAGCGGAGTACCAGCCGAGCCCGGACGGCTGCGCCGGCACATCGACGACCTTCGCGGGCGCACCGTCCCCATCCCAGCGCAGCACAGCATTGGTTGTAGAAGTCCGAAGCGTAGAGCATTCCGTTGTGCCACGGCGGATATTGGCCAGAGTCGCTCGCATGCGGTCCGGGAAGGGATGGGTTCCTGCGCACCGGTTAGGTGGACTTTCGCACCTGGGACTGCTCGTCGGTGGTGACCTCGTACACGAGTTGGCGCACAGGCCCAGCCGCGCCGTAGTCTGCGCCAGCGGCTCTCCCGCGGGGATGTCCTCGCCGGTCAAACGCGCAGCAGCTCGTCGGTACATCGCACGGTGGGTCTCCGCGCCGACATTCGCTGTCAGCCGCGCTACCCGCCTCCAAGACTCCAAGGTCGCAAACACCTCGGTCAGGTCCAGTGTCTCCGCCGCCGCAGCCAGTGCCTCGCGCAACTCGCGCTCGAACTGCTCGGCCTCCCGCCGGAATCAGTGCGGCGCGCACCTCGACCGCGGACGCATCGGCGAACGACCGCAAACCTCGGCCGAGCTCGCGGCCGCGATCGCCGACGGCACGACCGCCGCCTGAACCCCGAACGCGGCCGCGGAGCAACCCTCGTGACTGACACACCGTGACACGCAAGGTAGCCCACGAGCCAATGGGCTGGAGGCCAACGACGCTACGGGTCACGGGTGTGTCGCTACCGCTGCACCGGCTGCTGCCGGTGCTGATCGACGACGAACCGGGACCGGCTCGCCGCCCTCTTCGCCGACGACGCGCAGTCGAGGTCGGCGACCTGGGGCATCTACCACCGCATGATCGCCGCTGGCGACAATGGCGGTCTGCACCTTCCGCCGGACACCTTCTGCGCGCATCCGCAGATCGTCGTCATGCGGGCGGGTCACCAGGCGAGGGACTCTGCGCCCGGCGCTCCTGCTGCGCTTCGATCACCGCGCGATTTCGGTGTGCCTCGGGATACCCCCAGACCTCTTCGATAGGCCCCAACAGCCCACCGCCGACACCGCGACGACGGACGCGCGAGGCAAGCCAAGGCAATCCGGCCAAGGGCAGGCCGACAAGGACCACGATCACTACCAGCCCGACCAGACCACTCATGTCGTCAACCCTAGCCACGCGAGACGGCTTGTCCGCGCGGCGATGATGCCGGCGGCAGCACGTACCCGACGCGACCGGGCAGTCTCGACCCGTTGGAGACAAGGATAAGCGCGCCGGAATGGCCAACCACGAAATGATCCGGCGCACGCTACGGGGCGAAGCGGTCGGTGCCTGGCAAACCGTCGAAGTGATCTTCCTGGCGCTGTGCGAGCTCGCCGACGTCGACCCGAACGACGCGGACGACGTCGAGGACAACTGGGACACGCCAGTTCCGCACATCGAGTCGCTGCAACGGGCCTGGAACCACGCGGTGGACGAGGCGGCAGCACGGGAGCACAGGGCTACGCAACGCAGCGGCCCCTGGGGGAGCGCTCCAGGCCTCCTGTGCCGGTGGCGGGTTCCAGGACGAACCCCCGTTCTAGATGCGGTTGCCGTGGCCTCGGCCCCGCCGCGCGCAGCTTCAAGGGGCGACGCGGCTTGAATCTCGATGTCGCTCTGAGCGAGCAGGCTCCTTCGCTGGATCAGCGACCGCCGAGTGAGTCGGGAATCACGCAACCTGGTGATCTTGAACGGCCTCGCCGTCCGCGAGAACTGCGACCAGGTGCCCGCGATGACCACTATCGGCGCTAACGTGGCGGCGGCTTGGCCGCTGGCGCTTGTGGTCATTGGCTCATCGCGCGGCCGGTGGCTGTGGCTGGAGAAGAGGCCCGGGCGGCGGCCGACGAGATCAGACGAGCCCCGGGTCTGTCGGGTGCCGCGGCAGCCGAACTTGGAAGACGCCGTTCGTCCGGCGCCGCAGCTGCATCAGGCGGCCGCGCAGGAGGCCGACGAGGCGATTGCCGAGTGCGCACAACGCTTGGTGGCATGTCGCTCGCGATAAGGTGGTCGTGAATCTGAGAGTAGATCGAACGCGTGGCGGACAGACGCGAACGCCGCAGAGACATCCTCAACGATCTGATGGATGCTCATTCATGGCTGGGTTATCGGCACAGTCGACAGCTCCGGACATCATCGTCAAACTCGATCGAGTATTTCGCCGCGGTCTACTAATTGCTCATAGCCAACGGATTCCTGCGGGATTCGGATTCCGTCGACGAGGAGGTCCCGCGCCCTTTCAGCGAACGGTGTCAGCCAGGCAGCTGCCGCGCCCGCGGTGTCTGGATGTACGTGGTCGTTTGGCTGTTTACAGCCGACTTCGAACAGTATCTCGTACAACGGTACCGCTGGAAGGACCGGCGGAAGTCCGGCCTTGGCCGCCGCGGTGTGCGCGGCGAGCGGTGTCTGCAGCCCTTTCAGATCGACATCGCCGAAATACACGATCCGACTGGGCGGTGGCGATAACAAGGGCACCGACAAGACCGCTGATGGGAATTGGTTTCCGGTGCCATAGCCCACATGTCGTCCCGGCCCCTCAGCAGCGGCACGGTGCCGGGTCACCTTCAGCAAGGAGGCGTAAGTGTGGTGATTTTCCGCTATGAGGAGGGCGGTACCCTGCGGATCATCGCTACCAGGAACCCATTGCGAGACGAACGGAATCGGCACGGGATGACAGCGCAACAAGTCCAAGGTCACGGCACCTGAGGTGAACAATCGAGTCGACATGAGGCGGTCGATCCGTTTCTCATCGCCGAAAAGCTCAAGAGATCGCTCCCGCAATGGAACGCTGGGCCTGCTGGTCCCGCCGTTCCGCAGAAAGGACGATATCGTCTCCAGCAGGGCAATCTCGTTTTCTCTCGTCGCGATCCGTCCGGCGGCCTCGATCGCTGCCGGCCATACCCGGGCCGGCTTCGGCCGGCCTACGACGCGTTCGCGCGGCGGGCGACGCACCCACATAGGCAGGGGCGGTGCCTCTCTCGTGTCGAAGAACCTTGCCGAACTTGGAAAACTGACCAATCCGGCGGCGGCGAGTTCGTCCAGCGCCTGGCGAATCTCGCTGCGCGCGGTTGGCGCGGTTGCCAGACTGCGATCGAACGTCACAGCGGCGTAATAAAGCACATCAACGTCGACCTTCTGCGCTGCAGCGGCAACGCGGTCGGCGAGATGTTGCGCGAGCGCGCTCAGCTTCACGATTCCGCCTCCCTTGCGGCATCGTCGCGCGCGACGCGAACACTGGTGACGCCGTCGACGGACGCTCCGAACTGGTCCTCCACGATGACGTAGCGCCGGGTACGAAGTGCCCCCGGAGCATTGCGCATCCGCAGCACGTTCGGGAACTGACCTACCGCGCCGAGGTCTTCCACCCCCGTCGTGTAAACCAACTGCACACCGTGTGCGGCTGCCACGTCGCGCTGTAGCTTCAGTAGCGCGACGTGACTGGCGGTGCCCAACGGGTTGTCGAGCACCAGCGTGCCGCCGAGCGCGGCCCTGCCCTGGCCGCGGTTGATCGCACGCAGTCGAGCGAGAGTGCAATAGAGTGCGACGCAGACGGTGAGTTTTTCGCCACCGGAGAACTTGCCGAGGTGTGTTACGTCAACCGGCTCAACAGCCAGATCGCTGTTCGGCTTGAGCACCTTGACCGTGAAACCACGCGGGGCTACTGCCTCGTGCACGCACAGTTTGAGCAAGGACAGGCCTTCGGGCTTCGACCGCTCAGCCACGATCCGGTCCACGACGGCGTCGATCCGGGAATTCAGGTCATCCTCGCTGGCTGGACGGACGAACCTGATCCTGAGGAAGTGTTCGTTCGCCCAGCCGCCGAGCGTTCCCGGCAACTTGGAGTGCCGGTGGGCGGACTCCAGGTTCGCCAGAACGTGCTGAACCAGGGCTGCGATTTCGATCACCACGAGCCGTTGATCCCGCCCGATGTCAGCCAGTTGGTCGTCGGCGGTCTTCCGGCGCACACGCATCTCCTGTGCACGATCGGCGGCGCGTTCGGCGAGAATGTCAGGGGCGTCACCGGTGAACCGGTCCCTGATCGCATCCGGAACAGCCGAGAACCGGTTCTCCGACGCCAGTCTGCGTACCGCTTGCATTGCCTCGTCGGACTTTTCCCTCGCCGATGCGGCCATCTTCTTGGTTTCGTTAAGCCCGCCAAGCATGGCATCCACGTCGGCTTCAGCCTGGTCGCCGTCGCCGCGGTACGCGGGGACGGCGTCGGGTACGAGGGTGGGAGCAGCGGCATCCGCGAGACGATGAGCCCGCTGTCCGAATCCCAGCGCCGCCTTGTCCGCGACGGATGCGGCCTTGCCCGCGTCCTCCGCATCCCGTTGCAGGGCCGTCACGTCACTGCTCATCTCGGTGGCCTTGGTCGCGTGTGCCGCGGCGAGTTCACGAGCCTCGGCTTCGGTGGCCGGCTCGACATCGAGCTGGGCGTGCCGTTGCCGGTCGCGCGGCGTTCGACGGGCGACTTCTTCCTTTGCCTGTGTGACCTCTGTTTCGGCTTGGGTCCGCTTCTGCTGAGCTGTGTCAGCATGGCTCCGTGCCCGTTTACTCGCGGCCACGCGGCGTTCGGGATCCTGGCCATCCGCGGTCGCCAGCAGTTCTTTCGCGCGATCCCGGATTAAGTCCTGGTATTCGGCGAGCGCATGACGGGCTCGCTTGCCTCGATCGAGACAGCCGTTGAGTCGTTCAGCCAGGACGGACTGCGACGCGACGGTGCGCCACTGGGTATCCAGATCGTCGAATCTGCCTCGCAACACGGACAATGGGTCGTCGTTCTCGAGAACAATGGCCGCACGTTCGGTGTCGAGCAGCGATATCTCTCGGTTGTGCCGTTCGTATCGTTCCCGGTTGGACTTGTGCGTGCCGGCCATTCGCCGTAGTTCTCGCTCGGATTCGCGGTGTTGTTTCGCGCGACTGGTCGCCTCCTCTGCAAGGCCGGTGTTTATAGCGGCCTCTTTGTCGAACGCTGCTATGGCTCGTTCGATCTCAGGACGGTCGGCAACCCTTTCCGCTAGGGTTTGCAGTCGCTGGATTCTCCCTTCGATCTTCGCAAGCTCGTCGCTCAGTTCTTGCTCCGTGGTCGAATCCTCCTCGTCCTGTTGGTCCAGTTCTTCTATTTGTTCGCAAATTTCTCCGTCGCTGGTGTCGATATTGGAAATAGCCTGCTCATATTCGTCGATCGTTTTTTGAGCCGCATCGAGATGGCCCGCTGGGCAGTCGCGCAGCAGTGTATCCATTGTGTTGAGCAATGCTCGATCGGTTCTGACCTGCTCATGCAGCTCGGAGATGTGTCGATCCTGCTCATGGCGCCGGAGTTCACGGTCGGCACGTGCGGCGTCCGCGGCGGCTGGATCAAACAACGCCGGGTCGCTGGAGACCGCCAACCATTCGGGCCCGGCTGCGGCCAACGTACGCTGGAGCTGACTCGCCGTGCACAC
This sequence comes from Amycolatopsis sp., assembly GCA_035547575.1. Classification (GTDB taxonomy): domain Bacteria; phylum Actinomycetota; class Actinomycetes; order Mycobacteriales; family Pseudonocardiaceae; genus Amycolatopsis_E. Next base: position 18,907 of record DASZUO010000007.1, on the reverse strand, counting down.
GGTGACGTGGGCGATCGACGATGCGACGTGTGATCGCGCTGCACGCCTGGCGGCGTCGGCGTCGGCATCGGCGACTACGACGCCCGCCGCGAGTTCGGCGACCGTGGCGTTCGCCAAGACCGTTGCGCGCTCGGACTCGGCCACCACGTCACGCAGTAATTCCCAGCCCGGTCGCACCGCAACACGTGCGGCGTCGGCGATCGCCTCCGCGGCACGCTGCGCATCGCGAGTGGTGGGGAGAAAGCCTTCGGCGCGCAGCCCTTCCAGTGCGCGGTCATCGTCGGCCGCGTCCACCTTGGTGTCCACAATAGACGCTTCGATCGTAGCGATGGCGTGCGTCAGCGCCGCACGGACCGGGCCCTCCTCGGCCCACAGGTCGACACGTCCGCCCTCGTCCAACTGCACCAGCTCGGCCAGCCTTGCGTGTGTGGCCAACTCGTCGACACGCTCAACTAGTGCCCGGTATTCCTTGGCAAGCTGGTCGTGCTCGGTGACCTTGGTGGCCCGATCGGCCGCGAGCTTCTGTCGTTGCGCCGTGAACTCTTTCCGTAGCGCAGGCCGGTCACGTCGGCGTCCTCGGACGGTCTCGCGTTGCCGCGTCGTCTCGCGTTTGGCTGTCCACGACTTGGCGAGGATGGCACGAACATCCGCTTGTGCATCCGGCAGATCACCGCGCTCAATGGCCGCGCCGATCTCTTCGTCGATTTCGATGACCTTGCCCCGTAGGTTCTCGGCGTGTGTCTCGGCGGTGGTCGCGAGCCTGCTGCATTCTCGAGCCTGTCGGTCCTCCGCCTCAGCGTCCGCCGCGGCCGTGGTGGCGTCCGAGGATGCTTCCTCCTCGGCGCCGAGTTCCGTCATCGCGAGCTCGGCGTAACGGGCTTTCACCGTGGCCGCGACGTCGTCGCGTTTGGCCCGCAATGGAGCGGTCTGCCGTTCCTCTTCCGCCATCTGTTGACGCACGGATTCCGCCTGGCTCTCGGCCTCCCGCAACGCGGAAAGCGGCTCGACCGCCTGCCAGGCCGAGTCCTCATTTGTGGCCGCAGTTACCGCTGTCTCGGCGTCTTCGTGAGCCGCTATCGCCGCGGTGTGCCGGTATGTGGCCGCGATCCGGAGAAATTCATTCGCAATGTCGTTGACGCGGTTACGATCGCGGTCCAGTTTCAGAGACTGCTCACGGAGTCGTTGTTCTTCGCCGGCGAACCATTCCTTGTCCGCTTCGTGGGTGGCCGCCGCGCTGCGGAAGGCGCCAGCCAGGTGAGCGGCGGCCTGTCCGGCCTCCGCTGCCTCCCGCTCGGCGTCCTTGGCGCGACCGTGGCGCTCGGCGAGCGTGTCCAGCCTGCCCGCGATTTCCCCACAGAAGTCCCGATCGACGAGCAAGTCCGGCTTGCGCGCGAGAATGTCGACGACCTTGCGCAGGTTGGACGCGACAAGGTCGGGCTGAGTGCTGTCCACGGTCAGATCGATCAGGAAGTCGATGAATTTGTCGGTGGATGTGAAGTTGAACAACTCGGCGACTCCGCCCTCCGAGTGGTTCATCTGCTTCTGATATCCGAACAATGCCGGGTCCAGGTTCCGCGCAGTGAGAGTTTCCATCCACTGGCCGCGTTGGTTCGTGATCGCGAAGGAAAACTGCTGCGGCTTGGTCGCCGCCATCTCCCGCAGCAAACGAACGAACTCGGACATCGGCCGGAGCCAGCCAGCGTCGTCGTGTACGGGTAGCTGGTCGAGATCGAGCACGTCCGGCGCTGCAAAGAACGTGTAATACCAAGGCTTGAGCTTGTCACGGTCGCGATCCGGGTCGACCGGTTTCCGGCGATCAACCCATTCGTACACGGCGCCGGTGATCAGCCGAGGAGCCACCGACGGCAAGAGGCTGTCGTCGGACGTAGCTACCCACTCCGCGACCGTATGGCTGGTGTCGCCGGACGCGACGTAATCTTCCAAATACCGTTTCACTGTTTTGCCCATGAAGTCCCTCCGCATGGGCAACAACAGGGCGAAGAACAGCGACAACAGGCTCGACTTGCCGCCTCCGTTGCGCAGCCAGAGGATTGAGTCGACCGGCTGGCCGAGACTGCCCACCTTGGACGACGATACGTCCAGGGTCAGGTCGGTGAAACGCGCGGCCCGGTCACCCACGCTGGCCAGGCGAAACCGAGAAAGTTGATAAGTCACGAGATCACCTCGCCTCGTCGAATCGCGGCCAACATGTCGTAGGTGGCGTTCCCGGCGAGCTCACCTGCTTGGATGCGAAACCGTTCCAGCAGCTGGAATGCCTCGGCGCCACGAGCGGCAGCCGGCCGCGCCAATCCTTGCTCCACCATCCAGCTGAGTACGTTGGCCACCCAGTAGGTCGATGACGCCGCAGAACGACGCCCCTTGCCCTTTCCTTTGTCCGCCTTGTATCCGGGCGACAATCGATCATAGCTGCGCCACGCCTCCTCAAACGTCTCATCGTTGGTCGGCGTTCGTTTGAACCGCTCGCACACCTCGCGAATGAAGCGTTCCACCTCGTCGACGGAGACCCAACGCACCCGATCGTCGTCGAAGTCAGCGGGGGGTGGGAAACATGTAAGCGGCGACGGCCACGCTGACGAGACCTACCAGTAGACGATCATTTACACCGCCGACATTGGGTAAATCCGAGATACGAAAGGCAAAGACCGACTCGCGACGGACGCCGAGCACCAGTCCGAGGTCGGAGTCGGACAGCACCCGGACGTCAAGTCCGTCGAGAACACTGTCTACCGCGTTGCGGAATTCCGTATCGGCGCCATACCTCCCGAGGAGCGTGCGGTAGTCAGAGTCCGCGCCCGGCCGCATCTTCGGTCGCAACGCGCACCCGATGAGCACGCCCACGTCCGCGAGGTCACGCTGGCTGAGAGCCATTCGGAACCCTCCTCATGCTGCTTTCTGCCCATCGCGCGAGCGCTTCCTCGTCTTGGGCCACGATCAGGTCATCACCGGACCACCCGGGCATGGTGAGGCGAGCACCATCGGCGTCCACCGCGGCCGTCGAGCCCAGCACACGGGCCGCGGTGTCCGTAGCGGTGGAAACGTCCTGTGCCGTTTCCGGCGCGTAGGTCCACAGCACCGCGAGGACGAGCAGACGCTCGACAGCTCCAGCGTCTACGCCATCGGAGGACGCCGCGGTCCGGGCGGCGACCAGCAGGGCGGAAAGCCGCGCCGGTAGTTCGACACTGTCGACGACCGTTGCAGCAGCGGCCAGAACCTCTGGCGGCACAGCGGGCGGATCGGGGTCGCCGAGTTCTTCGTCGGGTTCGGACGAGTCCGCCGGGGCAGGCGGCCGGCGTGGTGCGAGCAGGTCGTCGACCAGATCGGCGAACCGCGTGATCCTCGGTGTCCGCGTACCCGCCAACAGCACGGCGAACGTTTCGGCCGGTACGACGGCCTCGGCGGCCGACATGCTCAGCAGCGGCAGGAATAAGCCATCGGTGAGATCGGGATTGCGCAGCCCGCCAAGCGGCCGGAAGGACTGGCGCGTCTGCTCGTCGAGAAAGATCGTCCGCGCGTTGACCAGCCGCCCGTGCAACTCGGTGTGCCGCCGTCGGCATTCCTCCAGCAATGCGGCGATGTGTGCTGCCGCTGTCGCTACCTCCGGCTCGACGTCCGGTGCGTCCAGCGCGCCCCGAACGTGCGCAAGCAACTTGATCTCCCCTTCTAGCCGTTCTTCGAGGTGAGTACGGTTCCGCTCCATCTGCTCCGGAACTTGTTCCGCCCATTGGGCGAACACCGTCCGGATGTCCCGTGTTGTTTCAGCTAACAGCGTCCGCAATTCATCGGCGTAGCGCACGGACAACAGACGAGACCGCTCCGCCGCCTTCTCTGCCTGCCCGAAGGCACCGCGTTCAAGTTGCCGCGCAAGCATGAGCTCGATGGCTGCCTGCTCGTCTTCGACATCGAACTCCAGGCCGCCGACCAGCGCGTTGATGGCATCCGTCGAGGCACGCAGCACGTTGACGCCGCGGGCGTGGTCCTCATGTTCGGTGAGGAGGCGGAACTCCGCCGTCGTGAGCCGATGACGAACGGAACCGCCCTCGTCACGATCGAACGTCGACACCTGGTAGGTGAACGGCGCCTCCCGCTCCCTGCGATTCAACAAGGCGTCCATCACATACCGCCCGACCGCGATGTGTTCGTCGAACGGCCGGTCCGGATGGGCGTCGCCAGCCAACGCGGCCAGCCTGTCGGCGACCTCGTCATACGTGACCTCGTCGTCGAAGCCCTGCCTGGAAATCACCGAATCGATGGCCACCAAAGCAAGGGTTACTACGTCGTAGCCCTGTTCGCCCCATGCTTGGCGGGTAGCGTTGTCTGCTGCATCGGCGACCGGCCGAGCGCGCAACAGCGCTCGCACCCGGTCGCCGAACGATTCGTCGAAGACAGCTCGGCTCGTGGGCCGAGGCGTACTCACCCAGCACCACCCCCACCCCACGATGCCTTGCCCCGGCGAAACGCTTCGTGCTGTTCAGAACCTTCCATCGATGTCGGGCGACCTCTCAGTGAGCCTACGATCCCGAGGGTAACTGCGGGTACCGACAGAATCACAACGTCGCGGGCCGGAAGCGGCACAGGGGCTCCTTGGCCCCAGCGCCGATCGTCAGCTATAGCCGTGTGCCACGCTCTAGGCATGGAAGCCGCTGTTCTCGCCGCTTTGGCCCGCAGGCCTGGTTTGTCGGTCGTTCAGCTGCGGGGCGTGCTCGGGACCGTCGCCACCCTCGCACCAGGTCTCCTTGCCGACCTCGCCGACCGCGATGACCTCGACGACGAGCTCCGAGGCGAGATCATCCGCCGGGCGCCCCGGCATCGGGTAGTGGACGTGCTGGGCTGCTGGCCCGCAGCACCGGAATGGGTTGACATCGTTTTGGCGGCCCATGGAGCGTTCCCGGAGCTGGTCATGTACTGCGATGGCGAGGATTGGGAAGGCCTCGCTGTCGAGGCGGCCTCCCAATTAGATGTCGAGGATGTCGACCACGTCGAAGAACGCTGGATCCGTACACGTGGACCGCTGCCCTTAGCTGTCAGGATTGCCCTCGTGCACGCCGCACTGACCGAGCGAATGCCCCGGCCCCGCCTGACCGAGATGTCGGAGTGGGAACGCCGCGAAGCGATGGAGCGGGTCAGCCACGAGGAGGACAGGCGCCAGCGAATCGCGTGGCACCTTATGGAGCCGGCGCCTGAACTCTGGGAAGAACTCGCCCGTGAAGGCAAACACGCCATGCATGTCCGCCGTATTCTTCTCGAACGGCCCGAGAAATTGGCCGATAAGGTGCTGCTCGTCTGCTTGCCTGCGGTGACCAACGACAACCTCCGGGACGGTGACGACCTGTTCGCGGGGATCAGGCTGACCGTAGCCGCGGACTGCGTCCGGCGCCGGCCACGCCTGCGAGACATCGCCACAGCTGAGTTGACGCGCGTCGTCCAGGAAGCGGTGGAGGACGGTTGGACACCGGCCGGTCGCTTCACAGGATGGAAAGAGATCAGCGCACTGGCCGAGTTGACGGACGACCCGGCCCTCCTGGCCGACGCAGTGACTGCCACCCGCAACGCCGCCGAACCGCGCACCACGAGGCAACGCGGCGAGAAAGAACCCTCCTGGTCGGAAGAGCGAGCCACCACGGTCGCCGCGCTGACCGCCAATCCGGCAACACCACGCAATGAATTGACCGCGCTGCTGCCCACGCTGAACGATGCCGCATTGCTCGCCGTGACGCGACACAGCAGGGGTGACCTGCACGCAGCAGCCTGCGCTCGGCTGGCCAAGCTCCGCGAGGAGGAGGAGAGTCGCAACCCCACGCTTATCCAGATCCCTTCGGACGAGGAACTAGCCGACCTCGACAACCCGGCGGAAGAACTCCGCACACATCTCAAATACTTGCGGACCCGGGCGGAACAACGCGATACCACCTGCGAAGGACTCCTCCGGTCACGGTTCACCACGCCCAGCATCCTGCGAGATCTGCCCGCCCACCGCGTCCTGGAAAGCCGCGAGCAAGCGGACCTGACCGCCCGCATGATCGCCGAGACCTGCGGCGACAACCTAGCCCGCTGGAACGGCATCGCCGCGCACCTTGACCCACCCCCGCGCAAAGCCGTCACCTTCGGCGCCTGGCTTGACGGCCTCAAGAGCACCACTGCATAGCCAGACCCGGTCCTCATGACCGCTGACGCGGACACGGCCCGTCGGCCGAAGCACTAACCCGCAACGGCCGAAAACACCGTTTCCGTACAGACCCCACCGAGGGCGTGTCAGAACAAGTGTGTAAGCCGTGGCCCTGACAGGGTGGCGGGGAGGTGATCTCCCCGCCGTCCGGAAGGGCACGATGACGTGACCGAAGCAGGAGCGAACGAGGACAAGGAACAGGCTGCTGGTGGTGGCGCTGAGGCGGACGTGGTGGAGCAGTTGCTGCGCCAGGCCGACTCGTCCGGCCGGCAGTTGGTGGGGCCGGGTGGGCTGCTCACCGAGCTGACGCAACGCGTGCTTGAGCGCGCTCTGGACACCGAGATGGCCGATCATCTCGGCTACGAGCCCTGCGACAAGGCGGGTGTCGGCTCGGGCAACTCACGCAACGGCCGGACATCCAAGACTGTGCTGACCGATGTCGGCCCGGTCGATATCACCGTGCCACGCGATCGCAACGGCAGCTTCGAGCCGGCGATCGTGCGTAAGCGGCAGCGTCGTCTGGACGGGCTCAACGACGCCATCATCTCGCTGTATGCCCGTGGGATGACCGTGCGCGATATCCAGGCCCACCTCACCGACATCTACGGGGTCGAGGTCTCACCCGACTTGATCTCCAAGGTCACCGACGCCGTCGCCGACGAGGTCGTCGAGTGGCAGAACCGGCCGCTGGGCTCGAGCTGGGCGGTGCTGTTCGTCGACGCGCTCTGGGTCAAGATCCGCGAGGGACAGGTGGCCAACCGCCCGGTCTATGTCGTTGTCGGAATCGACTTCGACGGTGCCAAACATGTCCTGGGCATGTGGATCGGCAAAGACGGTGAGGGCGCGAAATATTGGATGAACGTATTGGCGGAGCTGAAAACCGCGGCGTGACCGAGGTGTGTTTCGTCTGCTGCGACGGGCTATCCGGGCTGCCCGAGGCGATCACCACCGTCTGGCCCGCCGCGATCGTCCAGACGTGCATCGTGCACTTGATCCGGGCTTCCATGCGGTACTCGTCGAAGAAACACATCACGCAGGTCACCGCCGCGTTGCGGCCGATCTACCAGGCACCGACGCTGGACGCCGCGGCCGCGGCGCTGGATGAGCTGGAGTCGGGCGAGATCGGCCGCCGCTACCCGGCGATCCCGAGGACCTGGCGAGCCGCGTGGGACGAGTTCACGCCGTTTCTGGCGTATCCCTTGGAAATCCGGCGGGTGCTCTACACCACGAACATGATCGAATCGCTCAACGCGCGGCTACGCAAAGCCACCCGCAACCGCGGCGCGTTCCCGTCCGAGCGAGCAGCCCTGAAGACGCTCTACCTCACGATCCGAACGATGACACGTCCGGACGGAGCCATCGGCATCACCCGCTCCAACGGCTGGAAAGCTACCCTCAACGCGTTCGCCATCCAGTTCGGCGACCGCATCAACATCAACAAGTAGGCCACGGCCTTACACAGTTGACCTGACGCTCCCCCCACCGATGAGCGTTAGGTGAAGACAAGCCGGGGCGGCTCACGTGTGAAGATCTGAACTTGGCCCCAGTCGCCGGTCAGTTCGTAGTGGTCGTTGGTGTAGTTCATGGTGTCTATGTTTCCGAGGTCGGCTTCGCCGGTCGCGTCGGTGAAGACCAGGCCGCTGCGTTCGAGCCAGCGGACTTCGCTCACGCTGGTGAAGACCAAGTTGGCCTTGGCGTAGCAGTACTGCTCGTCGGGTTGGGGAGGTCGGTAGCGCGGGTGTTGGGGTGTCAGCACTGCCTCGAGCGCGAATGAGACCGTGTCGGCGTCTTCTCTGATGGCCAGGACGTAGCTGTCTTCGAGGTAGACGCCGGCCAGGTCAGGGAATTGGTCGTAGTTCGTGGTCATGGCAGGTCCCATTCGATCGGGGTGTGGTTGCCGGGGCTGCGGCGGGTGACGGGATTGCCTTGTGAGTCGATCCGCTGACCTTGTTCATTCCGCAGCTCCACGTGGGGGTCCTCGCTGCCGGGTGTGCGGACGCTGCCTTGTTTGATGGTCATCCGGGGGATCCCGTTCTCATCGACGTATTTGGCGGGCCCGTTGGGTGTCTGCGTCCGGGTCCAGCCTTGCGACTCGGCATACCGCTCAAGGTCCGAGGCCTTCGGTGGCACACCGTCCTTGAAATTGTCCGCCAATCCCTCGGCCGGTTTCGGTGTCGCGGTGGGCCCCGGACCGGCGTCGCCGCTCTTCTTGATGACCTCGACTCGGTCGTCACCGGACGCGTGCTGCCCAAGATCGGCCATCGCGGCGGTGGTGATGCCGATGCCGCTAGCCACCCCGGCGGCGGAGACGGCCTGCACAGGGACGCCTGCCACGGCGCCCACACCGGTGGCATCGAGCACCGTGCCGCCCCCGAAGCCGGCCGCGCTGATGGTGGTGAGCCCGAGACCGCCGGCAGCACCAAGCACATCCAAGGGATGGTTGAGTGCGGCATTCCCGAGCGATGCGAGTCCGTTCACCATGTCCGCCCCTGCGTTGGCCAGGGTGTTGCCCAGGTCGGACAGCCAGCTGGACTTTTGCGGCGCGGTGTCCATGGCGCCGTGCAGGATCCCGGCGGCGGTGTCGCCTGCCTCGGACAGCTGGGTGCGGGCCCGGTTCAGCATGTCCCGCGCGGCTTGCCGATCAACCTCTCCAGGGTCGCTGAACGCTGGTGGAGCCGGTTGGTTGTTCGCCGCGGCCTGTGCTACCGCCTGGTCATGCGCTGACTGCGCTTGCTGCGTCGCCGCTTGCCCGCGATTCCAGGTCGCGATGCCCTCCGTGGCCTGTGACTGTGCCCACCGCAGGGTGTTGGCGTAGTCGTTGAGCGCGTCGGCGGCCGACCCGAGCGCGTCGGTAGCGGCGAACCACTTGCGCGGCTCGTAACTGAACTTGTCATGAAACGCGTGCGCAGCTGGGCCGGTCCAGGACCCTGTATCCACGGCCAGCAGACCCTGAGCCGCGTTATCCGCGCTTTCGGCCCGCGCACGCAGTACCGGGGCGTTCTCCTCGATCGCCTCAGGTTTGCCCTTGACCAGTTCCGTTGGATCCTGGGTCTCGCCGAGTTCAGCCATCGTCCACGGCTCCCTGGCCTGGATCGCCACCCAACGTGCGTGCGGTCGCGTCGTCGATTCGGCGATAGGCGTTGGCTGCCTTGGTTAACGTGTCCCCGATCGCACCGGCGTCGTCGGTCAGAACGTCCAAGCCGTCGCTCCAGCGCACACAGAAGTCCATCAGTGCGTCGTGCAAGCCCTGATGACCGTAGAGGGCGCTATCACCACAGAGACCCCGCAGTTCGAAGTTGTCCTGGTCTTTGACCGCCTGCGAGATGCCGCTGCCTGCCTCGGCAACCTTGTCGACATCGACGTGAAACCCCGGACCGTCGACCACTGTGAGCCCCCTATCGGATGCGGACAGTACTGACGACGATGGTAACCAAACAAGCGCTCCTACCGTCTGGGGTTTCCCGAGGACTTCGTTGCTCCCGTTGATGCTTCTCCGGTGCATGCTGGAGTGTTCCCCGACCCGACAAGCAAGGATGGTGGTGGGGATGCGACATGAGGTTGGTGTGTTCAAACGGTGCGGGTGCCAGGACGCTAAGGGCAGGCTGTTGGACACCCGGTGCCCGCGCCTTCGGGAGCGCGTGCATGGAAGCTGGTATTTCCGGCTGGAGCTGCCGCCGGGGCCGGATGGTCGGCGGCGGCAGCTGCGCCGTGGGGGTTTCTCGTCCTGTCGAGCGGCGCGGCAAGCGCGGGATTATCTGCGGGATCCGGCTGGTCGTGATCCGTATCCGGCGACGGTGAGTACGGGGCAGTGGTTGCAGCTGTGGCTGGACACGCGGCTGGGGCCGAGCGGGTCGACGCTGCGGGGGTATCGTCAGCACGTCCACGACTACCTCGTCCCGTATCTGGGCGGGACGCTGCTCACGGAGTTGACGAACGCCCGGGTGCAGGCAATGTTCACCGCGATCATTCGCACGCACGGTGCTGCCGGGCGGCCGCTGAGCGCGGGCACGTTGCAGCGTATCCAGGCGACCCTGCGTGCGGCGCTCAACGCGGCCGTGCGGCGGGCCTGATCGAGCGCGACCCGGCCCGTTACGTCGAGCTGCCGCGGGGCCGGCGTCCTCATGCGGTGGTGTGGACCCCGCCACGCGTGGCGCAGTGGCACGCCACCGGGGAGCGTCCTCGGGTGGCGGTGTGGACTGTCGAGCAGACCGCGATGTTCCTGCACGAGATCCGCGATCACCGGCTGTACCTTTTGTTCCACCTGGTCATGCTGCTCGGGCTGCGTCGGGGCGAGGTCGTCGGGTTGCGGTGGAGCGATGTCGATCTGGATGCCGGCTACCTGACGGTGTCCCGTCAGATCCGCCAGGTCGGGGCGACGATCGAGGTCGCCACACCCAAGAGCGAAGCCGGCAATCGGGTCATCGCGCTCGACCATCACAGCATCACCCTGTTGCGCCGGCACCGGGATGCCTGCCGGGCCCCGGTGTGCGGCGTCCCGGTCGGGCCGCTGTTTCGCAACGCGCTCGACCGGCCGATCCGGCCCGACGCGCTGACCAGCCTGTTCCGGTGGCTCAACACCCGCTCTGGGCTGGCGCCGATCCGGCTGCACGACCTGCGCCACGGCGCGGCCAGCCTGTCGCTGGCCGCCGGGAGCGACCTCAAGACCGTGCAGGACATGCTCGGTCACGCCAGCATCGTGCTCACCGCCGACACCTACTCCAGTATCCTGCCCAGTCTCGCCCACCAGGCTGCCGAGGCCACCGCCCGGCTGGTGCTCGAGGCGCTTCCGGCACCGGCACCCGGCTGCGGGGGCGGCGCCGAGGACGGCGTACCGCGGCGCGCCATCCGGTGGCCGCCGGCACCCGAGTTCGACGCTCAACCCGCACCGCCTGACAAGACATCATGAGCTGAAACGGAGTCGAGAGGGGGAACCATCCTCGAACCCAGGTCCCATCCCGCCACGCACTGGACATCGAGGCAGTGAGACTGGCCCGCGCCCTGCGCGAGCCCACGCAAGATCACAAATCGATGGGAAAGATCCACAAGCAACATCGTTACCCCAGGCCAGCCGGGGACATTGATCTTGTGGGGCGCCTGGGGCTCGAACCCAGAACCTACGGATTAAAAGTCCGCAGCTCTACCAATTGAGCTAACGCCCCGTACCTGGGAGTGTAGCCGGGCGCCGGGGAGCGCTGAGCAGCTACCCGGAGCCAGCCGAGGGGGCCGGAGATCATTCAACTCGTCGATCGGCTGACCTAGACTCAATGGCATGCGCGGTCGTCATCCGGTGACCGAGGTGCCCGACGTCGTGGGGTTGGGCACCGAAGACGCGTGCGAGATCGTGCGGCGGGCCGGGCTCGTGCCGCGTGGACCCGAGGGCGAGTCGGAGCCTGGAGGCGGCGTGGTCGTCGCACAGGCGCCGGTCGCCGCCGCTGGTGCTGAGCAGGGTAGCGAGGTCGTGCTCTGGACCCAGCGGGGCCCGGGGCACGCCGAGGACGTCGCCCCGCCACCGCAGACCGACTCGGCGCTGCAGCCGGCCTGAGCCGATGCCTCGAAGCGCCCGGCGCCAGCGCTCTCGGCGTCGCCCGCCGAGAACCCCGCGGCTACTGATTCGCCGACGCGAGCCCCGCCGGCGCGGCGGCTACCGCGCGGTGGATCGCGTCCGCGAGCGCCAGTGCCGCTTCCTCCGTCAACTCGACCGGGACGCGGGCAGATGGGCCCTCGCCGGGGTTGATGAAGTCGATGTTCACGGTATGCCCGTAGGGCGCGTGGACGGGATGGTCGACATAAACGGTCGCGTGGGACAGCGTGAACCAGCCTTTCGCCGCCTTGCCGCTGCCCGTGAGCTCGATCTTCTCAGTCTGGTAGGTGCACATGATTTCCCTTACGCCGAAAGGTTCTTGCCGAAGAAGTCGAACACCCGGCGCCAGCCCTCGGTGGCCGCCTCGGGGCGATAGGACGGGCGGTCGACGGCGAAGAACGCGTGCCCCGCGCCCTCGTAGGTGTGGAACTCGTGCGGCTTGCCGAGCCGGTCGAGCTCCGCCGACAGTTGCGCCACCTCGTCCGTCGACGGGAACCGGTCGTCCGCCCCGAACAGGCCCAGCAGCGGGCAGGACATCTGCGGGGCGAGCCCGAGGATCGGCTTCATCGACGACGGCATGCTAGACGGCGGCTCGCTCACGACGAACGCGCCGTAGCAGTCCACAGCGGCGTCGATCTGCAGGCTGCACGCGGACAGGAACGTCTGCCGCCCGCCGGAGCAGTACCCGATCACGCCGATCTTGCCGTTCGCGCCTTCCAGGGCGTTGAGGTATTTCGCCGCGCCGTCGACATCCCCGACCAACCGCTCGTCCGGCACGCCGCCCGCCGCGCGCACGGCCGCGGCCGCGTCGTCCGGGTCCGCGCCCGGCGCCTCGCGCGAGTACAGGTTCGGGCAGAGCGCGTTGTACCCATTGACCGCGAACTTACGCACGATCTCCTTGGTTGCCGCGTCGTACCCGGGCATGTGGTGGATGACGACCACGCCGGCATGCGCCTGTCCGTCCAGCGGCCTCGCCAGATATGCCTCGATCTCGTCACCACCGTGGCCGGCGATCGTGATCGTCTCGGCACGCATCGCATCGATCATGACGCCACCCTATGCCACAAGTGCTTGTGCTGTCGTGAATCCGACGAGCGCCGCCCCCAGCCCGGCGACCACGCTGACCAGAACGTTCACTACGGCGTAGAAGTACGATTTCTGCTCGATCAACCGCAATGTCTCGTAGCTGAACGTGCTGTAGGTGGTGAGACCGCCGCATAAACCCGTTCCCAGCAACGCAAGCACGGCATTCGGCAGCGCCGCGCCGGTGAGCGCGCCGAGCACGAGACAGCCGAAAAGGTTGACCGTCAGCGTGCCCCACGGAAAGACGCTGTCGTGCCGCGTCTGCACGAGCCGGTCGGTGAGATACCGCAGAGGCGCGCCGACGACGGCGCCCGCGAACACCAGGACGACGGTCACCGCACCTCGACCTCGTCCACGACCACAGTCGCCTCGGCGAGCAACACCCCGATGTCGTCCAGGAAGCCGCGGACCTTGTCCGGCTCGTCGACGAGAACCACCACGACGGGCAGGTTCTCGGCGAGGCTGAGCAGCCGCGTGGTGTGGATCAGCGACGACGCGCCGTAACCTTCGCAGCCACGCAGCACGGTCGCGCCCGCCATCCCCGCCTTGTGTGCCCTGGTCACGATCTCGTGGTAGAGCGGGTGGTGCCCGAAGACGTCGTCCTCGCCGAGGAAGATCGACGCCCGTAGCGCGCGCCTCACCGCGCCGCTCCGGTGAGCTTGCGCGTGAGCCACACCGCGAGGATCACCGCGACCATCGCGCCCACGAGGGTCCCGGCGAGGTACGCGAACGCCACCAGCACGTCGCCCGGCGCGAGCAGGCCGCGGGTTTCGACCCCATATGTGGAGAACGTCGTGTAGCCGCCGAGGAAACCGACGCCGAGAAACGGCCGGACGAGCCGGTGCGCCGACCACACCTCGGTGATCAGCACCATCAGCACGCCGATCAGGAAGCAGCCGGTGACGTTGGTGACGAAGGTGCCCCACGGGAACTGGCCGGGCCGGGTGGGCAGTTCCAGCGCGAGGCCGTAGCGCGCGAGCGCGCCGAGCCCGCCGCCGAGGCCGATGACGGCGACGACGGGGAGCTGCGACCGGGCCACGCGCCGGGTGCGCGTCTCGACCGGTTCCGCCAGCTCAGTCTCGCTCACGAGGTCGAGAATAGATCTCGGCCTCGTCCACGACGACGAGGCCGCTGAAGTCCAGCTCGTCGAGCTGGGGAAGGAAGCCGCGGACCCGGCTGTCCTCATCGGTGATCGTGATCACGATCGGCAGGTCTTCGCTCAGCCGGAACAGGTGGGTGGTGTGGATCCGCGACGCCTTGCCGTACCCCTCGATGCCCCGGATGACGGTGGCACCGGCGAGGCCGGCCTGATGCGCCCGGTGGACGATCTCGCTGTACAGCGGCTTGTGGTGCCAGGTGTCGGACTCGCCCACGTAGATCGTCAACCGCAATGCGGAGGTCATTTGCCCTTCTCGGCACCCTTCTCGGGCTCGTCGGCGAGTTCGCCGAGCAGACGTTCGATGTCGAACTCCTTGGTCAGGGCCGCGAAGATCGGAGTGTTCTCCAGCTCCTGCTGTTTCACGCTCATTTTCGTCCTCCTCACCCGTACGCGCACTCTTCGTACGGCTCGTTCTTGCAGGTAGAACGCACTTTCCCCGCGACTTTGTCCCGCAAGAGTGTTAACAGCAGGTTATGTTACCTACACACAGTGAGCAACATGCCCGCAAGCAAAAAAGTTCACACCGATCACCGTCATGACAAGCGCCACATCCGGGCTCATAATGGAAAAGAGGCGGTGCGGGCGTATGGCACTTCATGGTGAAGAGCAGCGGCGGCTGACCGAGATCGAGCGGCAGCTGGCCGAGGAGAATCCGCGCCTGGCCCAGCGGCTGGCTGAACTGCGGCCGATGCGGATACCGGGCGTGGTGCTGGCGATATTCGGTGCGCTCTGCGCGGTCGTCGCGGGCTTGTTCATCCTTGTCGCCGGCGCACAGGGCCACGAGATCTTTCTCATAGTGCTGGGCACGATCCTCGTCTCGGGCGTGCCCACGGCGATCATCTGGCGTAGCTGGCTCTACCGCCTGCACTAGCCCTTTCGGGTGATCCGGAACCCCGCGTCGGCGAGGATCTCGGGAAGTGAGAGCACGACGTTGCGGTCCTTCTGCCGCTCGTCCTCGCCGAGGTCCGGCCACGGCCGCAGGTCGGGGTGCCGCTTCGCCTCGTTGTCCCGCACCGGTCCGTAGCGCCAGCCGTCGGCCATCCGCTCGGTCATCCACCGTTCGTGCTCGACCAGCGCGAGCCGCTCCACCTCGTCCGGCTCGAAGCCGAACGGCACGCTCTCCAGGCTCGGCGTCATCGTGCAGCCGACCAGGGCGAGCTTGCGCTCGATGTCGGCGGCCTGGGCGCGGTTGGCGTCGCGCAGGGTCTCCGGCAGGTCGTCCCACGGGACCAGTGACGGGTTCGTCTCGGCGGTCTGGCCGAGCGCGGCCTGATCGCGCATGTACCGCCGGTGCACGGCACGAGCCAGCGAATCGGTGATCCGTTCGGATAGGTAGACGCTCGCCATGTCCAGCACTCCCACGAACCGCAGCCGGTCTTCCTGACCGTGCCGCACAATCATCTCACCGACGCCGGCCAGCTGCGCCATCCTGACGATCACCGTGCCCCGGGTGGCGTCGACTGTAGCGGCCGCGCCGAGCCCGTCCCGGAGCGCCCGCTCCTCGTCGTCGTGGCAGACGAACACCCGGTGCGCCCCCGGTTCCGGCCGGTAGACGGGCACCACCGAGACCCGGCAGGACTTGCCGAAGAACGGCTGCCGCGCGTGCAGTTCCGCGACCGCGGCTTCGCCGTCAGGATCGACCACGGTGACCTCGACCTGGTCGCCCGCCCGCTCCGCCCGGCGCGCGAGCTCCAGCAGCAGGGCGCGACCGAACCCGCTCAGCCCGATCACCACGAGCCGCTCGCCCTCGGGCTGCTCGCTCGCCACGACCGCCTTCGCGGCCACGCCGTCGAGGGAGAAGAAGTCCACTTCGAGGCCTTCGCGCCACCGGCCACCGCGCAGCGAGTCGCCCAGCTCGGGGTCCGCGACGTGCGCGTGCACCTCCAGCGGCGCGTGCGCCTTCCGTTCGACCCGGCCGGCGGCGAGCACGGTCGCGATGTTCGCCGGCGTCTCGTCGGCGCAGGCGTAGAGCCGCGTCGCGCGGGCGAGCCCGGCCGCCGCGAGCACGCCGGGACTGCGTGCGGCCTCGACCAGCACGACCTTGTGCCCGTCCTCCCGCAGCCGCGCGGCGAGCGTGCGCGCCGCGACGGAGTTCCCGCACACCACGATGTGCCGCGCGCGCCGGCGGGCCCGCAGCCGGGCGATCTCCGCGGCGAACAGCACGCGGACGGCCTCGATGAGGGCGTAGCCGGTGACCGCGGGCGTGAGGAACCGGCTGATCTCCAGCGGCCACGGGTACGGCCCGCCGTTCGTGACCGGACCGGAGTTGATGACGAAGAGCTGCAGGTCGTAGTAGAGGAGGTCGACGGGCCGGTGCGCGAACTGGGTGCTGGTGGCGAGGTACTCGGCGAGGCCGAGGTAGCCGAGCACCAGCGACACCACGGCGAGCATGCCGAAAAGAATCCGGAGCAGCACGGCCGGTCGTGATGTCACCGAGTCCTCCACGCAGTAAAAACAACCGAGTGTCCAGTCTGGAGCAGCTCCTCCGGCTCGTCGACGACGAGGTCCCCGCGGCGACCACACTGCGGGAGCGGTTGCATGCCGTGCCCGAGGTCGGTTTCGCCGAGGTGCGCACGGCCGAACTGGTCGCCGCCGCGATGCCGGTGGAGTGCGGGCGCGTCGCCGAAACCGGTCTGCTGGCCCGGATCGGCGGGCCGCGCGGAGTGCTCGTGCGCGCGGAGCTGGACGGGCTCGCGATGCATGAGGAGACGAAAGCCCCGTTCGCGGCGTCCAACGGGCACATGCACGCATGCGGGCACGATGTGCACCTCGCCGCGCTCGTAGCGCTGACTCGCGCCGCCTACCGCATGCGGGAGGACCTGCCCGCGCCGCTGGTCGCGGTGTGCCAGCCCAGCGAGGAACGGCACCCGTCCGGCGCGCTGGCGCTGCTCGACGCGCCGGAACTCGCCGGCGGGTTCGACGCCGTGGTCGCCGCGCACCTGCACCCGCTGATCGCCTGGGGCTCGGTCGGGGTCGAACCGGGCGCGGTGAACGCCGCCGCCGACGCCGCGGAGATCGTCGTCGACGGGGCCGGCGGGCACGCCGCGTACCCGCACCTCGCGACCGATCCGGTGCTCGCGCTGGCGCAGATCGTGGTGGCGCTGCATGCGATGGTGGGCCGCAAGATCGACCCGATGCACGCGGCCACGCTGAGCGTCGGCCGCATCGAGGCCGGGACCGCGGAGAACGTGATCCCGTCCCGCGCGCGGGCGTGGGTCACCCTGCGCGCTTTGGATGCCGGCGATCAGGCGACACTGCGCGAAGCCTTGATGTCCACTGTGGACAACCTGGCGGCGGCGTACGGATGCACGGCGACGGTGCGCTTCACGAAAAGCGAGCCGCCACTGGTCAACGACGAGGCGCTGGCCACGCCGGCCGCCGCGCTCGCGCCCGCCGCGGGCCTCGCCGTCGCCCCGCCGTGGCGCTCGTGCGGTGCCGACGACTTCGCCCACCTGCACCGGCTCGGTCCGTCTCTGATGGCCTTCGTCGGCCTCCGCGACGCCCCCGGCTTCCGGCCGCGTCCCTTGCACCACCCCGAGTTCCTTCCGCCGCCCGAGTCCGTCCGCATGGTGGCCCGCGCCCAGGCGGTCGCCTACCTTGCCGGGGCTAGGCTGCGCGATTCTTCTGGAACACCACGATCCGGAAGGGAAGAGTCGGGGCGCCGACGACCTTGACGCGGGTCTTGAAGCCGTGCGTCTCGGCGGCCTTGCGCAGCAACGAGACGGGGGCCGCGCTGGTCATGTCGGAGTTGCCCGCCATGTACCCGTCGACCTCGTCCTCCGCCAGCGCGTAGCGGATCATCCAGTCACGCCATTTCTCCATCGCCGACGGACCGCGCTTGTCGCCGTTGACGCCGAACACGTCCGCGAAGATCAGCGTGCCGTCGTCCGTGGTGTGCTCGGCACTGTTCGCGAAGAACTCGTCCAAGGCCTCGGGCGTCGGGTCCGGACCGATCAGGAAGTGCATCACCAGCGACCCGAACACCACGTCGTAGCGACCTTCCACGTCGTCCCACGCGGTGCCGCGAACCAGCCGCATGTCCAGGCCCGCCTGCGTTTCCGGCTGCAGCAGGTCCCGGGCGTAGGCCGTCATCTGCTCGGCCCGGTCGACGCCGCGGTACAGCCGCACCGGGCCGTGGTGCTCGAGGTCGTAGAACGGGCGGTTGATGTTGCGGATCCACGGCACGATCTCGCTGGTCAGACGACCGGTGCCGTACCCGATCTCGAGCACCTCGACCGAGCGCATCTTGTCCGCGTAGATGCGCAGGATCTCGCGGAACACCGTCGCGGCGCTGTCTCGGATCAGCTGGTCGTAGCGCGGGATCCAGCACCGGATGTGCCGCTCGTACTGGTCGAAGTAGTCGGGCGAGCGGAACTCGGTCTCGCTCGTCCAGTCCTCGTCCCAGTGCCCGACGCCGGTCTTCACGACCCATGCGCGGCGGAGGTCGGCCGTCTTCATCGTCGGTTCGAACCGCACCGCCCGCGCCTTGATCGAGTCGTAGAACTGGGCCGCGCGCGCGAACCGCAGCGAGTTGCGCTCGATGACGAGCTGGCGGCCGTCGATGCGGCCGGGGTTGGGCCGGTACCCGCCGATCAGGTCCGGGTCGAGCAGCAACAGGTGGTGCCCGACGGCGGCCGGCCCGAGCGGATGCACTTCGCCCGGCCGCAGTTCCTCCTTCGCGGCGATGTAGATGTCGTACGGCCCGTCGCGGTGGCGCGCCTGGTGCCTGCGCCACAGATCGATCTGCCTGGCCAGCCTGTCCTCGTTCTCGAAGAACCACGACCAGTCGATGAGGAAGACACGTTCGCTGACGTTGGCGGTCATCTCCTCGGGGTGGTCGGGCGTCCAGAACTGCTCGGTCTCGTCGGTGAGGTCGGCGATCGCGCGGATGTCGCCGCCG
>DASZUO010000006.1:0-30388 GCA_035547575.1 Amycolatopsis sp. | reverse complement strand
GTCGCCGACGGTAGGAGCGCGATCTCTGCGGACCGTCTGACCGAGCGCTGAGACGGCTGAGCCTGCCGGTTGTCGGTCCGGCCTCGTACCGTTGTCCCCATGCGCGTCAAGAGCGACATCACCCCGACCACCGGCAAGTTCGAGGTCATCTCGGAGTTCCAGCCGGCGGCGATCGACGACCTCGAACGGCGGCTCGGATCGGGGGAGAAGGACGTCGTGCTGCTCGGGGCCACCGGCACCGGCAAGTCGGCCACCACGGCATGGCTGATCGAGCGGGTGCAGCGGCCCACGCTGGTAATGGCGCCCAACAAGACGCTCGCCGCGCAGCTGGCCAACGAGCTGCGCGAGTTCTTCCCGCACAACGCGGTCGAGTACTTCGTCAGCTACTACGACTATTACCAGCCCGAGGCCTACGTCCCGCAGACCGACACCTACATCGAGAAGGACTCGTCGATCAACGACGACGTCGAGCGGTTGCGGCACTCGGCCACCATGAACCTGCTGTCGCGCCGCGATGTCATCGTGGTCGCGTCGGTGTCCTGTATCTACGGCCTCGGCACGCCGCAGTCCTACCTCGACCGGTCGAGCAAGCTCGTGGTCGGCGCCGAGGTCGAGCGGGACGTGTTCCTGCGCGCGCTGGTCGACGTGCAGTACACCCGCAACGACCTGGCGTTCGCCCGCGGCACGTTCCGTGTCCGCGGCGACACCGTCGAGATCATCCCGGCTTACGAGGAGCTGGCGATCCGCGTCGAATTCTTCGGCGACGAGATCGACAAGCTGTACTACCTGCACCCGCTCACCGGCGAGATCGTGCGCGAGGTCGACGAGGTGCGGATATTCCCGGCCACGCACTACGTGGCAGGCCCGGAGCGGATGGAGAAGGCCATCCGCGGCATCGAGGCCGAGCTGGAAGGGCAGCTCGCGGCGATGGAGAAGCAGGGCAAGCTGCTGGAGGCGCAGCGGCTGCGGATGCGCACCAGCTACGACATCGAGATGATGCGGCAGGTCGGTTTCTGCTCCGGTATCGAGAACTACTCGCGGCACATCGACGGCCGCGCGGCGGGGTCCGCGCCTGCCACCCTGCTCGACTACTTCCCGGACGACTTCCTGCTGGTCATCGACGAGTCGCACGTGACGGTGCCGCAGATCGGCGGCATGTACGAGGGGGACGCGTCGCGCAAGCGCACCCTGGTCGAGCACGGGTTCCGGTTGCCGAGCGCGCTGGACAACCGGCCGCTGACGTGGGAGGAGTTCAGCGACCGGATCGGGCAGACGGTGTACCTGTCGGCCACGCCAGGGCCCTACGAGATGGGGCAGACCGGCGGCGAGTTCGTCGAGCAGGTCATCCGGCCCACGGGGCTGGTCGATCCCGAGGTGATCGTCAAGCCCACCGAGGGCCAGATCGACGACCTTGTGCACGAGATCCGGGTGCGCGCCGACCGGGACGAGCGGGTGCTGGTCACCACGCTCACCAAGAAGATGTCCGAGGACCTCACGGATTATCTGCTGGAGCTGGGCATCCGGGTGCGGTACCTGCATTCCGAGGTGGACACGCTGCGCCGCGTCGAGCTGTTGCGGCAGTTGCGGTCGGGTGACTTCGATGTGCTCGTGGGCATCAACCTGCTGCGGGAGGGGCTGGACCTGCCCGAGGTGTCGCTGGTGGCCATCCTCGACGCGGACAAGGAAGGCTTCCTGCGCAGCGGCACGTCACTGATCCAGACCATCGGCCGCGCCGCCCGGAACGTGTCGGGCCAGGTACACATGTACGCCGACAAGATCACCGATTCGATGCGGTACGCGATCGACGAGACGAACCGCCGCCGGGTGAAGCAGATCGCGTACAACGAGGAACGCGGCCTGGACCCGCAGCCGCTGCGCAAGAGGATCGCGGACATCCTGGATCGCGTCTACACCGAGGCGGAGGACACCGAGGAAGTAGCCGTCGGCGGTTCGGGTCGCAACGCCTCCCGGGGCAAGAAGCCGGAACAGGGCGGCGGCGGCCGCAGTTCGGGCGTCCTGGTGGACCGCGACGTATCGACGATGCCGCGTGCTGAACTGGCGGACTTGATCCAGTCCATGACGGACCAGATGATGCAGGCGGCGCGCGACCTCCCGTTCGAACTGGCGGCCCGCCTGCGCGACGAGATCGCCGACCTGAAAAAGGAACTGCGGGGCATGGACGCGGCAGGGGTGAAGTAGGGGAGCAGGGGTCGGCAGGCGCCGCGGACCACACGCGAGAGGACTAATGCGGCGCAGAACCCTGAGGGATCGGGGTGCGGCGGCGGAACCGTCCGGCGCCGCGGGAAAGACGCCCCGTCACTCGGCAGACTCGTCGTTCTCCATCACGCCGAAGATGTTCCCCTCCGTGTCCGTGCAGTAGGCCAGCCACCCCACCCCGGGAATGGCCGTCCGAGGCACCACCACCGACCCCCCGGCCTGCTCCACCCGCCGCGTCGCCGCGTTCAGATCCGCCACCTCCATCGTGGTGGGGTAGGCGTTGACCGGTGCGTTGTCCGACGGCGCCGGGCCCTGTCGCGGCACCAGCCCGCCATCGATCCCTGGCCCGTCGCCCGTGCTGA
The DNA here is from genome assembly GCA_035547575.1 of Amycolatopsis sp. Lineage (GTDB taxonomy): Bacteria > Actinomycetota > Actinomycetes > Mycobacteriales > Pseudonocardiaceae > Amycolatopsis_E. The sequence goes on along the minus strand of DASZUO010000006.1, from coordinate 27,809 downwards.
TCAGCCAGTACGGATTGTGCCCCCATCGCTCGAACGACCACTCGAACACCGTGGCGTAGAACGTGATCGCGCGTTCGGGGTCGGTGGCGTGAATCTCGAAGTGGACCGGTCGAGGCATCGGCGGCCTCCTCGGAGCGAGAGAACGGGTGCAGAATCTTACGCCCGCTTCAGCCTGCGGCGCACGTAAGCCTCGATCGCGGCCCGCGTGTCCGGCGCCGCCCACAGGTGTTCGACATGCGCGTCGTCCGCCGCGCGTTGTTCGCCGATCCGCTCGTCGTACGGCCGGTGAATCTGCGCCTTCGTGTGCGCGAACGCCCGTGCCGGCGCCTCCGCCAGTGTCGCCGCGATCTCGACCGCCCTGGACTCCACCGCGTCGGGCGCCGCGAGTTCGTCCACGACACCGATCGTCAGCGCCTCGCCGCCGAGATACAGCTGCCCCATCCCGGTCAGCTCCGCCAGCCGGTGACTCCCGTAGGCACACCGCAGGATTTCCATGGCCACCAACGGAAACGGCACCCCGACGGTCAGTTCCGGCCACCCGACGCGCCCGCGCGCGGCGTTCATGACGCGCCGGTCGCACGCCGCCGCGAGCACCGCGCCGCCGGCGATCGCGTGCCCGTTCACCGCCGCCACCGTCGGCCCGGGAAAACCGAACAGCGCCAGGAAAGCATCCGACAGCGCAGGCAGGAATTCCCGCACATACGCCGGGCCGCCGTCGCGCACGCGCAGCAGGTCGACCCCACCCGAGAACACGCCGCCCTGCCCGGTCAGCACGACGGCGCGCTGGCCGGCGAACCCGGCCTCGTCGAGCCGCTCCACCAGTTCCCGGCACAGCTCGATGTCCAGCACGTTCGCCCTGCCGTTGGTCAGTCGCAGCACCGCGACGTCGCCGACCTTGTCGACGCGCACCGCGCTCACGACAGCCGGACCGCGTACAGCCCGTTGGCGCGCGCGAACTCCGCCAGTTCGTCCACCGTCGGCACCCGCGGCACGGTCACCTTCAGCGGCGTGCGCCGGGACGCCATCTTCGGGCCCAGTTCGCTGATGACCCGCTGGTAGATCTCGCCCACCGCATGCGGTTCCTCGACGAGCACGCCGTGCCCGGACGTCGTCCGCCCCTGATGGTCCCATTCGAGGTCGTGTCCGCCGCGGAAGTTCAGGCCCCACCGGGCGTCGGTCAGCACGACCAGCTGGCCGTCCAGCCGGTGCGGGGTGATCACCACCTCGTAGGGCCGACCGCTCTTGCGACCGGCGAACTTGAGGACGACGAGCGCCTTGCGGAGCCCTCCGCCCAGTGGCGTGCGCATCAGGAACCGCAGCGTCGGGTTGAGCACCCGGAGTACGGCCGGCGACGGATGCGCGATCTCGACCGGCGATGTGTTCTGGCTCACAACAAGCAGTGTAGGCGAAAGTCAGCTGGTGATGTCCTTCGTCGCGAACCGCCGGCCGGCCAGCAGGGTCAGCACCGTGCCGTAGATGACCGCCGACAGCACCCCCGCCGCGATCTGGGACCAGTCGATGTCGGTGGCGATCAGGTCCATCCAGGCGTACGCGTAGTGCGTCGGCAGGTAGTTCCGCAGGGTGCCCAGCGCGGTGATCTGGTCGAGGATCTGCGACAGGATCGCCACCAGCACCGCCCCGCCGACCGCGCCGAGCGGGGCGTCGGTGAGCACGGTCAGCAGCAGCGCCAGCCCCGCCACCCACAGCAGCTGTATAACGACGTACACGGTCGCGAGGGCGATCACGAGGAGGCTGCGCCCGAACGGGATGGCGTCGCCGGTCGGGCTGATCGCGTCGCCCGCGCCGTACCACAGCAGCCCCACCACGAGCGACACCACGGGCAGCAGCACCAGCGCGAGCAGCGACAGCAGTCCCGACGCGATCGCCTTCTGCCGCAGCACCCGGTGCCGCGGCACGGGGATCGCCAGCAGGTACTTCAGGCTCGACCAGGATGCCTCGCTCGCGATCGTGTCCCCGAAGAACAGCGCCACGATCGTCGGCAGCAGGAACCCGCCCGCGACGAACAGCGCCAGCACGACGAAGTTCGGCGCGCTCGCGGTGGCCAGGTCCACGAACCCGCCCGAGCGGCGGTTGGGGCTGGACTGTCCGATTTGGAACGCCAGGACCAGGATGAACGGCAGAACTACGACGAACCCGAGCACGAGCTGGGTACGCCGCCGCCGTAGCTGCCGCCGCAACTCCACGCCGAGCCGCAGCGTGCGGCCGGGGCGATAGCCGGCGACGGCGCCGTCCTGCCCGACCTCGGTCTGCTCCTGCCTGGCCGCCTGGGTCAGCTCGTCCAGCGCCGCGGGATCGGTGTGCACCCCGTGATCGATCGCCGCGTTCGCGGTCTCGTGCTTACTCACAGCTCACCCGCCCTCCTCGACCAGCCTCAGGAACGCGTCCTCCAGCCGGCGGCGTGGCCCGGCCTGCTCGACCGCGACACCGGCACGCACCAGCGCGGCCACCGCCTCGGCGCGGGGGAGACCGTCGAGATCGGCGTGCACCAGGTCGCCCTCGACGTCCACGGCGGACACTCCGCTGAAGCCCCGCAACGCCTCGGCCGCGGCGTCGGGCCGGTCGACCCGGAACGTCGCCTCGCCGCCGGCCGCGGCGATGTCGGCGACCTCGCCCGCGGCGACCAGCGCCCCGCGGTGCATCACCACGACGTGCGAGCACGTCTGCTCCACCTCGGCCAGCAGATGACTGGACACGACGACCGTGCGGCCGGTCGCCGCGTAGCGCTGCAGCACCTCGCGCATCTGGTGGATCTGCGGCGGGTCGAGCCCGTTGGTGGGTGCGTCGAGCACGAGCCACTCCGGCAGCCCGAGCATCGCCTGCGCGATCGCGAGCCGCTGCCGCATGCCCTGGCTGTAGGTGCGGACCTTGCGGTGCACCGCGTCGCCGAGCCCCGCGATCTCCAGCGCCTCGGCGAGATGCGCCTTGTCCGCCGGGCGTCCGGTGGCGTCCCAGTACAGCTTCAGGTTCGCCTCGCCCGACAGGTGCGGCAGGAATCCCGAACCCTCCACAAAGGACCCGATGCGGGAGAGCACGGGCGCGCCGGGGTACACCCGGTGCCCGAACACCCTGATCTCCCCGGCGGTCGGCGTGATCAGGCCCATCAACATCCGCAGCGTCGTGGTCTTGCCCGCACCATTGGGACCCAGCAGCCCCAGCACCTGGCCCGGCTCGACGCGGAACGACAGCGCCTTCACCGCCGTCACCCCGCCGGGGTAGGCCTTCGTGAGACCTTCGATCACGAGCGGCACACCGGCGAGTCCGGGATCGGCGCGGTGCGCCCGGCGGCGCCGGATCGCCGCGATGACCGCGACCGCGAACGCCGCGACGAGGATGCCGATGATCGCGAACAGGTTGGCGAGCGGCCAGCCCAGCCCGCTCGCCGAACCCGGGATCACCGGCACGGACAGGTCACCGGCCAGCGACACCTGGTAGACCGCGGGTGCGGACGGCGTCGCGTAGGCCTGGTCGGTGGTGGTGACGACGACTTGCAGCGAGTGCCCGGACTCGACGGGCCGGACCACGCCGGGCAGCGTCACGCTGACGTCCGCGGGCAGCGACACCCGGATCGGCGCCACGGCGTTCGCGGGCAGACTGCGCGTGCCGTCCGGATTGACGTCGTAGAGCTTGACGAACAGCGCCGCGTCCGGCGTGCTCCCGGTGACGCGCACCCGCACGGTCGAGGAACCGGCGACGAGCAGTTGCGAGTTCAGCGCGGCCGATGTGAAGTGAGCCGACTGACCCGGTGGGTCGACGCCGAACAGACTGGACAGCCGGGACGATCCGGCCAGCGAGTTGAGGCCGGGAATCCCGCTCACGGCGGCGGGAACACCGCCCGGCGGGTTCACGATCGTCTGCTGCCCGCCCGAGAGCGCGACCGTGTCGCGCTGGGTCGCGTCCTGGCCGATTCCGGGGTAGTCCGGCGCGGTGACCACCCGCACCGACGGCGCGCCCGAGGCTCGCAGCGAGCCCTGCACGTCATAGGAGAACCCGGTGACCGGGTCGCTGCCCTCGCCGGTGAGCTTGTTCCACAGCCAGTCGCCGACCTTCGCGCGCAGCTTCGGGCCCGGTGTGCCGCCGTCGTGCCCGCCCGCGTACCAGATTTGCTGTACTTTCCCGCCCGCCGCGGTGATCTGGCGCGCGTTCGCGTCGGCCTGGTCGAGCCCGAACAACGTGTCGTTCTCGCCCTGTACCAACAGCGTCGGCACGGTGATCTTGCTCGTCACGGACGCCGGCGACACGCGGTGCAACAGGTTCAGCGTCGCCGGGGTGGCGCGGCCCGTGGTGGCGAGTTCGGTATAGGCCTGGCAGACCTCCGCGGTGAACCGGCCGCAGACACTGTCCGTCGACGGCAGTTGCGCGGGAACGGCAGTGCCCGCGGCCGCTCCACCGCCGCTGCCGGTGCCCGACTGGCTCGAGTCCCCGGAGTTGTCGGTTTCCTGGCCGGGTTCGGGTGCCTCGGCGCTGACGCCGCCCGCACTCGGCCCGGTGCCCGCGGAGAACAGCAGCCCCGCCCACGACCGTTTGAACACGCCGTCGCCCGCGAACGCTCCCGCGGCGGGGGTCGTGGCGGCCGGTGCCGTGGGACCCGCCGCGTTGGGGATGAGCCCCTGCGCGAGGTCGTTGTAGGTGACCTCCGGAGAGATCGCGTCGACCCGTTTGTCATATCCCGCCAGCAGGAGCGCGAGCGCCCCGCCGTAGGACGCGCCGGCGACGCCGACCCGCGGGTCGTTCGGCCCGTCCTTGCGGACCTCTGGCAGCATCGCGAGGTAGTCGAGGAGATGCGAGGCGTCCGCGACCTCGAAGCCGGGGTCGTTCAGCCCGATCTGGCCCGTGCTGTGGCCGAAGCCGCGTGCCGAGTAGGTCAGCACCACGAACCCACGCCGCGCCAGTTCCTGGGCCTCGGTGGTCACGCTCGTCTTGTCACCGCCGAACCCGTGGGGGAGCAGGATCGCCGGCGCCGGGGTGCTGTCCGGGAGATACAGCGTGGTGTCGAGGTGCACCTTCTCTGGCGCCCCCGGCGCGGCGGGCACGTCGAGCACGGCGTCCCGCGTCGCGACCGGCGGCGCCTGGTCGCCGGAGGTCGCCCAGACGATGCCGGCCGCGGCCAGGATCACCACGACGACGACCAGGGCCAGCCAGCGCCCTCGGCGAGTCTGCGGGAACGGGGTTCGGGGCACCCCATGACCGTATGTGAGGTTTCCTGAGAACGTCCGTCGACCCTGCGGGTGATAAGGCTTACCTAAGCTGGCGTTTGGTTTTCGAGTCCGACAGAATGGACAGGACGTGGAGGGGAGTATTCCCTCGCGGCGGTGTCGTCAGCACGGTTGCCCTCGGGCGCCCGGCGCCGTCGGCCGGTCCTGCACCGGCGGAAGAGACCTCCGGCTAGCTGCTGTGCGCGCTAACCGGAGGTATGCGTAAATGAACGTTCCCGTGTGGCTGTGGGTCGCCACGATCGCGGGCCTGCTTGTGCTCATCGCGACCGACCTGGTGATCGTCGACCGGAAACCACACGAGGTCACCACGCGCGAAGCGGCCCGCTGGGTCGTGTTCTATGTGTCCTGTGCGGTGCTGTTCGGCATCGGGGTGTGGGTGCTGGCCGGCCATGACTACGGCGTCGAGTTCTTCACCGGCTACCTCACCGAGTACTCGTTGTCCGTCGACAACCTGTTCATCTTCATGGTGATCATGGCGTCGTTCAAGGTGCCCGCGATCCACCAGCACCGGGTACTGCTGGTCGGGATCCTGCTCGCACTGGCCATGCGCAGCGTCTTCATCGCCATCGGCGCGGCGCTGATCGCCCAGTTCGTCTGGGTGTTCTTCCTCTTCGGCGCCGTTTTGGTGTGGACGGCGATCAGCATGCTGCGCGGCAACGAGCACGACGAGGAGTACCACCAGAACGCGGTCACCCGCTGGGTGCGCAAGATCTACCCGGTGACCGACGGCTTCGAGGGGCACAAGATGTTCCTCAAGCGCGACGGGCGCCGCTGGATCACGCCGATGTTCCTGGTGATCGTCGCCATCGGCAGTGCGGACCTGCTCTTCGCGGTGGACTCCATTCCCGCGATCTTCGGCATCACCCAGGAGACGTTCCTGGTCTTCACGGCGAACGCGTTCGCGCTGATGGGATTGCGGCAGCTGTACTTCCTGCTCGGCGGGCTGGTCAACAAGCTGGTGTACCTGTCCTACGGCCTGGCGGTCATCCTCGCGTTCATCGGTGCCAAGCTGGTGCTGCACGCGCTGCACGAGTACCACGCCGTGCCGGACTGGCTCGACATCAACAACTGGATCTCGCTCGGCGTCATCGTCGTGGTCCTGACCGTCACGACCGCCGCAAGCTTGCTGAAGGTCCGGCACGACACCAACGCGAAATCGGCCGACGAGCCCGTCAGCTGAGCAGCAGGTAGTTGAGCTCCTCGCAGATCCGGCCCAGCGGCACGTCGAGCCCGGGGTGATCCAGCGGCAGCAGCACGTCGGGTTCCGTGGGCAGCGCCTGGCCGGCGGGCGGGTCCCACATGCACAGCGCGGGTTTGCCCGCATCCATCGACGACCGGTACCACAGGCCGTCGAAATCCCCGAACGCGCCGCGGATCGCGCGGGCCCACGCTTGCGTGATCTTCTTGGGACCGCTGGAGATCTCCTGTGACGCCCCCACCCTGGTGGGCCACAGCCCGGTCAGGTCCAGCAGCCGCAGCGTGCGCCGTGGGCGCACCACGACCAGCTGTGGTCCACGCGTGCGACGGTCCACAATGGACGTCGTCTGGAACACCTCGGCCACGCTGGTGCGCACGGTGAGCCCGAAGTACACGACGCCTTCCCGGCGGTCCGTCACCGGCACGCCGCCCCTGCCGGGCCGCTGCGGGTCGAACCGGCCGTGCGGCAGCGGCCCGGTGTAGCGGAAGGAGTTCCAGCGCTGCGCGTGGGTGCCGCGGGCGGTGAACACGCGCACGAGGCGGGTTGCGGTGTGCACCGCGACGACGTCCTCGTCACGCAGTTCGCCCGTGAGCACCGCCCGCGCAGGCGGGAGCGGAAGCCGTGCCATCTGCCGTTGCCGACCGCCCTTACGGCGCTGTGCCGAGGGTCGAGGCCAGCGCCGCCACTGGCGCGGGGTCGCCGCCCGCCATCAGCCACTCGCGCGGCGTGACCCGCTCGTCGCCGATCAGCAGGTCGTCCTGCGGGGTGGTCATGAAGGCCGCCACCACGAGCGCGGGCTGGTCGCCGGGCACCGCGGCCAGCACGACGTCGAGCCCTGGCAGGGCGCCGCGGTCGGCGAACTGCCACGCCGGGAGCCGCCAGCCGCTCTGGTCCTTCCAGCCGGTGAGGCGGCGGGCCGCGAGCTTGTGCCGGATGCGGCTCGGGTCCACGCCCAGCGCGCGGGCGGCCGCGGCCGCGGTCAGCGCCGAGTCGGCGAGCACGGCATGCGCCGCCACGCTCCGAGCGCGCGGGTCCGGCTCGTCGGCACGCTGCGGCGAGAGGTCCAGACCGGCGTCGGCGAGCGCACTCCGCTGGCCGGCGGTGAAGTACTGGGCTGGCTCGGGGTTCGCGGGCGCCAGCCGGCTCGCGGCCTCCTCGACGAGCGCGAGGAACTCCTCGGCGTCGACCCGCAGGCCGGCCTTCGCGAGGGTGTCCCGGAGCGCCACTGTCATGCACCCAGGATAGCGCACGCGTGCGGCTGCGTGCGCCGGGATGCGAGAGCATGATGACGGGCTGGGATCCGGCGACGCGGAGGTCGACGCATGCTTGGTGAACCGATGGGCCAGGGCTGGACGCAGATCTGGGACCTGCTGCTCGCGCTCGTGCTGTGCTCGCTGATCGGTCTCGAACGCGAACTCAAGCAGAAGAGCGCGGGGCTGCGCACGCACACACTCGTGGGTGTCGGGGCGGCCCTGTTCCTGCTGGTGAGCAAGTACGGCTTCACCGACGTGCTGGCGGAAGGCAGGATCGTGCTCGACCCGTCGCGGGTGGCAGCGCAGATCGTGTCCGGGATCGGGTTCATCGGCGGCGGCCTGATCTTCGTCCGCCGCGACATCGTGCGCGGGCTGACCACGGCGGCTGTCGTGTGGATGAGCGTGGCGGTCGGCTGCGCGTGCGCGGCGGGACTGCCGCTGCTCGCGATCGTCGTGACGGCGGCGCATTTCCTGGTCGTCTTCGGCTACCCGCCGCTGATCCGGTTCGCGACTCGCCGCCGGCCCGGCACGTCCACGGTCCGCGTCGTGTATCGCGACGGCGAGGGTGTGCTGCGGATCGTGCTGGAACTGGCGACCCGGTCGGGCTACGCGATCGAGCACGCGGCCACCGAGCGGCAACCGCCCGACCACGACGAGGACGCCGGGCCCGGGCGCACCGTGGTACGGGCGCGGCGGCTGATCGAACTGCGGATGCGCCTGGTCGGCCCGCGCACGGTCAACGACCTGCTCGCCGTGCTCGGCGATCAGCCCGGTGTGGTGTCGGTCGAGACCGGCGAGGTCGACGACACCAGCGAATGAGCCACTCAGAGCAACACGCGCACCCAATAGGGTGAAACACGTCCTACTGCTGGGATGGTGGGTAACAATTCGCACTCTTCTGCCGAGTAGTAGTTGACGCGCTCGGCGGGAGCGCGGTGAGGCGAGAGAAGACCCTGCCATGGGTGTTGTCCCCACGGTGGACCCTGCTCCCCGAGAGCGGCGCGGATCCGGTTCGATTGTGCTGGTCGCCGCACTCGCCGTGATGCTGGTCATGGGCCTGGCCACCTGGCTGGTCGCCGCTCCGCGAGCGAACGCCCCGGAGCCGGCCTCGCTCAACGGCACCGGCGCCCCGGCGGCCGTGCCCGCGCCGGTCCAGCGCGTGTCGCACGCCGTGACCTACGAACTCAGCGGCGCAACCGGGGCCCTCAACATCACCTACGTGGCACAGGGTTCGGAGATCGCACAGGTGGCCGACGCCGCCACGCCGTGGTCGATCTCGATCGACCATGTGAGCACCGCGGGCAGCGCGCAGTACTTCCTCTTGTCCGCGCAGAACGCGGGCGGCGGCACTCTGCGATGCCGGATCGTGGTGGACGGCAAGGTCGTGAGCGAGGCGTCGGCGGCCGCGCCGCAGGGCGTGGTGCGCTGCTCGAAGTCGATGAGCTGAGCGCGACGGGGCCGGTTCGCGGCACGCTGGCACGATGACCGGTGGTTCAGTCGTTCTCGGGCCGGCGCTGGCCGTCGTGCTGGCGGCTCTCGTGGCGGTGGGCGCCGTCGTGGTGTGGCGGGGTGAGCTCGGCCGGGGCCGCGACGTCGTGATCGCCGCGGTGCGGGCGGTCGCCCAGCTGGCGGCGGTGTCGTTCGTGATCACCGCGATTCTCCGGTCCGGCTGGTGGACGGCGCTGTTCGTGCTCCTGATGTTCGCCGTCGCGGCGGTCACGTCGGCTCGCCGGATCGGGGTGCCGAAGGGCCTGCCGTGGATCGCGATCGCCATCGCCGGCGGGGTGGCGCCGGTGCTGGCGCTGGTCCTCGGCTCCGGTGTGATGCCGCTGAAGCCGATCGCGGTCGTGCCCATCGCCGGCATCGTGATCGGTGGCGCGATGACCGCCACCTCCCAGGCCGCCCGCCGGGCCCTCGACGAACTCCGGACCCGCCACGGCGAGTACGAAGCCGCGCTCGCGCTCGGGTTCCTGCGCCGCGCCGCCGCGCTCGAGATCTGCCGCCCCTCCGCGGGGCAGGCGCTCATCCCGGCGCTGGACCAGACCCGGACCGTCGGCCTGGTGACCCTGCCGGGTGCCTATGTCGGCGTGCTGCTCGGCGGCGCCAGTCCGGTGCAGGCCGGGGTCACGCAGGTGCTCGTGCTGATCGGGTTGCTGGCGGCCGAGTCGATCGCCGTTCTGGTGGTCGTCCAGTTCGTCGCGGCGGGACTGATCGTCAAGGACTAGCGTTGGCGCCATGAGTGTCGCCGATCTCGTCATCGATGGCTTCGACCGCATCCAGCAGATCGCACGCGGCGCGGTGAAAGGCCTCACCGAGGACCAGCTGGCCTACCGCGTCGACCCCGATGCGAACTCGATCGCCTGGCTCGTCTGGCATCTCACCCGCGTCCAGGACGACCACCTCGCCGACCTCGAGGACACGCCGCAGGTATGGACCGAGCAGGGCTGGCACGAGCGCTTCGGGCTGCCGCTCGACCCCGCCGACACCGGCTACGGCCACAGGTCCGAGCAGGTCGCGTCCGTGCGTGTGCCCGCCGATCTCCTGGCCGGCTATCAGGACGCCGTGCACGACCAGACCGTCGCGTGGCTGGCGGGCTTGAAGGAGTCCCAGCTCGGCCGCGTCGTCGACGAGGCGTGGGATCCGCCCGTCACGCTCGGGGTGCGCCTGGTGAGCGTGCTCTCCGACGGGCTGCAGCATGCCGGGCAGGCCGCCTATGTCCGGGGTGTCCTCGGCCGCCGATGAGTCCGGGCCGTCGCGCGAGTCTGTCCTGGCATGACCACACGTGACTACGCGCCGGTGAACGGCCTGAAGATGTACTACGAGGTGCACGGCTCGGGCCGCCCGCTCGTGCTGCTGCACGGCGGGTTGCACACGATCGGGCTGAGCTTCGCGCCGACGCTGCCCCGGCTGGCCGCCGGGCGGCAGGTGATCGGCCTGGAGTTGCAGGGGCACGGTCACACCGGCGAGATCGACCGGCCGATCACGCTGCCGAACCTCGCGGGCGACGTCGTCGCGCTGCTCGACCACCTCGGGATCGACCGGGCCGACCTCTTCGGTTTCAGCCTCGGCGGGCTGGTGGCGCTCCAGCTGGCGACGTCGCGGCCCGAGCGGGTGGGCCGCATGGTGCTCGCGTCCACGCACTACCGGCCGGACGGCTACCACGATGACGTCCGCGACCCGGCGCTGTTCGCCACGTCCACCCGGATGCCGACCGAGGCCGACTTCGCGGAGATGACGGCGGAGTACCAGCGGGTCGCGCCCGAAGCGGATCGCTTCGATGCCGTCGCCGCGAAACTGACCGCCGCCGTGCAGGGGATGCCGGGCTGGACGCCCGAGGCGCTGCGGGCGATCGACGCGGAAACCCTGCTCATCGTCGGCGACCACGACTTCGTGCGACTCGACCACGCCGCCGAGATGCTCGACCTGATCCCGCACGCGCAGCTCGCTGTGCTGCCAGGGACGACGCACACCGGCGTGGTGCGCCGCGCGGAACTCGTCGGGCCGATGGTCGAGGAGTTCCTCGGCTGAACCACTGGGCCGAACAGGTCAGGCCGCGGCCGATCGGGGGCGATCCGTCCTCACGATCGGTGAAGATCGCTGGCAGGCGCGGCGTCGGACACCGGGGTTCGTTCCGTCTTGGTGCCGCGCCCTCGGCCGGCCCCCGCGTTTCGCGGTGCGCCACGCCGGGCGGGCCCGGTGCGGCCTACTTTGCGTGGCAGCGTCGTTCATTCGGTCAGGGAAGGCCCGCCGCTCGGTTGGCCGTTGCCGCGCCGGTGTCCCGGCTGCGACTGTCGTGGGGTGAACACGTCCGGCGCTAGGGGAGTACATGCAGGCCTTCACGCTGCCCGATTTCTATCTGCCGTACCCGGCCAGAATCAACCCGCACCTGGAGCGCACGCGTGCCCACAGTGACGAGTGGGCGCGGCGGATGGGCATGCTGGACGCGCCCAAACCCGGTGGTGGCGTCGTGTGGACAGCGGCCGATCTGACCACAATGGACTATGCGCTGATGTGCGCGTACACCCATCCTGATTGTGACGGCCCCGCCCTCGACCTCGTCACCGACTGGTACGTCTGGGTCTTCTTCTTCGACGACCACTTCCTCGAGGAGTTCAAGTACTCCCGCGATCTCGTCGGCGCCAAGGCCTACCTCGACCACCTCGGCCTGTTCATGACCGACGAACCGCCCGAGCCGACCAATCCGGCCGAGTCGGGGCTCAAAGACCTGTGGGAGCGCACGGTTCCCGCCATGTCGCCGGCATGGCGTGAGCGGTTCGTCACGAGCACCCACAACCTGATGGTCGAGTCTCTGTGGGAACTGGACAACATCGACCGCGGACGGATAGCGAACCCCATCGAGTACATGCAGATGCGCCGCAAGGTCGGCGGCGCGCCATGGTCGGCGAACCTGGTCGAATACGCGGTGGGCGCCGAGGTTCCGGATGTGATCGCCGGCTCGCGGCCGATGCGGGTGCTGTCCGACACCTTCGCCGACGCCGTCCATCTGCGCAACGATCTCTTTTCCTACCAACGGGAAGTGCAGGAGGAGGGCGAGAACTCCAACGCGGTGCTGGTGTTCGAGCGGTTCCTCGAATGCTCCACACAGGACGCCGCGGAACTGGTCAACGACCTGCTCACCTCGCGCCTGCAGCAGTTCGAGAACACGGCGCTGACCGAGGTGCCCGCACTGTTGCTGGAGCATGGCCTGCCAGCGCACGGTGTCGGCGCGTATGTGAAGGGACTGCAGGACTGGCAGGCGGGCGGGCACGAATGGCATGCGCGGTCGAGCCGGTACATGAACGAGGGCGCGGCGGCGCTCGGCGGCCCGACCGGGCTGGGCACGTCCGCCGGCCGCATCTCGTTCGCGCCGGGGCTGCGCACGCGGGCACGCCAGCACTCGCACCAGCTGTACGCGCCGGTCGGGCACCTGGCGGTGCCCGAGCTGTACATGCCCTACGACTACCGGACCAGCCCGCACCTGGACGTTGCCCGTGAGTACGCGGTCGGCTGGGCACGGGACATGGGGATGTTCGACTCGCTGCCGGGCGTCAAGGCGCGGGGCGTGTGGGACGAGCGGCGCTTCCGCGGCCTGGACCTGCCGCATTGCGCGGCGATGATCCACCCGGACGCCGACCTCGAGCAGCTGTACCTGTCGTCGGACTGGCTCGCGTGGGGCACCTACGGCGACGACTACTACCCGGTGGCGTTCGGAGCGTCCCGCAACCTGGCCGCCGCCAAGGCACTCACCGAACGGCTCCCGCTGTTCATGCCACCGGACGCGGGCGCGACACCGGTGCCGGAGAACCCGGTCGAACGCGGGCTCGCCGACCTGTGGCGACGCACGGCGGGCCCGATGGCGCCCGCCTCCCGCGAGAAGTTCCGGCAGGCCGTGTGCGACATGACGGAGAGCTGGCTGTGGGAGCTGGGAAACCAGGCACAGCACCGGATCCCGGACCCGATCGACTACGTGGAGATGCGCCGCCGCACATTCGGCTCGGACATGACGATGAGCCTCGCCCGGCTCGCGCGGGCCGACGCGGTGCCGCCCGAGGCCTACCGGACGCGGGTGCTGCACGAGCTGGAGACCGCCGCGCAGGACTACTCGTGCTTCACCAACGACCTGTTCTCCTACCAGAAGGAGATCCAGTACGAGGGCGAGCTGCACAACATGGTGCTCGTGGTGGAGAACTTCCTCGGAGTGTCCACAACGGACGCTTCGGAGGTGGTCACGCGGCTGATGCGCGAACGAATGGAGCAGTTCGAGCACATCCTCGCGAACGACCTGCCCGCGTTGTTCGACGAGCTGAGCCTTGACGAGCCGGCCCGCGCGGCGTTGCTCCGCCACGGCGACGAGCTCAAGGACTGGATGTCGGGCATCCTCGAATGGCACCGCCGATGCGTCCGCTACACCGAAGCCGAACTGCGCCGCGTGTATACGCCGGAACTGTCGCTCGCACCCGGCGGCTTCGGCACGTCGGCGATGGCGTTGCGCTGAACGTCAGCCGCGCTGGGCCGCTTCCTTGGCGCCGCGCACCGCGAGGCGGTCGGCGCGTTCGTTGTCAGGGTTGCCGGAGTGTCCCTTGACCCAGTGCCACTGGACCTCGTGCGTGCCGATGGCCGCGTCGAGGCGCTGCCACAGGTCGGCGTTCTTGACCGGTTCCCGGCCGCTGGTCAGCCAGCCGTTGTTCTTCCAGCGGGGAAGCCAGGACATGATGCCATTGCGGACGTAGCTGCTGTCGGTGTAGAGCCGCACCGTCGAGGGGCGCTTGAGGCTCTCCAGCGCCTGGATCGCGGCCATCAACTCCATGCGGTTGTTGGTGGTCATGCCGCCTTCGCCGCCGTACAACTCCTTCTCGTGGCGCCCGTACCGCAGCACGGCGCCCCACCCGCCCGGCCCGGGATTCCCGCTGCAGGCGCCGTCGGTGTAGATCTCCACGGAGGGCTGCTCCATGCCAGGAACCTAGCAAGCGGGCAGCTCGGCGAAGTCGGGTGCCGCGCAGTGGCGGCAACCTGCTGGCCACCGACCACCACGGCCGCACCCATGATCACCAGCCGCGCCGGCGCCACTCCTCGAGCTTCGGCCGTTCCGCGCCCAGCGTCGAATCGTCCCCGTGGCCGGGGTAGAACCACGTGTCGTCCGGGAGCGGGTCGAAGATCCGGGACTCGACGTCATCGATCAACGACGTGAAATCCGCCGGGCTCGTCGTGCGGCCCACGCCTCCCGGGAACAGCGCGTCGCCCGTGAACAAGTGCCCGTGGCCGCCGGGGTCGCGGTAGAGCAGCGCGATCGAACCCGGCGTGTGCCCGCGCAGATGGATCACCTCGAGCGTCACGTCGCCGACCGTCACGGTGTCGCCGTGCTCCACCAGGAAGTCCGGCGGCACGGGCAGCGGCCCGGCGTCGAGCGGATGCGCGACGGTGTTGGCGCCGTTCGCCCCGGCCACCGCACCCAGCGCCTGCCAGTGGTCGGCGTGCTGGTGCGTCGTGACGATCGTGCGCAGCGCCGGGCGGTCCGGGCCGTGCCCGATGACGTCCGAGATTCGCTCGGGGTCGTTCGCGGCGTCGATCAGGAGCGCCTCGTTGTTCGCCGGACAGACGAGCAGATACGCGTTGTTGTCCATGGGGCCGACCGACAGCTTGGTGATGGTCAGCCCGCCAAGGGTGCGCCGCGCGGCATCGCCGCCGGGCTCGACGTGACCGGTGTAGGACTCGACGACGTTCACCCCACACAGCGTAGTCGTCCGGGTGCGGCCCCATTCAGGTTGGTCTCAGAAACGTGACGTAATCTCGGGCGCTGTTGCCCCGAAACGATCTTCAGGAAGACAGTGTCCCGCTCGACCCGCCCCGCTCCGGCCGCGACCCAGCGCAAGATCAGCTGGGATGCCGTCCGGGTGATCGCCGTCGTGTCGGTGATGCTCGGGCACATCACGCATCAGGGGCCGCTGGCGCATCCCGAACTCGACACCTACCCGTTCAAGGTCACCGCCCAGTTCGGCGCGGCGGCGCTGATGGTCGTGTCCGGCTACTTCGTCTGCCAGACGATCCGCCGCGGCGACACCGGACGCTGGCTGGGCAGCAAGGTCGCCCGGCTGGTGCCGCCGTACCTGATCGCGGTCGTGATCACCTACGTCGTGATGCGCTTCGCGAGCGCTGCCTTCAATCATCAGGGTTTCGATGCGGGCTGGTTCGACACGCTGTTCGGCCCTACCGCGGACGGCGTCCCGTGGAAGACGTCGTGGTACGTCCCGGTGGGGCACGACCTCCTGGTCAACCTGTTGCTGATCCAGGGCTGGAACGCCGGCTTCATCTGGCTCGACGGCTCGTACTGGACGCTGCCGCTGCAGCTCATGGTGTTCGCCGCCGCCGCGCTGCTCTGGTCGGCGACGCCGTGGTTCCGCGGTCGGGGCCGGGTGACGGCGCTCGCGTGGGGGCTCACGATCGTGCCGCTGGTGCTGCGGTTCCTCGTGATCGGCGCGCACAACGAGTCCTCGTGGGCGTTCGGGGTCGTGTTCGGGCTCGGCATGCACCGCATGCACGCGTTCGCCGCGGGCATCGGCATCTGGCTCTGGTCACACGATCGGATGACGGGACGGCAGGTGTCTCTCCTGCTCGCGGCCGTGGTGATCGCGCAGGACATGCATCTCTACCCGGACGGGGTGGCGCTGCCCACCGACCCCGCGCGAATGCCCTCCGACATCGGCTTCGCCGTGATGCTGGCCGTGATCTGCGCGGCGGCGAAGGGACCGGACTGGACGTTCCTGCGCCCGGTCGCGCCTGTGATCAAATGGTTCGCCGGTATCTCGTTCGGCGTCTACCTGCTGCATCAGGAACTGGGCTACATCCTGGCGAAGGCCCTGCTCGAGGCCGGATGGAGCGGCTGGGCGCGGCTGCCGTCCGTGCTCGGGGCCGCGGTGCTGGCGGGATGGCTGCTCACGAGGTACGTCGAACGGCCGCTGCACCGCAGGCTCACCCGGCCACGCCGGCCCGCGCCGGCGCCTCGCGCCGCGCTCGACGACCTCCTTCCGTCCCGCCGGGATGGCAGCTCGGATGGGACACCTCCGATTTCTGTCGGTGGTTCGTCCTAGCATGGGTACGGCCGGGCGTGGGTGAACTCCGTCCGGCGCAACTTTCCAGCGAAGGGACCTTGGCGTGGCTGATCGCCTCGTTGTTCGCGGCGCCCGTGAGCACAACCTCCGTGGCGTCGATATCGACCTGCCCAGGGACAGCCTCATCGTGTTCACCGGCCTGTCGGGCTCCGGGAAGTCGAGCCTGGCCTTCGACACGATCTTCGCGGAGGGGCAGCGCCGGTACGTGGAGTCGCTGTCGGCGTACGCGCGGCAGTTCCTGGGGCAGATGGACAAGCCGGACGTCGACTTCATCGAGGGGTTGTCCCCGGCGGTGTCGATCGACCAGAAGTCCACTTCGCGCAACCCACGCTCCACGGTCGGCACCATCACCGAGGTCTACGACTATCTGCGGCTGCTCTACGCGCGCGCGGGCAAACCGCACTGCCCGCAGTGCGGCGAGCCGATCAGCAAGCAGACGCCGCAGCAGATCGTCGACCAGGTGCTCGACATGGAGCCGGGCACCCGTTTTCAGGTGATCGCACCGGTGGTGCGCGACCGCAAGGGGGAGTACCTCGACCTGTTCGCGAACCTGCAGCAGCAGGGTTACGCGCGCGCCCGCGTCGACGGGCAGGTCCACCAGCTCACCGATCCGCCGAAGCTGAAGAAGCAGGAGAAGCACCAGATCGGCGTGATCATCGACCGGTTGACGGTCAAGCCGACTTCGAAACAGCGCCTCACCGACTCGGTGGAGACGGCGCTGCGGCTCGCCGACGGGCTGGTCGAACTCGAGTTCGTGGACCTGCCCGAGCACGACCAGCACCGCATCCGCGGTTTCTCCGAGAACCTGGCCTGCCCCAACGGGCACCCGCTCGCGATCGAGGACCTCGAGCCCCGGTCGTTCTCTTTCAACTCGCCCTACGGCGCGTGCCCCGAGTGCACCGGCATCGGCATCCGCAAGGAGGTCGACCCGGAACTGGTCGTGCCCGACGACGAACTGTCGCTGGCCGACGGCGCGATCGCCCCCTGGGCCGGCGGGCAGAGCGCGGACTACTTCGTGCGGCTCCTCGAATCGCTGTCGGAGACCATCGGGTTCCGGATGGACACGCCGTGGCGCGCGCTGCCCGCGAAGGCGCAGAAGGCGGTGCTGCACGGCGTCAACGAGCAGGTGCACGTCCGCTACCGCAACCGGTACGGCCGCCAGCGCTCGTACTACGCGAACTTCGAGGGCGTGATCCCGTTCCTGGAGCGGCGCCTCGAGCAGACCGAGTCGGAGTACATGCGCGAGCGGTATGAGGGCTACATGCGCGAGGTGCCGTGCCCGGCATGCCAGGGCAGCAGGCTCAAGCCGGAGATCCTCGCGGTCACGCTGCAGCACGCCGAGCAGGGCGACCGGTCGATCGCCGAGGTCTGCGCCCTGTCCATCGAGGAGGCGTCGGCGTTCCTCGACGGGCTGCACCTGGACGACCGCCAGGCCATGATCGCGGGCGCGGTCCTCAAGGAGATCCAGGCGCGGTTGCGTTTCCTGCTCGACGTGGGGCTGACCTACCTGTCGCTGGATCGTGCCGCGGGCACGCTGTCCGGCGGTGAGGCGCAGCGCATCCGGCTCGCCACCCAGATCGGGTCGGGCCTTGTCGGCGTGCTGTACGTGCTCGACGAGCCGTCCATCGGGCTGCACCAGCGGGACAACCACCGGCTCATCGAGACGCTCACCCGGCTGCGCGACCTCGGCAACACGCTGATCGTCGTCGAGCACGACGAGGACACGATCCGCTCGAGCGACTGGGTCGTCGACATCGGCCCCGGCGCGGGCGAGCACGGCGGCTACATCGTCCACAGTGGACCGTACAAGAAGCTGTTGCGCAGCAAGGAGTCGCTCACCGGGCAGTACCTGTCCGGGCGCAGGGGCATCCACGTGCCGGAGATCCGCAGGCCGGTGAACAAGAAGTGGCAGCTGACCGTGGTCGGCGCGCGGGAGCACAACCTGCGCGGCATGGACGTGGCCTTCCCGCTCGGGTGTCTCGTGTCGGTCACCGGGGTGTCCGGATCGGGCAAGTCCACGCTGGTCAACGACATCCTGGCCACCGTGCTGGCGAACAAGCTCAACGGCGCGCGCCAGGTGCCGGGCAGGCACACGCGGGTGCGCGGGCTCGACCAGGTGGACAAGCTGGTGCGGGTCGACCAGTCGCCGATCGGCCGCACGCCGCGGTCCAACGCGGCGACCTACACCGGCGTGTGGGACCACGTACGCAAGCTGTTCGCGGCCACCACCGAGGCGAAGGTGCGCGGTTACCAGCCGGGCCGCTTCTCGTTCAACGTCAAGGGCGGCCGTTGCGAGGCGTGTGCGGGCGACGGCACGATCAAGATCGAGATGAACTTCCTGCCGGACGTGTACGTGCCGTGTGAGGTGTGCAAGGGCGCCCGGTACAACCGGGAGACGCTCGAGGTGCACTACAAGGGCAAGACGGTCGCCGACGTGCTGGACATGCCGATCGAGGAGGCGGCCGAGTTCTTCGAGCCGATCAAGGCGATCCACCGGCACCTGCAGACGCTGGTGGACGTCGGGCTCGGTTACGTGCGGCTCGGCCAGCCCGCGCCGACGCTCTCGGGTGGCGAGGCGCAGCGCGTGAAGCTGGCCAGCGAGCTGCAGAAGCGGTCCACCGGCAAGACGGTGTACGTGCTCGACGAGCCCACGACAGGTCTGCACTTCGAAGACATCCGCAAGCTGCTCGGCGTGATCAACGGCCTGGTGGACAAGGGCAACACGGTGATCGTGATCGAGCACAACCTGGACGTCATCAAGACCTCCGACTGGATCATCGACATGGGCCCGGAAGGCGGCTCCGGCGGTGGCACCATCGTCGCAGAGGGCACGCCCGAGCAGGTCGCCCGCGTCGAGGGCAGCTACACGGGCGAGTTCCTGAAAACAGTGCTGGTGTAACCGCCGGGTGAACTTCAGCGTGGCCGCGGCCGTGCTCCTGGTTGTCGACACCAGGAGGTGCACGCATGGACCGGCGCCATGCCCGGTGGCTCCCCGCCGCGACGATGGGTCTGCCCTGCTCGCCGGGTGCTCCCTCCCGAGCGCGATGCCCCGGGCCGCTGCGTGACCTGAACGTCACGCGGATCGGCTCGCTCGGCGGCCTCGTCACCGACGCCCGCGGACGGATGCTCGAGCGGTTCGGCCGGGACCAGTCCCGGTCGTCGGTGTCGTACTGCTGCGACCGGTGTGCCGCGCTGTGGCCCCCGTGCTCGCCGGCGCCGGCACGATCACCGTCGAGCGCCTCGACCCGGCCCTGGTCGGGAGCGTCGCCCGACGCGGCGGCGCCGTGCGGCTCACCTTCGGCGACTGACGCTCTACCGCCACGGCGTGGACACCGAGACGCGCGAGACCACCGGCCGCGGCGTGGACGGCACCTGGTCCGCGGTCACCCCGCGCGGCGCACGGGCTCCCGGGGGTCGCGAATCACTGAACGCGAACCCGGCCATGATCGCGCCATACTGGCGATATGCGGCTCAACACGTACCGGTTCCGCGACACCTGGGTCATTCCCGCGCCGGTGCCTGCCGTGTTCCGCGCCGTCGTGGATCTGGCGACCTACCCGCAATGGTGGCCCGACGTCCGCTCCGTCACCCGGCTCGACGACGACACGGCCGAAATCGTGTGCCAGGCGAGCCTGCCGTACCGGCTCGTGATCCGGATGCGGCGGACCGAGGAGAACGAACCCGCCGGCCGGCTCGCCGTCGATCTCGACGGCGACCTCCGTGGCTCGCTGGCGGCACGGGTCCGTGTGCACGTCAGCGGCACGACCCTGGACATTCATCAGGACGTGGTCGCCTCGAAACCGCTGCTGCGGTCCCTCGCCCCGCTCGCGCGGCCGCTGTTCCGGGTCAACCACGCGATGATGATGCGCCGCGGACAGCGCGGCCTCCGTGCCCGCCTCACATGAGTCTCAGTCGGGCACGGCGGTGAAGAACTCGTACGCGTGCCCGTCGGGATCGCCGACGTAGACGCCCCGGCCACCACCGAGGTGGTTGATCTCGCGGTTCCAGCCGTGTCCCGGCCCGGCGCCGTACGGAATCTCCGGATCGCCCTCGACGCGACCCAGCAGCGCGTCGAACACGTCGTCGTCGACGAGGAACGCCCAGTGCCCGGCGTGGAACTCGTGCCGGTCGTCGAAGTCCAGCGTCAGGTCCCCGTTGACGCGCACCGGAACGAAGGGACCGGTCTGCGCGCCCGGCCGCAGTCCGAGCAGCGCGGCGAGGAACTCCGCGGACCGCTGCTTGTCCCGCGCCACGATGACGGTGTGATTGAGAGTGATCGGCATTCCGCTATTGTATGCGAATCGCATACTTATTTGGAGATGACGTCATGACCAGGAGGCTCGCGGGCGCCGGACCGGCGTTGTTCCGGGTGGTGCGCTTCCTGGCACGGCGTGGACCGGGGGAGGATCGCACCGTGCGCACGATCATGGTGCTCGACGCGGTGGACACCCACGGCGCGGACGCGTCGGTCGCGAGCGTCGCCTTCCAGCTGGGCATCGATCAGTCGGGCGCGAGCCGGTTCATCTCCGCGGCGATCAAGGACGGGCATCTGCGACGGGATGTGTCGTCGGCCGACCGCCGTCGCGCGTCGCTCGTCGTCACCGCTGCCGGACGGACTCTACTGACTGCCGCGCGGGCCTGGCAGGATCAGGTCTTCGCGGAGCTCACCGCGGATTGGGATGCCGCCGACGCGCGCCAGTTCGCCGGGCACCTGAACCGTCTCGCGGCCGGCCTCGCCGGTCGTGCCCCACATCTGCGGGCCTCGTCGCGATCATGATTGAACACGACCTGAACGGATCGTGGCCACGCCACGCGAACTTGGGCTTTGGTGCCGCGCGCTCACCTGACAACGGTTACCATCCGCGACATGAGTCAGCCGTATCCGCAGCAGTTCCCGATCCTGCTGTCCACAATGAACGATTTGCCCGGGTACAAGGTGGTCCGGGTGTTCGGCGAGGTCTTCGGCCTCACCGTGCGCAGCCGGAACATGTTCTCCACCATGGGCGCCGGCTTCAAGGCGATGGCGGGCGGTGAGCTGAAGGGGCTGTCGAAACTGCTCTCCGACTCACGCTACGAGGCGCTGGGCCGGCTGGCGCAGGAGGCGATGGGGCACGGGGCGAACGCGGTGCTCGCGTTGCGCTTCGACTGCAACGAGATCGCCCAGACAGCCAGCGAGATCGCGGCCTACGGCACCGCCGTCTATGTCGTGCCCGAGAACGCCGACGGCGCGCAGCAGGCCCAGTCCCACGCGCAGCCGCAAGCCCAGCAGCAGTACCAGCAGCAGCCGCAGGGCCAGTACCAGCAGCAGGGTTACCCGCAACAGCAGTGACCGGCCGAGGGTGCCCGCGGCGCGGGCACCCTCCTGAGTGGACGGAAGGGATGCGCATGCCGAAGGTCGCGATCAGCACCGGGAACGCTCCGGAGCCGGCGGCCGCGTACTCGCAGGGCGTACGCAAGGGCAACATCCTGCAAGTGGCGGGCCAGGTCCCCAAGGACCCGAGGACCGGAGACCTCGTCGGGACGACGGTGGCCGACCAGGCGCGGCAGGTGCTGGCCAACGTCGACGCGGTGCTCGAGGCGGCGGGATCCGGCTTCGACGACGTGGTGATGGTGCGCGTCTACCTGACCGACGCGGCGCACTTCGCCGAGTTCAACGAGGTCTACAACGCCTGGCGAAAGAACCGTACGCCGCCCGCACCACCATCTACACCGGCCTCGCCCCCGGCATCCTCGTCGAGATCGACGCCCTCGCGGTGCTGGATCAGTAGACCGGGCCGGTGTACTTCTCGCCGGGGCCCTGACCGGGGGTGTCCGGCACCGCGGAGGCCTCGCGGAACGCCTTCTGGAGCGACTGCAGGCCTTCCCGCAGCGGAGCGGCGTGCATACCGAGGTACTCGGCCGACGCGGTCACCAGACCCGCCAGCGCGGTGATCAGGCGCCGCGCCTCGTCCAGGTCACGGCGGGGGCTCGACTCCGGGTCCTCGTCGGCAAGGCCGAGGCGCTCGGCCGCCGCCGACATCAGCATCACGGCCGCCCGGCTGATCACCTCTACGCTGGGGATATCGCTCAGCTCGCGGACCCCGGAGGAATTTTCGGGCTGCTGAGAAGCGTTGTAAGACACGTCTGGTAGCCTTCCACGTGCGACCAGCCCTCGAGCGATCGGGGGCGGCAAGTGGAGCCCCGCTCCCACCCGAGTCGCCGCCGAGGCGGCCGGGTCCGGTCTCGCCACAGAGGTGGCGAAGCGTCCGCGTTGGCGGGCGCGATCGGAAAGCAGGGCCCCGCATACCGGCGCAACCAGCCGGAGCCGGGGCCCTCGATATGTGGGCACCAGGTCGAGCAGACTAGAAGAACTCAACTCGGACCAAGGAGGCCACATCAGCTCCGAGACACGCATCAACGAACGCATCCGTGTTCCCGAGGTCCGCTTGGTCGGACCCAACGGTGAGCAGGTCGGCATCGTCCGGATCGAGGATGCGCTCAGGCTCGCCCAGGAGGCAGACCTCGACCTCGTCGAGGTGGCCCCACAGGCGCGCCCGCCGGTTTGCAAGCTCATGGACTTCGGCAAGTTCAAGTACGAGAGCGCGCAGAAGGCCCGCGAGTCACGCCGTAACCAGCAGCTGACGGTCATCAAAGAGCAGAAGCTGCGCCCCAAGATCGACCAGCACGACTACGAGACGAAGAAGGGCCACGTGTCCCGCTTTCTCTCGGCTGGGAACAAGGTGAAGGTCACCATCATGTTCCGCGGTCGCGAGCAGTCCCGGCCGGAGCTCGGGTTCCGGCTGCTGCAGAAGCTCGCCGACGACGTCCAGGAGCTCGGCTACGTGGAGTCGTCGCCGAAGCAGGACGGCCGCAACATGATCATGGTGCTCGCGCCGCACAAGAACGCCAAGGCGAAGCAGAAGGCGGTCAGGGAACCCGTCGAGTCCTGACCCTGCGCCGACGACGTCTCCGCAGCACACCGGGCTGAACCGGTGTGCTGCACCATGAAAGAGAGTTACTGATGCCCAAGATGAAGACGCACAGCGGGACCTCCAAGAGGGTCCGGGTCACCGGCACCGGCAAGCTGCGCCGCCAGAAGGCCGGCCGCCGCCACCTCATGGAGAAGAAGTCCAGCCGGGTCACCCGCCGCCTGGAGGGCACCGGCGAGGTCGCCAAGAACGACGTCGGCCGGGTCAAGCGGCTCCTCGGCCGCTGAGCCTCCCCCAGACTTGCACTGAACACCCGGGGCGCCACGAGCGCCCCCTGAGATCGACAGGATGGACCCGTGGCACGCGTCAAGCGGGCGGTGAACGCCCAGAAGAAGCGTCGCGCAACTCTCGAACTGGCCAGCGGCTACCGCGGTCAGCGTTCGCGGCTGTACCGCAAGGCCAAGGAGCAGACGCTCCACTCGCTCAACTACGCCTACCGGGACCGCCGCGCCCGCAAGGGTGACTTCCGCCAGCTGTGGATCACCCGCATCAACGCGGCCGCCCGCCAGAACGGCGTCACCTACAACCGGTTCATCCAGGGTCTCAAGGCCGCCGGTGTGGAGGTCGACCGCAAGGTGCTGGCCGACCTGGCCGTCAACGACGCCGCCGCCTTCGCGGCGCTCGCCGAGGTCGCCAAGCAGCACGTGACCACCGGCGAAGAGAAGAAGTCGGCCTGAGCGGCAGCTACCCGCGACCCGGGGCGGAACCGTTCACCGAACGGACCCCCCGGGTTGCTGCTGCCCGGCGCCTGACTCGCCGCGCCGAGCGGGACAAGGCACGCCGGTTCCTCGCCGAGGGAGCGAACGCCGTCGGCGCCGCTCTCGCCCACGGCGACGTGCACGAACTGTTCGTCACCGACCACGCCGCGCGGACCAATGCGGACCTCGTCGCTGCCGCGCACGACGCCGGTGTCCGTGTCTCGCCGATCACCGAGCGCGCCGCGGCCGGGCTGTCGGAAACCGTTACCCCCCAAGGCATCGTCGCGGTCTGCGGCCTGCTGGACCGGCCGCTCGACGGGCTCCTCGGGCCGGGTGCCCGCCTGGTCGCCGTGCTGGTCGGCGTCTCCGACCCCGGCAACGCGGGCACCGTCATCCGCGTCGCCGACGCGGCCGGAGCGGACGCGGTGATCCTCGCGGGAGACAGCGTCGACCCGCACAACGGCAAGTGCGTCCGCGCCTCGGCAGGCAGCCTGTTCCATCCGCCGATCGCCCGCACCCGAGACACCGGTGCGGCCCTGGAGACGTGCCGCGCGGCAGGGCTACGCGTGCTCGCCGCGCACGGTTACGCCGAGACCTCGCTCGACACCCTCGATCTGACCGCGCCCGTGGCCTGGCTCTTCGGCAACGAGGCGCACGGTCTCGCGCCGGAAGTGCTGGACGCGGCCGACGAGCGCGTGCGCATCCCCCTCTACGGGGCGGCCGAGAGCCTCAACCTCGCGACCGCCGCGGCCGTCTGCCTCTACGGCAGCGCGATGGCTCTCGTCGCGGCGGAGCGCAGGTCGAGCGGAGGGTGACCGGCTGTCACTGGAAGGCAGTCGCCTAGAATCCTGCGGTAATCGCTACGTGTGCTCGCGCCGAGCCGCGGACCCCCGTCACAGCGGACGCTGAGGAGTTATGTCCGGAGCCAACGACAAGCAGGACACCACACCGGCCGAGGCACTCACCCCGGAAACCCTGCAGGCTGCGTGCAAACGCGCGGAGGCCGAGTTCGCACAGGTCAAGGACCTCGACGAGCTTGCTGCCGTGAAGCCGGCGCACCTCGGCGACCATTCGCCGCTGATGCTCGCGCGCCGCGCGATCGGCTCGCTGCCCAAGGCCGAGAAGGCCGACGCGGGCAAGCGCGTCAACGAGGCCCGGCAGGCCATCCAGGGCGCCTTCGACTCACGCCGCGCAGTGCTGCAGGTCGAGCGGGACGAGCGTGTGCTGCGCGACGAGGCCGTCGACGTGACGCTCCCGTGGGACCGCGTGCCGCGTGGGGCCCGCCACCCGATCACCACCGTCAGCGAACGTGTCGCCGACGTGTTCGTCGCGATGGGCTGGGAGGTCGCCGAGGGCCCCGAGCTGGAAGCCGAGTGGTTCAACTTCGACGCGCTGAACTTCGGCAAGGACCACCCCGCGCGGCAGATGCAGGACACCTTCTACGTCGGTGAGCCCGGCTCGGGCCTGGTGCTGCGCACGCACACCTCGCCGGTGCAGGCGCGGACGCTGCTGCACCGCGACCTGCCGGTGTATGTCGTGTGCCCCGGCCGCACCTACCGCACCGACGAGCTGGACGCCACGCACACCCCGGTGTTCTCGCAGGTCGAGGGCCTCGCGGTGGACAAGGACATCACGATGGCGCACCTCAAGGGCACGCTCGATGCGTTCGCCCGTGCGATGTTCGGCGAGAAGTCCAAGACCAGGCTGCGCCCGCACTTCTTCCCGTTCACCGAGCCCTCGGCCGAGGTCGACGTGTGGTTCGAGGAGAAGAAGGGCGGCGCCGGCTGGGTCGAGTGGGGTGGCTGCGGCATGGTCAACCCCAACGTGCTGCGTGCGTGCGGCGTGGACCCCGACGTCTATTCCGGGTTCGCCTTCGGCATGGGCCTGGAGCGGACGCTGCAGTTCCGCAACGGCATCCCCGACATGCGCGACATGGTGGAAGGTGATGTCCGTTTCACCCTTCCCTTCGGAACGGAGGCCTGAATGCGAGTCCCCGTAAGCTGGCTCACCGAGCATCTCGACGCCGGCGAGGTCGGACCGCAGGAGCTGGCCGACGCGTTCGTTCGCATCGGCATCGAGGTCGACGACGTGCACGCGCTCGGTGATGTCACCGGGCCGCTGGTCGTCGGCCGCGTCGCCGAGATCGAGGAACTGACCGAGTTCAAGAAGCCCATCCGCTACTGCCGCGTCGAGGTCGGCGACGAGCTGACCGGCGAGGAGTCCGAGGAGCAGGAGGGCCCGGCCGGGATCAAGACTCGCGGCATCGTCTGCGGCGCCACGAACTTCGCCGAGGGCGACCTGGTCGTCGTCGCGCTGCCGGGAGCGGTGCTGCCAGGGGGTTTCGCGATCGCGCAGCGCAAGACCTACGGCAAGGTCAGCGACGGCATGATCTGCTCGGCCCGCGAGCTCGGCCTGGGCGACGACCACACCGGCATCCTGGTGCTGCCACCCGCCACGGCTTCGCCGGGCGACGACGCGACCGGGATCCTCGGCCTCGACGACACGGTGCTGGACCTGGTGCCGACCCCGGACCGCGGCTACGCCCTGTCGGTGCGCGGGCTGGCGCGGGAACTGGCGTGCGCGCTGGACGTCCCGTTCGGCGACCCCGCGAATCTGGAACTGCCCGCGCCGGAGGGCGACGCGTGGCCAGTGCGCATCGAGGACCCGGACGGGTGCTCGCGGTTCGTGCTGCGACGTGTCACGGGTCTCGACGCGGGCGCGCCCACTCCGTGGTGGATGCGGCGGCGGCTGTTGCTGTCGGGAGTCCGCTCGATCTCGCTGGCCGTGGACGTGACGAACTACGTCATGCTCGAGCTGGGGCACCCGCTGCACGCATTCGACACGTCCGCCGTGAAGGGCGATCTGGTGGTACGCCGGGCGAAGCCAGGCGAGAAACTGACCACTTTGGACGATGCCCAACGCGCCCTCGACCAGGACGACATCGTGATCGCCGACGATTCGGGCGTGATCTCGCTGGCGGGCACCATGGGCGGCGCGAGCACCGAGATCACCTCGGAGAGCACGGACGTGCTGCTCGAGGCGGCGCACTGGGACCCGCCGTCGATCAGCCGCACCGCGCGTAGGCACAAGCTGTTCTCCGAGGCCGCGAAGCGGTTCGAGCGCTACACCGATCCGGCCCTGTGCGCGGCGGCCGTCGAGGTGGCCGCGCGGCTGCTGCGTCGTTATGGGGACGGCAGCATACTGCCGGGGCGCACCGATGCCGGCGGGGTTCCGCAGATGGCACCGATCACGATGCGCATCGACCTGCCGGACCGTGTTGCGGGCGTGCGGTATGAGCGTGGCGTGACGGTGCGGCGGCGGGCATCGTCCTCCGGGAGACCGAACGCGTCCCACGGCGTGGCCGACCTGAACGGGAACGGCAGCACCTCGACGTACCCGGACTCGGCCAGCGCCCGCGACACCGTGCGGCGCCGCCGCTGCCGCTCGGTCAGCCCGGTGCCCGCCGGAGCGGGCGGCAGCGTGGACGGGATGCTGTCGTACCCCTCCAGCCGCAGCACCTCCTCGACCAGGTCCGCCGGCTGCACCAGGTCACCACGCCACGTCGGCGGCACCGCCGTCACCTGGGCGGCCCCCTCATCCGAGGTGCCGACCGCGACCTTGCAGCCGATCTGACCCAGCCGCCGCACCGTCACGCCGCGCTCGTACCGCACGCCCGCGACACGGTCCGGCAGGTCGATCCGCATCGTGATCGGCGCCATCTTCGGGACCTCGCCGGCATCGGTGCGCCCGGGCAGGATGCTGCCGTCGCCATAGCGGCGCAGCAACCGCGCCGCCAGCTCGACCGCCGCGGCGCACAGGGCCGGGTCGGTGTAGCGCTCGAACCGCTTGGCG
>DASZUO010000005.1:0-3898 GCA_035547575.1 Amycolatopsis sp. | reverse complement strand
CGCGCGACAGCAGCGCCGCCGCGGACAGCGGCAGCACGGCCGGCGCCGGCATCGGCGGCGAGGCCAACGGCAACACCGGCGCCAGCGACACCACGACGAACACCAAGGCGGCCCCGAACACGAGCGCGGCCAGCGGGTACGCGGTCACCTCATACGGGACGCTGATCCCGGTGGACGAACTACTCCGCCGGGCCGGGGAAGCGAACATCATCCCGGTGATCCTCAACGACACCGGCGGAATCATGGCCTACGGACGAAGTCGACGACTCGCCAGTCCGGCACAGCGACGAGCGCTCGCCGCCCGCGACGGCGGCTGCGTGCGACCCGGCTGCACCGCACCCGCGGACTGGTGCCAGGTGAACCACATCCAACGCTGGGAACACGGCGGCCGCACCAACATCGGCGAAATGGTCCTGGTCTGCCCGTTCGACCACGACGAACTCGACCGCGGCGCCAGCATCGTCATGATCAACGGACGAGCCCACTGGATCGAACCGCCCTGGCTCGACCCGGCACAAACCCCGAGACTGAACACCGCCCACCACATCCCCCGCCTCCTCAACGCCTAACCCGAGGCCGACCGGCGCTGCCCGTCCGGGAGGCAGATCGCGCTGCCCCGTGCCCGAGGCGCCATGGTGGTCACCGCTCCGCACTCGGAGCCGTGCCGCACCAACACGAGTCCAGACGGCCAGAGCGCCAGAGCCCAAGGTGACCACACGCGCCGGACCGGGCTGGAAGCCGGAGAGGCGAGCGCAACCGCGGGAGGCCCAGGCGACCCACCGCACGACGCGCCCAGCACTGCCCGAGAAACCCACCCAAGCCGAGGCGTCCGAGCCCGAGGTGACCCCACGCCCCGCACCGAGCTGGAAGCCGAGCACGCGGAGCACTCCGATCCCGCCGACCGACCTCGCCCAGTGGCCACCTACACGCCCAGTGGCCACCTACGCGCCCAGTGGCCACCTACGCGCCCAGTGGCCACCTACGCACCCAGTGGCCACCTACGCACCGAGTGGCCACCTACGCACCCAGTGGCCACCTACGCACCGAGTGGCCACCTATAACCGGCCACTCGACGCATAACTGGCCACTCGACGCGAAAGTGGCCACTCGCGGAGGAGGTCCAGCAGGCCCAGCCGCGGGAGGGCCACGGCGACCCGCCACCCGAGGCGCCCAGCACCAACACGGCGTCAGGAACGGGCTGCACGCCGCCTCCGGTCGGGTTACGCCTAGCCGGCGCTACTAGGCTCCGCCAGGTGGCGAAGAATCCGCATCGCACCGCGCCGACCGCACGGCTGTCCGACGGCGAGCTGCCCGCGCTCGACCCGGACTCGCCGCCCTGGCCCGGTCGCACGGTCGCGGTGGGCGGCGTCGATGTCCACGTGACCCACGCCGAGGCCACGGGCAACGACGCCGAGCCCGCCCTGTTGGTGCACGGGCTCGGCGGCTCGACGAACAACTGGACGGACCTGGCAGGCCTGCTGCGCACCCGGCTGGACGTCGAGGCGATCGACCTGCCCGGGCACGGGCGTTCCGGGCCGGCGCCGGACGGCGACTACTCCCAGCGCGCCCTCGCCCGGACGGTCATCGGCTACCTGGACCGGTCCGGACGCGGGCCGGTGCACCTGATCGGCAACTCGATGGGCGGCGCGATCTCGCTGCGGGTCGCGAGCAGCCGGCCGGACCTCGTCCGCACCCTCACGCTCATCTCGCCCGCGGTCCCGGACGTGCGCCGGCTGCGGGCGCACCCGCTCAAGAACGACCCGCGCATGGCGCTGCTCGTCGTGCCGGGGATCGGCGGCATGGCGCTGCGGCGACTGGGCCGCACCGCCGTCGAGGCCCGGGTGAAGGCCACGATCGCGCTGTGCCTGGCCGACCCGCGCCGCTACCCGGCGACCCGGCTGGAGCAGGACATCGCCGAGGCGCGCGAGCGCATGCGGATGCCGTGGGCGAACGAGGCGATGCTGCGGTCGATGCGCGGGCTGGCCCGCGTCCAGTTCCTGCAGGCGCGCGCGGCGTGGGAGGCGATGCGCTCGATCACGGCTCCGTCGCTCGTGCTGTGGGGCGACACCGACCGGCTGGTCGCGCCGGACCTCGCCGCTTTCGTCGCGGCGGCAATCCCCGACTCGCGCCAGCTGGTGCTGGAGAACATGGGGCACACCGCGATGATGGAGGACCCGGTCACCACCGCGCGCGCGATCTTGGGATTGCTCGAGGACGCGGTCCCCGCGCGAAACTGAGAACGCCGCGCCGCCTTGCCGGATCGACGGCTCACGCTGTGGCAACCTGAGGGGCGTGGACGACGAGTGGACGCGAACCAGCGCCGTCACCACCGACTGCTCGCGTGGCGTCGAGCGCGACCGCGATGTCGCTGCGACTCGCAGGGCGGCCGCCACGTTCGGCGGTGAATACCAGCGGGGCAGCGCGCAGCGGGCCGTCCGGGGCTTCGTGGCGCGCTACGGGTGGCGCGCCTACGCCCTGCCGCTGCTCGCGGTGATCACGGTCGCCGCGATCGCCACGATGCGCAACCCGTCCCCGTCGCACCACCACAACGCGGGCACTGCGAACCCCGGCGTGACCACGTCCAGCCGACCGCCGTCCGCCGACGGCAACACGACGTTGAAGTCGGACGCGCCGCAGGGCAACGCGAACGACGTCGCCCTCAAGGCCGCGGCGCTGCCGGCCGGCGCGAGCTTCACGCACGCCGGCAACGGCACGTTCCGCGTGCTGAAGGGCACCACCAAGGTGTTCGGGTCCGGCTCGCCGGTGCACCGCTACGACATCGAGGTCGAGAACGGGATCACCGGCATCAACCTCACCCAGTTCGCGAACCTGGTCGACGCCACGCTGGCCGATCCGCGGTCGTGGTCCGGCCACGGTGTCGCGCTGCAGCGGGTCGACTCCGGGCCGGTCGACTTCCACGTGACGATGACGTCGATGATGACCGTGCGGCAGCTGTGCGGCTACGAGATCCACATCGAGACGTCCTGCTTCGTGCCGGCGGGCGGCACCAGCCCGGTGAACCGCGTGGTGATCGACGACGCGCGGTGGGTGCGCGGCGCGGCGGCGTACGTCGGCGACCTGACCGCGTACCGGCAGTACTTGATCAACCACGAGGACGGGCACGCGCTCGGGCATCAGCACGCGCACGAGTGCCTGCCCGGCGGACTCGCGCCGGCGATGATGCAGCAGACGATCGGGCTGACCGACCCGAACACCGGCAAGCTCTGCGAGGCGAACCCCTGGCCGTACCCGCCGGGCGCCAAGGGAGCCCCCGGGGCCGAGCAGCCGGACACCGACCAGAACAGCGAGTTCCGCTTCAACGGCGACTGAAGCCGGGCAGGTGGCGCGCCGTAGGCTTGCAGGGAATGCAGGACCCCGGCGCCGCGGTTCTGCTAGAGACAAGTGGCTGACCTCAGCCAGCTCGCAGAACCAGTGAGGACCGTGCCGTGTCACTGCCGCCGCTCGTGGAACCCACCGAGTCGCTCTCCATCGACGAGGTGCGTCGCTACAGCCGCCACCTGATCATCCCGGACGTCGCGATGGCCGGGCAGAAGCGGCTGAAGAACGCCAAGGTGCTGTGCATCGGCGCCGGCGGCCTCGGCTCGCCGACGCTCATGTACCTCGCGGCGGCGGGCGTGGGCACGCTCGGCATCATCGACTTCGACGTGGTGGACGAGTCGAACCTGCAGCGCCAGATCATCCACGGGCAGAGCGACATCGGCCGCTCGAAGGCAGAGTCGGCGCGCAACTCGATCACGGAGATCAACCCGCTCATCACGGTGAACCTGCACGAGGTGCGGCTGGACTCGTCCAACGTGATGGAGATCTTCAGCCAGTACGACCTCATCGTCGACGGCACCGACAACTTCGCTACGCGCTACCTGGTGAACGACGCGTG
>DASZUO010000004.1:0-26045 GCA_035547575.1 Amycolatopsis sp. | reverse complement strand
CTGCCGCGTGCCCGCGGAGAACCTGCTGGGCGCCGAGGGCGACGGCCTGGCCGTGGCCTATTCCTCCAGCATTCTTTACGGCAGGCCGAACCTCACGGCCGTGTCGCTCGGCATCCATCAGGCCATCGTCGAGGAGACCGTGCGCTTCACCACCGAACAGCAGCGCTACGGCAAGCCGCTGAGCGATCTCCCCACGGTCAAACAGAAACTGGGTCAGATGCAGTCCCAGCTGATGACCGCGCGGCTGGTCGCCTACCACGCCGCGCACCTGCTCGACGAGGGCGTGCCGTGTGACCCGGAACTGATGAACGCCAAGCTGGTCAACGTCGAGTCGTCGCTGGACACGGCGCGCACGGCGATGGAGGTGCACGCCGCGGAAGGCCTGCACACCGACCGCCAGGTGGAACGGTTCGTGCGGGACGCCTACCACATCTACGCCCCGGCGGGCACCTCCGACATCCAGCGGCTCCGGCTGGCCGAGACCGCGCTCGGCACGTCGAAAACCCAGTGGTCCCAACGACTTGCGCGTAAGCTCCGCAACGACGAACGGGACGGGCCGGTCACTGCTCCCGCTGGTGAATCAGTTCCGTCAGCTCGCCGGCCAACGCCTTGATCGTGTCCAGGCCGGGCCGGCCCCACGGCCGCGGTTCCGTTGCCACGACACAGATCGTGCCGAGCGCGGTGCCGGTCCGGTCGATGATCGGCGCGCCGAGGTAGGACCGGATGCCGAGCTTGTCGACCACGGGATTGCCCGCGAAACGCGGGTAGTCGCACACGTCGTCGAGGACGAGCGCCTTGCGGCGCGCCACGACGTGCGGGCAGAAACCGTGATCCAGCTCCATTTCCCGGCCTACCGACTCCTGCGCCGCCTCCAGCGCGGCGCCCGTTTTCGCACTCGACGGCGTATACAGGCCGGCGAAGAACTGTTCGCGGTCGTTGACGAAGTTGACCATCGCGTAGGGCGCGCCCGTGATGTGGGCGAGTTTCGCGGCGAACTCGTCGAACTCCTGATCCGGGCGCGTGCCGATGCCCAGCGCGCGCAGCCGCGAGATCCGTTGCTGCACCTCAGGATCCAGCGGTTTGAGCAGGAGGCG
Organism: Amycolatopsis sp.; assembly: GCA_035547575.1. Classification (GTDB taxonomy): domain Bacteria; phylum Actinomycetota; class Actinomycetes; order Mycobacteriales; family Pseudonocardiaceae; genus Amycolatopsis_E. The sequence continues at coordinate 24,951 of DASZUO010000004.1, read as the reverse complement.
GTCTTCGAGCGGGTAGTAACTGGTCATGGCTCAGCTCCCTATCGGATCGGCGTGGAAAGCGCTTTCATGCCGGCGCACGAACAGCGCGGCGACGTGCTCGACGAGGGTGATCAGCACCTCGGTGGCGGAACTGCCGACGCGGGCGTCACACCGGACGAGTGGCACGTGCGGCTTGAGGTCCAGCGCCGCCCGCAGTTCGGCGGGCTGGTAGCGGTGCGCGCCGTCGAACTGGTTGATCGCCACCAGGAACCGGATCCCCCGCCGCTCGAAGAACTCGATCGCGGCGAAGCAGTCGGCGAGGCGGCGGGTGTCGGCGAGCACGACCGCACCGAGCGCGCCCCGCGACAGCTCGTCCCACATGAACCAGAACCGGTGCTGGCCCGGTGTGCCGAACAGGTAGAGGATCATGCCCTGATCGGCGAGCGTGATGCGGCCGAAGTCCATCGCGACCGTGGTGGTCGTCTTGCCCTCGATGCCGGTGAGGCTGTCGGTGCCCACGCTCGCGGTCGTGAGCCGCTCCTCGGTGGTGAGCGGTTCGATCTCGCTCACCGCGCCGACGAACGTCGTCTTGCCGACGCCGAAGCCGCCCGCGATGAGGATCTTGAACTGGATCGGGAAGTCGTCAGAGTCGTCGGAGACCATCGAGCAACGCCTTCAGTCGGGCCGGGTCGGTAGCGGCCACAGCGGTGGGGGACCTGGTGGTGACCGCGCCGGATTCGATCAGGTCGGACAGCACCACCTTCGTGAGGATCACGGGCTGCTTCAGGTACGCCGCCACCTCCGCGACCGAGATCGGTGCGTGGCACAGCCGCAGCGCCTGCGCGTGCTCGCGTCCCAGCCGTTCGGCAGGCACCCTGCCGCGGCCGGTGGCGCGCACGAGCGACATCAGGTCGAGGGGTCTGCTGGGGTGGGTGCGCCCGTTCGTCACCGTGTACGGGCGCTCCCACAGCTCGGTTTCCTCCTCCTGGGTTCCGGTCATCGTCACCAGTTCCCGTTGATGGCCGCCTGTTGTCGTGCCGGGGTGGCGAGGTACGCGGGAATCTGCGTGCCCAGCCTGCCCATCTCGTAGCTGAGGATGCCGGCGTCGACGTCGCGACTGGCGAGCACGGCGAGCACGGTGCCCACGCTCGCGGCGGTGACGAACAGGATGATCTCCCCCAGTTCGGCGACGACCTGGCGAACCCCGTCGCCGCCGCTGAACCGCGAGCCGACCTGCTGCGACAGCGAGCACAGGCCGCTGGCCATCGCCGCGAGCGTTTCGGCGCCGTCCTGCTCGAGGCCGTGCCACGACTTCGCGATCCCGTCCGCCGACAGCAGTACCGCGCTGCGCGTACCGGGAACCTTGTCGATGAGCCGGCTGAGCAGCCAGGTCAGATCTTCGGCCATAGTGGCGACTCTCCTCGCGCGGTACCGGGCTCTTCCTGCTCTTCGCGGCCGCGGTCGAGCCCCTTTTGAACGGTTGCGATCAGGTTGGTGTTGTGGCCGGGGATGGGGCGGGTCTCGGCCGGAGGTTCGAGCAACTCGGGCCGCAGGTGGGAGCCGCGGCGCTGCGGCAAGGGCGGACGATCCGGGTCGTCGGCGGCTCCCCAGTCGGTGGAATCGTCGGCAGGCGGAACGGGGGCGGCGGCGAGTGGCGGCGCGTAGCTGTGGCCCGGATCCCGGACCGGCAGCGGCGCCTCCGCCATCACGGGCTCCGGCTGGACCGGTTCGGCGTGGACGGGCTCGGCGTGGACCGGCTCGGGCCGGAAGGGCTCCAGCCGGGGCGGTTCGGAGTGGGCCGGCTCGGGCCGGAACGGCTCCAGCCGGGCCGGTTCCGGTGGCATCGACTCCGGCCGGAGCGGCTCGGTCCACGCCGGTTCGGCCAGCGCCGGCTGGGCGTGCCGAGGCGCCGGGGACGGCCGCTCCGGGATGGCGGTGGCTTCGTTGCTGATCAGGCTGTGGGGCAGCACCACGGCGGCGTCGACGCCGCCGAAGATGTTGCTCTGCAAGCGAACCCTGATCTCGTACCGCTGTGACAGCTCCTTGACCACGGCAAGCCCGATGCGGCCGTCCTGGAACAGTTCGCCGAGGTCGATCTCCGCTGCGCCCGCGAGCAGCCGGTTGATGCGCTCGAGGTCGTCGGGCGTCATGCCGAGGCCGCGGTCCTGCACCTCGATCGCCAGGCCGGCGGTGACCTTCTGGGCGCGCAGCACGACCTTCGGCGCGTCGGGCGCGGTGAACGTGGTGGCGTTCTCGAGCAGTTCGGCGAGCAGGTGGATGACCTCGGCGACGGCGTGCCCGTGCAGGCTGACGTCCTCGATCGGCACGATGCTGATCTGTTTGTAGTGCTCGATCTCGGCGACCGCGGAGCGCAGCACGGCGTACACGCTGACCGGCGCGTTGGACCGGCGCTGCGGGGTGCCGCCGCCGAGTACCGCGAGGTTCTCGGCCTGACGGCGCACGCGGGTGGCGAGGTGGTCCACCTCGTACAGGCCGCGCAGGAGGTCCGGGTCCTCGATCTCGCGTTCGAGCGCGTCGACGCGCTGGATGGCCCGGTTGACCAGGGACTGCAGACGTCTCGCGAGCTTGCCGAACACCTCGCGCCGCTGCTCGGCGCCGTCACCGAACACGGAGCGCGGGTGCATGATCGGCGTCGGCATCCGTGGCTGTGGCGGCGGAGCGCTGAAGGCGAGCCCGCGCACCGCGTCGTCCGCCCGGATGGCGGCGATGACGACGACCGCCACACACCCCACGGCAACGGCGAGCGAGACGTACATCGCCCACGAGCCAGGGCCGGCGAGGCTGACCACGACACCCGCCGCGCCCAGCGCGACCACCACGACGACCACGATCGCGACGATGCGCAACAGTTGGGCTCTGGCCCGGCCCGCGAGGTCAGATTGTCCTGGGGACACGTCGCTTTCTGTCGATTCGGACATGGGACCTTCCCTCATAGGACAGCAACAGGGAGCCGATCGCGCGCATCCGGGCTAAGCGGCTACGCCGTCCCGACGCTGGGGGCGTACTCGGCGCGGCGAGCTTACCGCAACCGGATGCAGGGGAAATGCGGGTTTCTAACGGCAACTTGCACTTCACCCATCCTGCCTAAGCACGCACAGTGATCGCGAGGGGGATGTGCCGCTGTGCGCTACCCCCGCCGCGCAGGTTCTCTCGGCGTTCGCTGGGGCCCGTTCTGGGTCAGGTCTCCAACGAGGGGCAGGGGGACGACTCGGTGAGCTGGTGGTCCAGCCAGACCCGGTCGCGCAGTTCGATGCCGTCGATCCGGATTCCCGGGGCGTAGCCGGTGGCAGGGGTGAAGGCGTCCCGCTCGATCGCGCACATCCGGAAGCCCTGTCGTTGGTAGAACCGGAGATTACCGATGTCGGCCGCGGCCGTGGCGACCACCAGCACCGATGCCGCCTCGGCGGCGACCAGATCGACGGCGGCTCGCACCAGCCGGGCGCCGATGCCAAGGCTCTGCAGGTCTTCCTGAACCGCCATGTTCTTGAGCTCGACCACACCCGACTGATCGGTGTCGACGAGCTGCAGGTGACCGACGACCTCGGTGCCGTGTCGCGCGACCAGGATCCGGCCGGCGGACAGGTAGCTGTCGAGCTGAGCCGGCGAGTCCTCGGCCAACTCGAACAACGGCCGCAGTGCGTCGCGGGCACCGGTGTACGGACCCACGCACACGTCATCGACGTTCAACCGATCGCGCATGCTTGGAAAGTCTCACAGACCAGGTGACCGGATCGCGCGTCGACCGACGACCGGTAAGCGCCACGTAAGCTGTCGCGGCTATCGCCGCCCGGTCGGGCTCAGGCATGGTGGAGAAGCATGGAGCCCATGAACGCCGACCGAACACCCCTGTTCTGCGATCTGGCTCTCGCCGAACGGATCGAGCGGGCCGAGGCACGACTGATGGCTGAATGCGTCGAAGCTGCCCAACGCCGCGGCACCAAGGGTTTCGTCCATGTCGTCGGCGGTGGGGTGGCGTGCTTCGCCGAGGAAGACTCGCCGTACAACAAGGTCGCGGGGCTCGGCTTCGACGGCGTACCAAGAGCGGCCGACCTCGACGAGGTCGAGGAGGCGTTCGCCGCTTATGGCGCCGCGACCCAGGTCGAACTGGCCCACCTGGCCGATCCCGAGATCGGCGCCCTGCTCACCGGGCGCGGCTACCGGCTCGAATCGTTCGAGAACGTGCTCGGTCTCGCGCTCGACGGCGAGTACGAGCGGACCTCGCCCGCAGGCATCGTGATCCGACCCAGCGGCGACGACGAGTTCGAACACTGGCTCGACGTCATGGCCGAGGCTGTCGCCGAGCCCGACACCCAGGGGGTGGCGTGGCACGAGGAGTTTCCGCGGGAGATCTACCAACGTGCCCTGCGTGACTCGGCATCAGCCGGGGTGCAGCGCTATGCCGCGGTACGCGAGGACGTCCTCGCCGGTGGCGCCGGTCTGCGCGTGTCCGAGGGCATCGCCCAGTTCGCCGGCGCCGCGACCGCGCCCGTGCATCGCCGCCGCGGCATCCAGTCCGCGCTGCTGTCGGCCCGGCTCGCCGACGCCAAGGCCGCGGGCTGCGACGTCGCCGTCATCACCACCCAACCGGGCTCCAAGTCGCAGCAGAACGCGCAACGCCAGGGGTTCGATCTGCTCTACACCCGCGCCGTGCTGGTGAAGCACAACCCGCGCCAGCGCTTCGCTGAGGAATGAGACCAGGGCACATGCCGGAGCGTCGGCCGAAGAGGTCCGATCCAGCATATGCCCTGGTCATAGCGGCGGAAGCGGAGGGATTTGAACCCCCGGTCGGTTGCCCGACGCTCGCTTTCAAGGCGAGTGCATTCGGCCGCTCTGCCACGCTTCCCGGTCCCCCAAGGGTAGCCCGTCCTCCGGATCACTCCCCTAGCTGGTTCAGGTGCTCCAGCACCCGCGAAAACGCCCGCGCCATCACGCGCTGCTCCTCGGGGGTCAGCAGATCGATCAGGTGCGCCCGCACGCCCTCGACGTGCGTGGGCGCCGCCGACCCGAGCATCGCCGCGCCGACGGACGTCAGTTCCGCCACGACGCCGCGTTTGTCAGTGGGGTCGGGAACGCGCCGAACGAAGCCGGCGTCCTCCATGCGGCCTACCTGGTGCGACAACCGGCTCTTCGTCGAGCCGAGCATGTCCGCCAGGTCCGACATGCGCATCCGGTCGCCCTCTTGCACGTCGAGAACCACCAGCAACTCGTAGTCCATCAACGACACGCCGCGCGCCTCTGTCAGCTCCCGGTGCAGGCGCTGCCGCAGCTTCATCGTGGACACGATGTAGGCGCGCCAGGCGAGCATTTCCGGCTCGCTCAGCCAGCGCACGTCGTTCATGCACGAACCCTAGCCTCCGGCGGCGATTGTCCCCGGAAGAGGGATAACGGAATGGTTGAGACTGTCCGGAAAAGGGCGCATCCTGGTTGACATCGGCGGAAGCGGTGTCGCGTGACGGGCGCACTACCCGGGTGCACCTGGCGGTGCCGCCCACCGGGAGAGGGTAGGTGGTTCAGTGACGAATGATCCCTCGCGGTTGACTGCCCGCTGTGGACCCACGGCTGGAATGTGGTGAACCCGATCCGGCCGCGATTGTGAGCAGCACGGGTGTCAACGTGATGCGCTCGAACCTCTCGCGCACAACGGCGACATTCTCGCCTGCGTCGGTGCGTTCTCCGTGTGCGCACCAGCAGCGCGAATCGCCGGCCCGAGAGGCAGCCAACCGCTGAACACAATGACAACCTCGGTAAACCTGGGTGCGGCTCCTGCAATCGCCGCACCCAGGTTCTTTTTTTCCGTGTTGTGGCGGCGGTCCGCACCCGGCCCCTCCTCCGTCATGGGTCGCTGTGTGCGGTGCTTCAGTACTCTTCCGGACCTATGAGGTTCGACGACAACGCGGGGCTCGACGCGTCCGAGGTCTCCGATCTGCGTGGTGAGGGCGGCGGGGTGGGCGGCCGGGTCTTGCTCGGCGGTGGCGGCCTCGGCGTGGTCGGCCTGGTCATCTACTTCGTGCTGAGCCAGATCGGCGGCATCAGCTCCCCCAGTGGCAGCGCGGGCCTGACCCAGCTCGGCTCCGGCCAGCAGGTCAGCAACGGCTCGCTCTCGTCCGAATGCCGCACCGGCGCCGACGCGAACCGCAACCACGACTGCGCCGTCGTCGCGACGATCAACTCCATCCAGGACTACTGGACCGACCAGTTCGCGCGCTCCGGCAAGACCTACCGCAAGGCCACCACGAACTTCTTCAACGGCGGCGTCCGCACCGGCTGCGGCAGCGCGACCTCCGATACCGGGCCGTTCTACTGTCCCGCCGACTCGGAGGTCTACATCGACCTCTCCTTCTTCAACGAGCTCCAGCAGCGCTTCGGCGCCGACGGCGGCCCGTTCGCGGAGGCCTACGTGCTCGCCCACGAGTACGGCCACCACGTGCAGGACCTGCTCGGCACCTCCCGCCGCGTCGGCAACGACACCGGTCCGGCGTCCGGCTCGGTGCGCCTGGAACTGCAGGCCGACTGCTACGCCGGCGTGTGGGGCAACCACGCCACGACCACCCCGTCCGACAGCGGCAAACCGCTGATCACCGACGTCACGCAGGACGACGTGAAACGCGCGCTGGACACCGCCTCCCGGATCGGCGACGACTACATCCAGCAGAACCTGGGCAACGGCCACGTCGACTCGTCGCAGTTCACGCACGGCACGTCGGCGCAACGCGAGAAGTGGTTCAACACCGGCTTCACGACGGGCGATCCGGCTCGCTGCGACACCTTCGGCGCCCGGAATCTGGGGTAGGTCCTAAAGTCGGGCCCATGCGTGCGATCAAGATCCGCGAGGCGGGCGGCCCGGAGAACCTCGAGTGGACCGAGGTCCCCGACCCCGAGCCCGGCCCGGGCGAGGTGCTCATCTCCGTCACGGCCAGCGCGGTCAATCGCGCCGACCTGCTGCAACGGCAGGGCAACTACCCACCGCCGCCCGGGGCGAGCGACATCCTGGGCCTCGAATGCTCCGGCACGATCACCGAACTCGGCGAGGGCGTCGAGGGCTGGCAGGTCGGCGACGAGGTCTGCGCGCTGCTCGCGGGCGGCGGCTACGCGGAGAAGGTCGCCGTGCCCGCCGTGCAGTTGCTGCCCGTGCCCGGCGAGGTCGGCCTGGTCGCCGCGGGCGCGCTGCCTGAGGTCGCCTGCACGGTGTGGTCGAACGTCGTCATGCTCGCCGGCCTCGCCGAGGGCGAGGTGCTGCTCGTGCACGGCGGCGCCGGCGGAATCGGCACCCACGCGATCCAGGTCGGCAAGGCGCTGGGCGCCACGGTGGCCATCACGGCGGGTTCGGCGGACCGGCTCGAGCGCTGCCGTCAGCTCGGCGCGGACATCGCGATCAACTACCGCGAGCAGGACTTCGTCGCCGAGCTCAAGAAGGAGACCGGCGGCGCCGACGTCATCCTGGACAACATGGGCGCGAAGTACCTGGACCGCAACGTCGACGCGCTGGCAGCCGACGGGCGGCTGACGATCATCGGGATGCAGGGCGGCGTCAAGGCCGAGCTGAACATCGGCAAGCTGATGGCCAAGCGGGCGTTCGTCGCGGGCACCACGTTGCGCGCTCGTCCCGTGGACGACAAGGGCCGGATCGTCGCCGACGTGCGGGAACGCCTGTGGCCGCTGGTCGAGCAGGGCACCGTGCAGCCCGTGATCGGTCAGGCGGTGCCGCTGTCCGAAGCCGCGGATGCGCACCGCGCACTGGAAGAGGGCGGCGTGTTCGGCAAGATCTTGCTGACCGTCTAGCGCAACTCGTCCAGCACGCGGAGCAGCTGGTTGACCTCGAAGACGTTCGAGTAGTGGGCGAGGCCGATGCGCACCGCGCCGCCGACCTCGCCAACGCCGAGCGCCTCGAACACCCCGCTGGTGCCGTCGTCGGCGAACGCGCACAGGCCCTGCGAGGCGAGGTACTCGGCGACCTCCGGTGCCTTCTTGCCCGCGATCGCGAACGCGATCGCCGGGATGCGGCGCATCGCGTCGCCGATCAGCATCACGTGCGGCAGCGAGCGCAGTTCCGTGGTGAGCTGCGCGAGCAGGCCCGCGTGGTACGACTTCGCCGACCCGAGCGACGTGACGAGCCGCTCGCGCCGGGACCCGGTGGCCGCGTCGTCGAGGCCCGCGAGGTAGTCGATGGACGCGATCAGCCCGGCGAGCAGCGGGTACGCGTGCGGGCCGAGTTCGAGGCGGGCCGGACCGCGGGCGCCTGGCTCCAGCGACGACGACGGCAGCCGTTCCAGCATCTCGGGGTCACGGAACGCTAGTGCGCCGACGGCCGGGCCGCCCCACGACTGCGCGGACACGACGATCACGTCGGCGCCCAGTTCGGGCAGGTCGAGCGGGACGAACGGCGCCGCGTAACTGGCGTCCACCACCACGGTGGCACCGACCCGCTTGGCGAACTCGACGACCGTCGGCACGTCCGGCCGGGTGCCGACCGACCCCGACGCCGCGGTGATCGCCACGGCCTTGGTGCGGGCGCCGACGAGGTTCTCGTACTGCCAGGCGGGCAGCTCGCAGGTCTCGATGTCGATCTCGCCCCAGCGCACGATCGCGCCGACGCGTTTGGCGGCGCGCAGCCACGGCGCGATGTTCGGCTGTTCGTCGAGCCGCGACACCACCACCTCGTCGGCCAGTTGCCACTGCTCGGACATGGCATCGACGAGGCGGCGCAGCAACGCGGCCGCGCTGGGGCCCAGCACGATCCCGGCCGGATCCGTGCCGACGAGATCGGCGACCGCGCGGCGGGCCGCGGTGACGATGCTTTCCGCCCGCTGCGATGCCGGAAACGCGCCACCGGGTCCGGAGACCGGGGCGCGCATGGCGGTGGACACGGCGGACGCGACCTGTTCGGGCACCAGCATTCCGGCGGGACCGTCGAAATGAATCCAGCCGTCACCCAGGGCGGGAAACAACCCCCGAATTCGAGCGACGTCGAATGCCATGTGGGACACCGTACGGAGGGGTAGTTTCGCTGCGCGTTCGGGGTCTTGACACCACACACCCCGAACTCTGGCGGAACGCTAGGCTCGAAAGGAGACAACGACGGCCCAGGATGGAGCAATGACCCAGCCGAACAACCTGAACCCACAGTCCGAGGAACAGCCGCACCGCGTGGTGGTCATCGGCCCGGACGGTTCCCCCGTCGGCGCGGCGCCCGTATCCCCTGGTGAGGAGGAGCAGCAGGAGTCGGTCGGCGACCTCGTCGAAGAGCCGGCGAAGGTGATGCGGATCGGCACCATGATCAAGCAGCTGCTCGAGGAGGTGCGCGCCGCGCCGCTGGACGACGCGAGCCGCACCCGGCTGCGCGAGATCCACCAGACTTCTGTCAAGGAATTGGAGCAGGCGCTCGCTCCGGAGCTGCAGAGCGAGCTGGAACGCCTGGTGCGCCCGTTCACCGACGACGACACGCCGTCGGACGCCGAACTGCGGATCGCGCAGGCGCAGCTGGTCGGCTGGCTCGAGGGGCTGTTCCACGGCATCCAGACCGCGCTGTTCGCCCAGCAGATGGCCGCGCGGGTGCAACTGGAGCAGATGCGCCGCGGCCTGCCGCCGGGCGCCTCGGGCCGCGGTGACCAGCAGCCCGGCCCCGGCATCACCGGCACCGGCCAGTACCTCTAGGCCCGACTGCGGTGAGGGACCCCTCGTGGTCCTGTGCGCCATGAGGGGTCCCTCACCGCGGGTCAGCTGCCGTTCGTTGACTCCACTGCGAACAGCCGCTCCCAGTTCTGCTTGCTCACCAGGTGCGGCTGCGCGGCGTTCCAGCGGCGGACGGCGGCGTCGCCCTCGCGGCGCAGCCGCCAGAACGTCCGCGCCCCGCTCTTGCCGAGACGCATCATCAGCTCACGGTCGAACTTGCGCACCCGCATGCCGGTCTGCGCCGAGTCCGTGACGACCGCGGTGCGGAACCGCGACACGTGCCACCAGTACCGGCTGTCCGACCGGATCGCCGCGCCACCCTCCTGGGCGTTGCGCAACTGGTCGATCAGCCGTTTCACCAGGACAACCGTGGGCATCGACGGCTCCGGCGCGGGCACCACGATCGGCATCTCGCCGGCCGGGACGCCCACCGCCGCCGGCCGCAGCGTCTCCGTCTCCGGGTACTCGGCACGCAGCTTGCGCACCATCGGCACGCTCTCGGCGCCGCCGTCCTCCAGCACCTCCGGACCCCGCAGGAAGTCCTCGACCGCCTTGATCATCGTCGCGGCGAGCCCGTACTGCATCGAGGCCAGCGTCTCCGCGAACTCCTTCGCGAGCAGGTTCGTCGTGCCCGAGGACGTGAACGCGCCGTGCAGCGCCGCGACGATCAAGCTGTTGCGGTAGTGGAAGTACCGGGACCAGTCGTCCCAGTCCTTCCAGTGCAGGTCCTGGTGCCAGACACCGGCGCCGGGCAGGGTGACCGTGACGAAGCCGGCGGACCGGGCGCGCAGGCCGTACTCGATGTCGTCCCACTGGAAGAACACCGGGAGCGGATAGCCGATCTTCGCCACGACCTCGGCCGGGATGAGGCAGCACCACCAGGCGTTGTGCGTCGCGTCCCGGCGCAGGTCCTGGTTGTACTCGACCATCGACCGGCCGGACTTGGACTCCTCGGTCGGGACGAGCCCCGGCTTCAGCTTGGGCAGGTCGGCGACCTCGGCATCCACCCACAGCTTGTCGGGGTGCAGCTCCTGCAGGCTCTGCCCGCCGACGAGGATCGGCTGCGAGGCGCAGTTGGCCAGCGCCATGAGACGCACGACGGTGTCGGACTCGAGCTTGACATCGTCGTCCATCAGCAGCACGTACGACTCGGCGCCGCGCTCGCCGTTGACGATCTCGTACATGCCACGGGTGAAGCCGCCCGCGCCGCCAAGGTTGGGCTGGCGGACGTACCGCAGCTTCTCGCCCATGGCCTGTTTGACCTGGGCGAACCGGTCGCGGGACTCGACGGCGTCGTTGCCCTGGTCGGTGACGTGCACGGCGGCCACGGCGTCCAGCGCGTCGGGGTCCTCGGCGAGCTCGGTGAGCGTGTCGAGGCAGTAGTCGGCGCGGTTGTGGGTGCAGATCGCGATGGACACCGGCCGTGGCGCCCTTGGCGCGACGACCGTCCAGCGGACCTGCTCGACGACCAGTGGCTGGTCGCGGGTCTCGATGTCGAGCCACAGCGCGCCACCGTCGACGAACCGGTCGATGGCCGCGGTCAGCCGCACGGTCTCGGCCGGGGCCCCGGCGGCGGTGTGCCCGTCGACCACCCGTTCGTCGCCGTAACTGTCCGACGCGGTGAGCAGCAACCGGCCCGAGCCGCTGATGGTCGCCTCGACGACGACCTCGGCGACCTCGGTGCAGCGCTGCCAGAAGCTGGCCGGAAACCGGCCGAAATAGGTGTTGGTGGTGACAAATGCATGGGGCTCGACGCTGAGCCGGCCGCGATCCTGGGTCGCGGCACCCTGCTTGACCTGCGCATACATCTCGTTCGGAGCGAGAAACGACCGTGCCGCGAAATGGGTCCGCTGCGCCAGCATTCTCTCGCCAGGTTCGTGCTGCTCGTCGACCACGGCGTCAAGCTCCCGATTCATTGAATTCGCGGAACGCGTGCTCGTTCCGCCTGAACAGGAGAAAAGATATCCTGCCGCGCTCGGGCACTTACTGAGACCAAAGCCCAGCGGGCCTCACACCCTTCACACTCGCTACCCTTGCCTGGTGCATGCCACCAGCACGGTCCCAACGGCCGGTGAAACCGCGTTGAACGCTACGGAGCCGGCGCCGCCGCCGAGCAGCCGATCGTGGGCGCGTGCGTTCACCGACATCAAGGACGGCTTCCACCAGCGGGAGCTGTGGAGCCACCTGGGCTGGCAGGACATCAAGCAGCGCTATCGCCGTTCGGTGATCGGGCCGTTCTGGATCACGATCAGCCAGGGTGTCATCTCGCTGGGTCTGGGCCTGCTCTACTCGCAGCTGTTCGGGCTGCACATCCAGACCTTCCTGCCCTACATCGCCACCGGGTTCATCGTCTGGGGCTTCATCAGCGGCTGCCTGTCCGAGGGCATGGAGTCGTTCATCGCCAACGAGGGCCTGATCAAGCAGATCCGCGCGCCGTTGACCGTGTACGCGCTGCGTACCGTCTGGCGGCAGACGCTGATGTTCGCGCACAACCTGATCGTCATCGTCATCATCGGCGCGATCTTCTTCGGCAGCCTGGACCACCCGTACGGCCTGACCAGCGGCGTGTGCGAGCCCGACGTGATCTGCCACCCCGGCTTCGGCTGGTACTCGCTGTCGGCGATCCCGGCGTTCCTGCTGCTGGCGCTCAACGCCTGGTGGGTGACGCTGCTGCTGGGCATCATCTCGACCCGGTACCGGGACATCCCGCAGGTCATCAACTCGCTGATCCAGCTGCTGTTCTACATGACCCCGATCGTGTGGCCGATCGACCAGCTCTACGGCCACGGCGCCCGTTCGGCCATGGCGAGCTGGGTGGTGCCGATCGTGCACCTGAACCCCTTCTACCACTTCGTGCAGATCCTGCGGGCGCCCCTGATCGGACAGGCCGTGAGCATCGGCAGCTGGTTCGTGGTCATCGGGATCACCGTCGTCGGCTGGCTGCTCGCGCTGCTCGCCATGCGCAACTACCGGGCCCGCGTCTCCTACTGGGTGTGAGAAGAGAACATGGTCAGCATTGAGGTCCGCAACGCCTACGTCGACTTCCCCATCTTCGACGCGAAGACGCGTTCGCTGAAGAAGAAGGTGCTCGGGAAGGTCGGCGGCAAGATCGGCACCGAGAGCAAGGTGCCGATCATCGAGGCGCTGCAGGACGTCTCGCTCTCGCTCTCCGACGGCGACCGGGTCGGCCTGGTCGGACACAACGGCGCGGGCAAGTCCACGCTGCTGCGACTGCTGTCGGGCATCTACGAGCCCACCCGCGGCGCGGCGCGCGTCGTCGGCAAGGTCGCGCCGGTGTTCGACCTCGGCATCGGGATGGACCCGGAGATCTCCGGCTTCGAGAACATCATGATCCGGGGCCTGTTCCTCGGCATGACCCGCAAGCAGATGGAGAAGCGGGTCGACGACATCGCGGAATTCACCGAACTGGGTGACTACCTGCAGATGCCCCTGCGCACCTACTCCACCGGTATGCGGGTGCGGCTCGCGCTCGGCGTGGTCACCACGATCGACCCCGAGATCCTGATCCTCGACGAGGGCATCGGCGCGGTCGACGCGGCGTTTTTGAACAAGGCGCGCGACCGGCTCGTGGATCTCGTGAAACGCTCCGGCATGTTGGTGTTCGCCTCGCACGCCGACGACCTACTGTTGGAGCTCTGCACCACGGCCATCTGGATGGACGAGGGGCGGATGCGGATGCAGGGCTCGCTGCGCGACGTCCTCACCGCGTACAAGGGCAAGGACCCGTACGAGAACATCAGCGCGGAGACCGCCGAGCGGCTGGGCATCGGGGCGGTTCCCGTCGGTGTTCATTCCAGCCCCCAACCGCTAGGCGGCGAATGAGCATGAGCAGTCCGGAGCAGGCCCCGCTCGCCAGGGGCGCGGTGGTTGCCGTGGTGGTCACCCGGCACCGTCGTGACCTGCTCGCGGACTCGCTGAAGGTCATCGCGGCGCAGAGCCGGCCGGTCGATCACCTCGTGGTCGTCGACAACGGGCCGGACCAGCCGGCGCGCGACGTCGTCGAGGCGTATCCGCTGCCGCACACCTACCTGCCGTCGCACCGCAACCTCGGCGGCGCGGGCGGTTTCGCACTGGGCATGCTGCACGCGCTGGCGCTGGGCGCGGACTGGGTGTGGCTGGCCGACGACGACGGCCGCCCCGCCGACGAGACCGTGCTCGCGGTGCTGCTCGAGGAGGCCGACAAGCGCGGTCTCGCCGAGGTCTCCCCCATGGTGACCAACATCGAGGCCCCGGCGAAACTCGCGTTCCCGCTGCGCCGGGGGCTCACGTGGAAGCGCTCGTCGTCCGAGCTCGGCACGGACTTCCTGCCGGGCATCGCGTCGCTGTTCAACGGCGCACTGTTCCGCGCGTCCACATTGGACGTCGTCGGCGTGCCCGACCTGCGGCTGTTCTTCCGCGGCGACGAAGTGGAGGTGCACCGGCGGCTCGTCCGGTCCGGGCTGCCCTTCGGCACGTCGCTGAAGGTGTCCTACCTGCACCCGGACGGCTCCGACGAGTTCAAGCCCATGCTCGGCGGCCGGTTCCACGCGCAGGACCCGGAAAACGCCGTCAAGCGCTACTACACCTACCGCAACCGCGGCTACCTGCTCTCGCAGCCGGGAATGCGCAAGATCGGCGCACTCGAGGTCATCCGGTTCGGCCTGTATTTCGTTGGTGTCAAACGGGATCCGAAGGCTTTCCTGGACTGGCTGCGACTGGTGCGCCAGGGCCGCCGGGAACAGTTCTTCCGCTACTGATCGCAGGCCGCGAGCCGGTACAGCGCGAGCGGCCCGTCCTGCGCGAGTAGCTGGAAACCCGGCTTCCCGGCGGGATCGGCGAAACCGGGGTACTTCTGCCGTTCGGGATCGTCCGGCCAGAACGTGCTGTCGCCGATCAGCAGGTAGTCCACGTCGGCGTGCCGCGCCTCGCGGCACACCCGCGGGTCGGTGCCGGCCTGGTCGAGGTGATCGGCCAGATACCACTGCACCGGTGACGTGGCGGTTCCCAGATGTGGGAACAGGGTTCGCCGGTCGGCGAGCGCCCACAGCAGCGTGCTGCCGTCCCACGGGTTGCCCGCGACGACGGCGTCCCGCGGGATCAGCGGCTTGATCCGGGCGAAGAACGCCTCGGTTCGCGCGTCGACCAGCCATCCTTCGGAGTTGGCGCCGGTCAGCGTGTCCACGGTGCGGTACTTCAACGCGGCCGCGTGCGCGCCCACATACAGGCCCTTGGTGAGCAGCACGAACGCGATCATCGTCGCGGCGAGCTTGAGCACCGGGCGGGTGTCGGGCCACCACCGCGCGAGGTACCGGATGCCGGCGACGGCGAGCGGCACGGCGGTGATCGGGATGGCCGCGCCCAGCCGGTATGCGTCGTTGTACCAGTAGCCCGTCAACAGCTGGGTGTCGTGCCGGTTGATGGCCGCGGCGATGACGAACAGCGCACCGGAGATCGCGTAACCGCCGACCAACCAGCGCAGTCCGGGCCGGCGCAGCGACAGCGCGGCGCCCACGAGCACGACCAGCGACAGCACCCACAGCGCCGGGAATCCGTTGGTGAAGTTGGGTCCGGTGGTCGCGTTGAGCAAGACCTGGCCGACCGCCTGGGCCGGGCTCTCGAACGCGGGCCACGGCGCGGTCCGGACCTTTGCGAGCACAGGCGTGGTCGCGACGAACCACCAGGCGCCCGCGAAAACCACGACGGCGACGGAGATTTCCGCGAGGGCGCGCCGGACGGGCAGTCTCGCCGCTCGCCGCCACAGCGCGATTCCCACCGGGAAAACGGAAAGCACCGCGAGCGTGAAGTCCACATTGGTCTCGGCGAACCCGCCGGCGACGAGGACGACGCCCAGCAGGAACCACGCGCGGGCGCGGCCGACGGCGTCGTCCCGTGCCAGGCGGCAGATCGAGATGACCATGGCGAGCCCCGCCGGGGCGACCGCGAGCGCGAGCAGGTTCGGCCAGAGCACCCCGAACGCCAGGAAGCCCCAGGGAAAGGCGCTGAACCCGATGCTCACCAGCCCGGTGACGGCCAGCGCCGCACGGGAGCGGCCGAAGATCTGCCGCGCCAGGAGGAGGCAGGACAGCGGCCAGACGACGATCGACACCGCGGCGGCCATCATGTTCGTCGCCTCGGGTATGCCGGTGCCGGTGGTCAGCACGACCAGCGACGTGATGTCGTGCCACGCGGCCGGGTAGAACAGGCCCAGCACGCCCGAGACGCTCTGCGCCACGTCCGGTGCACCGAGGCCGTTCATGGTGAGTGACGAGGCGTTGCCGCTGTCGAGGATGTAGGCGATCGCGTTGTAGTGGAAGACCGCGTCGAACGTCTGCGACAGCTGCTCGGGCCTGCGCAGGCCGAGCGCGATGACCACGGCTCCGAGCAGAACCGCTGGGGCGAGCCCGGCGACGGCACTCAAGAGGATGGTGCGGTGATCGGCTTCCGGCGCGGGACGGCGGCGTCGGAGTCCGAACGCGACCAGCGCGAAGGCTCCGGCCACGACGAGACAGGCCACCGCCGCGAGCGGTACCGACCAGCGGATGCCGAGCTTTCCGGCGAGCACGGCGATGACGGAGACCACGGCGACCGTCGCCGCCGGCGCCGTTCCCCAGGCCGCGACGCCCCGCAGGCCGATGCCGTACGCGAGCAGCAGGCCTGGCACGAGCAGCCAGACCACAGCGACGAGAAACACCGGTACGGCCGCCAGCCAGCCCGCCACCCGTCACCCACTCTCGTTCAGGTTCGCCGGCGGTAGCTTAGGTGAGCTGGCCTTGGAGCTGGTCGAACAGGTGGTGGGCGATGCGGGCGTTGTCGGCGGGCGCGTAGGTCAGCCAGCTCTGGCCGTCCTCGGCATCGCGTGAGGTGACGAAGTAGCGGCCGTCGTCGGTGTCGAACCATGCGGTGGGGGTGGTCGGGTGGGCCTTCCCGTCCTGGCCGGTGCGGTAGATCGTGAACTGCCCGATGCGCTTTTTGGGCTTCTGGAAGATGCGTTCGACGATGCCGAGCTGACCCGGCGCGGTGGTGCGGGGTTTGGCGACGCCACGGAACGGGTCGTAGCCGCCTTCGTCGGTCCTGCGGCGCGCCTTCCTGGGTGTCGGCTTGGCGATCGTGACGGACTGGCCTGCGGCGGCGGGGGTCAGCGGGAGCAGGTCGACGATGCTCGCGACCAGCGCGGTGGGCCGCACGTCCTCGAAGACGATCAGGTTCTGGTCCTGCCGCGCGAGGACGGCGTACTGCCCGTCCGAGGCTGCGCGCGCGAACAGTTGGCGGTCGTCCAGTTGCGCGACGGCCATGATCGCGACGGGCGCGGTGACGAGGGTGTGCAGCGCCAGTTCGGCGTCGGGATCCAGCCGGCCGCGACTGATGACGCCGCGGTTCTCGAGGTCGCGGAAGACGGCGTCGCGGATCTGGGCACGCTGCTCGAAGGTGGTACCCAGGTGCGGCACGTCGAACGGTTGCGGTGCGTGGCCGAGGTTCTGGTGTTCGAGCAGGATGTCCACCGCCGCCAACGACAGCGAGAACGAATGTGGCATGACGGGCACGCTAGCGGATACGGCGCGCGTGCGGCTGGAGATAGCCGCTTCCGGGTGTTTGCTCCGCCGTGAGCGAACCGGCTTGCCGTGCAAGATCAGGGGCTGCTGTCCTGGGTTCATGCCTGACATGAAGCCCGCGCTCGTTCTTCATCTCGCCACCGGCGGCGAACCACTGATCTTCGCCCTGCCCGACGAGGATGCCGGCGAAGTCGCGAAGAAACTGCACCTGCTCGTGGAACACGGCTCGGTGGAGACGATCCTGACCAAGGAGGACGCCAAGGTCACCGTGAACTTCGCCCACGTGGCGGTGGCCTATGTCGACGACCTCCAGAAGAAGGGCAAGGTGTTCGGCCTGCGCTGAGGCCGGCCTGTGGGTAGAGCGTCACTCCCCGATGACGGGGGGCGCCGTCGGCTCGCTGCTGCCGAAGATGTCATCCGGGTCGGGCTCGATGAGCCACGAGGGGCGCTGGTGCTCCTCGTCCTCGCCGCCCTGGCCCTTGCCGCCATGACCGCCCATGCCGCCCGTTCCCGGGCGACCCGACGAGCCCGCCGCCCCACGGCCACCGCTCGCCGCACTCTCGGCCGCCCCGGCGCCGCCGGCCCGCGCACCCGATTGCGAGCCTGCCCCGGTCGCGCCGCCCGACGCCGAGCCGCTGCCGACCGCGGACCCGCTTCCCCCCGGCCCGAAGCCACCACCGCCGCGTCCGATCTTGCTGGAGTACGCCTCGTCGCCGCCCCCGGGGCCGAAGCCGCCGCCCATCGGCCCCATCGGCATACCGCCCATCGCGCTGAGGTTGTTGGCGCCGGCGCCGGACGCGGCCGGGTTGAAGCTGCTGCCCGACTGCTGGTAACCCTGCGGCCGCGTGCCGCTGTTGTAGGCACCACCGGTCTTCGCCCCCGCGGCCAGCGACGAGGACGGCGCTCCGGCGAGACCGGCGAGCGATCCGCTCATCGAGCCCGAACCACCGCCGGCACCCAGGGAAGCGCCCGCGTGGCCGCCCGCACCCCCGGTGCCGCCACCAACACCGGCGACGCCGGAACCGACGCCCTCGATGCTGCCCGTGGCCTGGCCGACCGAGGCTCCGGCCGGGCCGGCGAACGTGGGCGGGTTGCTGAACGCGGGCGCTTGGGAAGCCGCGGTGTAGAGGTTGCGGTCGTAGGTCGACATGACCTGGGCGGCCTGGTCGTGGGCGTCCTGGCTCTGTTGCGCCTTCTCGACCGACGCCTGGACGTTCTCGACGATGTTGAACGGGTTCGACGACGCCCAGCTCTTGACCTCGTCGCTCCAGCTGAACGGAATCGGGTCCGGCATGCTGTTCTTCGCCGTTTCCGCCGCCGAGGACTGGTTGTAGACCTGGTCGGCCGCCAGTTGCGCGGCCTTGCCGCTGTCGTCGCTCCACTTGCCCAGTTCGGTGACGAAGTTGTAGGCCGACTCGGCGGCGTCACCCTTCCAGGTGGCGCCAGACTTGGTCGCGGCCTGCTGCAACTGCTGCCCGAACGTGGCCATCGCGTTGGCGATCTCCGTCCACGACGAGGACACAGCCGTGACCTGAGCCGGGTCGACCGTCTGGACCATCTGCTTCATGGCCGCATGGTCGATGGCCTGGTAGTTGGTGTTCGATGCGGGCAGCCCGGTGCGCATGTCCACGCCCTGGCTCAGCTGCTGGGCCTGCTGCGTCCGGCTCTGCGTGGCGGCGTCCTGCGCCTTCGACTGGGCGATCATGTTCGAGAAGATGTCCCAGAACTGCTTGCTGTTGGGGTCATACCCCTGCGAGACCAGTTCGCGCTGCAGAGCCTGCTCGGGCGAGAGGTAGGGTCCGGCGCCCGGCTGCGTTCCCGAAGGATGCGGATTCGTCATGGTTTACCCCCTGTACTTCGGCAGCCTCGGCTCGACGACGCTCGCGATGTCACTGGCACTCTGGCAAGCCTCGGTCGAGTCCTGGCCGGCGCCGATCACATAGGAAATGTCGACGCGCGACTGGGCGGTGACGCCGAGGGCTATCAAGCACTTCGCGCCGACGTTGCTCGTGAACTGCACGGCCGGCCGGCCGTTGACGTTGCCATCGGTCGCCGTGCCGTTGGCTTTGTTCACGTCGGCCAGCCCCTGTGTCGCGCGGACGAGCACACCGAAACTGGTCGAACTGTCGTTGGCGGACCGGCCCGTCCATCCACAGGTGCTGGTCGCGCCGGATGCCGGCTCGTTGTCGGCCTTACCCGGACCCTCGATCTTGAATTTGGCCGCTTCCTGGTCGGTGAACAGACTGCAAGCCTCGACAGAGGCCAGCTCGTTGCTTCCGCCGCTTTGCGCACTACTGGGCGCGGCGGTCGGCGAGCTGGAATTGGCGCCCGTCGCCACCGTCGGATTGCCGGCCTCCGGTGTGGAACACCCGGCAAGCACCAGAACCGCGAGCGCACCGGTGAGGAGGCCGCCCCGGCGGATCGTCGTGAGCATCGATCAGACCTGCGTTCCGCTGAACGTCTGTACGGCCTCGTCGTCCATCTGCGCGTAGTTCTTCTTGGCCTGTTCGAACGCGGCCCGAGCTTGCTGGACCACCGTCGTCAGCGAGGCGAGCGCGGTCTCATACGACTGCGCGTCGCCACTGGCGATCAACTGGGTGTGTGTGGCCACCTGGCTCGCGTAGTCGCTCGTGCCCAACGACGGCGCTTGACCCGCGTCGGTCACCGTGCGCTGCAGGTCGGTCAGCGTGCGTTCGAAATCGCGGAACACCCGGATGTACTCGTCGGCGCCTTCGTCGCTGATGGCGAAGCCGCCCGACTTGGCGGAGTCGACGAGCTTCTGGACCTCGGCCGTGGCGGAGTCGACGGCCTGCTTGCTGAGCATCCCGCCGACCACGGAGCCGACGGCTCCGACCGCCCCGGCACCCGCGCCCGCAACGGCAGGCGCGGCCTGCCCCGTGTTCGCCTCGAACCCCGCCATCACTGTCCCCAACGTCGTCACATCGTGTCGGCTCTCGGTCGCGGAGTCTACTGGTCAGCGACAGACCGCGACCGGGCTTTCACACGGAAACATGACTTCGACGCGCGTCGACGGCGTGCGGTTCCCGGCCTACAGCTCGTAGAGCCGCCTCCAGTTCTCACGGCTGGTCAGTTCCGGGAGCGCGCGCCGGTACTGCGCCTGGACGGCCTTGCCTTCCTTGCGGAGCCGGTTGATGACCCGCAGGCCGCGTTTGCCCAGGTCCAGCATGCGTGCGCGGTCGTACTTGCGAACGCGCACGCCTTCCTGGTTCGCGTCCGTCACGACCGCCGTGTCGAACTGGGCCACGTGCCACCAGCTGGCCTCTTCCGAGGGGATCGCGCCGAGGCCGAACCGGGTCTTGCCGCGGAGGCGGTCGATCACGCGCAGCAGCAGCACCAGGCGCTGCAAGCCCGGCCGGCCGGCGTCGTTGATGATGCCGATGTCGTTCGAGTCGATGCCGGGGACCTCGGTCGGGTCGTAGCGCTTCGTCTCCGGGTAGCGGGCTCGGATCTCACGGATCTCCTGCATCGCGGCGACCCCGCCGTCGCGCAGGATGTCCGGGCCTTCGAGGAAGTCCTCCACGGCCTTGATGAGGGTGTGAGTGAGGCCGTACTGCATCCCGAGCAGGTACCGCACCAGCTGGGCCATCAGCACCCGGCACAGCACGACCAGGTTGAACTCGCTGTGCAGCGCGGCCGTGATGATCGAGTTACGCAGGTTGAAGTACCGGTGCCACTCGTCCCAGTCCTTCCAGTGGAAGTCCGCGTGCCACACGCCCGCGCCGGGCAGCGTGACCGTCGGGAAGCCGTGCCCACGGGCCCGGTAGCTGTACTCCGCGTCGTCCCACTGGAAGAAGAACGGCATGGGGTAGCCGGTCTTCTTGACCACCTCGTACGGGATCAGGCACGACCACCAGCCGTTGTACCCCGCGTCGATCCGGCGCTCCTGCCTGTTCGGTTTGCCGGTCTCCTCGTCGACACCCAGCAGATCCGCCGTCGCCAGGCTGTTCTCCACCGGCACACCCGGCTCCAGCGTGTTCAGCCGCGCGTGCTCGGCGCCGACGTGCAACTGGTGCGGGTGCAGCAGGTTCAGCATCTGCCCGCCCACGATGATCGGGTTCGCGGCGCGGTTGGAGAACGCCGTCATCCGGATCACCAGATCGGGCTCGAGCAGCACGTCGTCGTCCATGAACAGGACGTTCGCGTGCTCCGTCCCGGTGTGGCCGGCCACCTCGTACAGGCCGCGGGTGAAGCCGCCGGCACCGCCGAGGTTGGGCTGGGTGATGTAGTGCAGCTTGCCGCCGAGATCGGTCGTGACCTGCGAGAACCCGTCGCGCGAATCGACCCGGTCGGTGCCCTGGTCGGCGACGTAGATCGCGTCAAGGGTGTCCAGTGACGCGATGTCGTCGGCGAGCGCGCGCAGGTTGGCGAGGCAGTCGTCGGCGCGGTTCATCGTGCAGATGGTCACCGCGGTCGGCCGGATCCTCTCCGGGGCCTCGACGGTCCAGCGCACCTGCTCGACGGTCAGCCGCTGCCCGGCCTCCGTCTCCAGGTCCAGCCACAGCGCGCCGCCGTCGAGGAACTTGTCGAGCTTGAGGTCGAAGGCGAGTTCGGCCGACTTGACGCCATCGAGTTCGCGGGCGGCGACGGTGCGCGGCTCACCCTCGAAATCCGACGCGCGCACGGCGACCAGGCCGGAACCGGTGGCGACCAACTCGACGCGCACCTCGCGCGCGGTGGTCCAGCGCTGCCAGTAGCTGGCCGGGAACCGGCCGAAGTAGGTGTTGCCGGAGACCTGGGCGGCCTGGTCGAGGGCGATGCTGCCGCGCTTGCGCATGACGACGCCGGACCGTACCTCGGCGTAGAGATCCTTCGACACGACCGGCGACGGCCCGGCGAATAGGCCACGCTGCGTGGTCAGCCGGCCCTCGGGAATGTGCTCGGAGAACGTGGTCTCCTCCTTGCCGGCCGTCGCGGTTTTACCAGGCATGGGCTCGCAGTCCTCCAGGAGTATTGGTCGCCGAGGTCACGCTACCGGCTCGCGGAACACGACCCATTTCAGCATCACGAAGTTGATCGCGGTTGCGGTGCCCTGCGAGATCACCCAGGCCAGCGTGGCTTTCCACGCCATTTCCGGCAGTACCGCGAGCATCAGCGCGTTCATGCCGACCGCGACGAAGAACGTCACGGTGTAGAGCAGCACGAAACCGCCGATCTGCCCGGCACCTTCTTTGCGTCCGGCCGAGAAGGTGAATTTCCGGTTAAGGAAATACGCGGTGGTCGTTCCGACGATAAAACTGACCGCCCTGGCTACGGTGTCCCAGGGCGCGTGATCCATCCCCAGGTGCCGTTCCAGCGTGTACGTGCCGAGATCGAGCAGCGCACAGAATCCGCCGATGAGCGCGAAGCGCAGCAGCTGGCCCACCAGGCCGGGCGCGCCCTTCGTCGGCGTTTCGGTCGATTCCTGCGGTTCCGTAGACACCACTGCACTACCTCACCGGCGTGGGATTTCTCAGGACCCGAGAAAGTGTAGAAGCGACGCGGCGCAAGCCGCCGATCGGGGATCGTTACCCTGGTCCGGGTGAACGCAGCGACTCCCGAGCCGCGGACCGAGCGGCGGACACTGACGGGGTGGGGCCGCACAGCTCCCACCACGGCAGACGTACTGAGCACCCCCGATCCGGAGGTCATCGCGCGGGCGGTGACGCGGGCGGGTGAGCGCGGCGTGATCGCGCGCGGGCTGGGCCGCTCCTACGGCGACCCGGCACAGAACGCCGGCGGTCTGGTCGTCGACATGACCGCCCTGAACACGATCCACTCGATCGACCCGGACAGCGCGGTCGTCGACGTCGACGCGGGCGTGAGCCTGGACCAGCTGATGAAGGCGGCGTTGCCGCACGGCCTGTGGGTGCCGGTCCTGCCGGGCACCCGTCAGGTCACCATCGGCGGCGCCATCGCCAACGACATCCACGGCAAGAACCACCACAGCGCGGGCAGCTTCGGCAACCATGTGCTGTCGATGGACCTGATCACCGCGGACGGGCAGGTTCGGACGCTGACCCCGGAAGGCCCCGAGGCGGAGCTGTTCTGGGCGACGGTCGCAGGCGTCGGCCTTACCGGGATCATCGTGCGCGCCAGGGTGCGCATGAAGCAGACCGAGAGCGCGTACTTCTATGTCGACGCGGACCGCACGTCGAGCCTCGACGAGACGCTGGAGCTGTTCACCAACGGGTCGGACCTGCGCTACGACTACTCGATGTCGGTGCCGGACCTGATCAACTCCGACTCGCGCCTCGGCCGGGCCACGTTCTCCCGCGGCTCGCTCGCGAAGCTCGACCAGCTGCCGCCGAAGCTGGCGGCGGATCCGCTGAAGTTCGACGCACCGCAGCTGATGACGCTGCCGGACGTCTTCCCGAACGGGCTGGGCAACAAGCTCACCTTCGGCCTGGTCAACAACCTCTGGCAGCTGACCGTGCCGAAGAAGGGCGCGCGCGGCAAGATCCAGAACCTGACGCAGTTCTACCACCCGCTGGACATGCTCAGCGAGTGGAACCGCGCCTACGGCTCGAAGGGTTTCCTGCAGTACCAGTTCTCGGTGCCGTTCGGCCGCGAGGACGACCTCAAACGGTTGTGCCGCAAGATCGCGACGTCGGGGCACTACTCGTTCCTGAACGTGTTCAAGCGGATGGGCGAGGGCAACCCGGCGCCGCTGTCCTGGCCCTCGCCCGGCTGGATGCTCAGCGTCGACTTCCCGATCAAGGGTGGTCTCGGCCGGTTCTGCGACCAGCTCGACGAGGATGTGCTCACCGCCGGCGGCCGGCTCTACACCGCCAAGGACTCGCGCACCTCGGCGGAGACGTTCGCGAAGATGTACCCCCGCTTGGACGAGTGGCGCAAGGTCCGCCATTCCGTTGACCCCGAAGGCGTTTTCGCCTCAGACATGAGCCGGAGGCTTGAGCTGTGATCGACGCGGTAGGCAACCCCCAGTCGCTGCTGCTGCTCGGCGGCACGTCGGACATCGCGCTCGCGATCGCCGAGCGGTACCTCGCCGAGCGCCCCATGAAGGTGGTGCTGGCGGCGCGCGCGTCCGAGCGGCGCAAGCTCTCGGCGGAGAAGCTGCGTGGTCTCGGCGCCGAAGTGTCCGAAGTGGACTTCGACGCGAAGGACACGGCGTCACACCCGGCAGTGCTGGACCAGGCGTTCGCCGCCGGCGACATCGACGTGACGGTGATCGCGTTCGGTTTGCTCGGCGACGCCGAGGAAGTCTGGCAGGACCACGCCAAGGCCGTCGAGCTCGCCACGGTCAACTACACCGCGGCGGTGTCGGTCGGCGTCGTGCTGGCGGACAAGCTGAAGCGGCAGGGCCACGGTTCGGTCATCGCGCTGTCGTCGGTGGCCGGTGAGCGCGTGCGGCGCTCGAACTTCGTCTACGGCTCAACGAAGGCCGGTTTCGACGGCTTCTACCTCGGCCTCGGCGAGGCGCTGCGGCCGCACGGCGCGACCGTCACGATCGTGCGCCCCGGCCAGGTGAAGACCAAGATGACCGAGGGCATGGGCAAAGCGCCGCTGGAGCAGACGGCTGAGCAGGTCGCCGAGATCGCCGTGGACGCGGCACGCAAGGGCAAGGATCTGGTGTGGGCGCCCGCCGCGTTCCGCCCGGTCATGTCGATCCTGCGGCACGTGCCGCGCCCGATCTTCCGCAAGCTGCCGATCTGATCCGCACCGGCGGGTGAGCACGATTCGCCGGGCGCACCCGCCTTGTCCGGTGTGGAGG
>DASZUO010000003.1:0-3343 GCA_035547575.1 Amycolatopsis sp. | reverse complement strand
GCCGATGTGGTACGCCGCAGGCAACCCGCCGTCGTACGAGATGGCCGGCCGCATGGGCCTCGGTGTCCTCGGGTTCTCCCTCGACCGTTGGGACAAGGTCGAGAAGCTGCGCAAGTCCTACAAGGACGGCATCGCCAACGCTGAGCCGATCGGCGCGTTCGTGAACGACAACATCATGTCGTGCATCGCGGCGTACGTCGCCGAGGACAAGGAGACGGCGTTCCAGTCCTACGTCGACTCCAAGCCGAACTACCTGGTGTCGAACGTGTACCGCTACCACGACACCTTCCCGGCTCCCGACTGGGTTCCGCCGTGGCCGCAGACGCTTCCCGAGCCGACGCTCGAGACTGCGGAGCTCGCCTCGGAGTTCGGCGGGATCGTGATGGGTGACCCGGACATGGCCCTCAAGCAGTGCAAGCGTTGGGAAGAGAGCGGCATCGACCAGCTCGTGTTCGGCATCGGTCCGGCGAAGATCGAGGACACGATCCGCACCATCGAGCTGCTCGGCAAGCACGTCATCCCGAAGATCGACACCGACCCGGTCGTGTCGACCACGCGCTACCGGGAGAACGCCGGGGCCTAACCCGAGGTTTTTTCACAGCGCCGCGACCGAACCATGGTCGCGGCGCTGTGCTTTTGACAGACTGCGGCTGACCACGAGCGAGGAGATGCCGCATGACCGAGCCCGGGCCGCCGTCGGGCGACGTGCCACCGCCACCGCCGCAGATGCCACCGCCTGCTCCGCCCATGGCGCCGCCGCCACCACAGGAGTACGGCGTGCCCGCGCCGTACGGTGGTGCTCCGCTGCCGCCGGGCACGTACTTCGACCCGGCGAGCCAGGTCGTGCTGCCGCAGGGCCTGCAGCTCGCGAGCCCGGGGCGTCGCATCGGCGCCTGGTTTCTCGCGTTTCCGCTCGCCGTCGTGACGCTGGGGATCGGCTACGTGATCTGGGGGCTCGTCATCTGGTCGCGTGGCCAGACGCCGGCTCTTCAAGTGCTCGGGATGCGGTGCTGGCGGCCGGACGACGCCAAGGTGCCCGGGTTCTGGTACATGGCGCTGCGTGAGATCCCCGGCCGGATCGTCGACGGAATCCTGTCGATCATCACCGGCATCGTGTCCTTCGTGCTGTTCCTGTCCCGGACGGACCACCGTTCGCTGCATGACCTGGTGGCCGGCACGGTCGTCGTCTACGACCCGCAGAAGCTGCTCGGCCCGCGGTAGCCGTCCGCGAGGTAGCGCACGCGGTGACGGACATGTCCTGACTTGGTGTCCGCTCATCGGGTGGACCTGACGATTCGATCTACACCGAAGGCCTCGGCACTGCCGAGTCCGTCTCGGTGCGCCGTACCGTCATTGCCGTAGTGCTAGCGGTTGCGGCTGCCGCGATCCCTTCCGTCGCGGCAGCCCTGCCGAAGCTGCCGAGCCCACCGAAGACGCCGTCGTTCGAGATCGGCATCGAGGACTTTGCGCCGTACCAGCCGCAGTTCATCTGCCGCCACAGCGTGGAGCCCGGCGTGAAGGCGTTCGAGCGGCTGCTGCTCAAGACCTATCCGGCGACGACGTCCCTCGGTGACATGCGCGCCTGCAGCGCCGGCGGGACCAGCGAGCACTACGACGGCCGCGCCTTCGACTGGGGCGCGGACCACCGGGTGCCGGCGCAACGGGCGGCGGGGCAGTCGTTGCTGCGCTGGCTGTTTGGCACCGACTCGGCCGGTGATGAGGACGCGATGTTCCGCCGGCTCGGACTGATGTACGTCATCTGGGACAAGCGGATCTGGGGGACCTGGAGTCACCGCTGGGAGCCGTACTCGTGCTCGGGGGTCACGGACTGCCACGTGAACCACATCCACTTTTCCTTCGACTGGGCCGGCGCGCGCGAGAAGACGTCGTTCTGGACCGGAAAGGTCGCGGGCGTCATGGAGCCGCCGCTGCCGAAGCTTTCGGCCGTCGGCGCGGCCAAGGTCCTTCGGGTCGTTGCGAGCGCCGGCTCGGTGACCGCGCACTGGCTTGCCGCTGCTGGCGCGACATACCGCGTGACGGCCAAGGGCACATGGTCGTCGCGGAGTGGGCCCGCGGATGCGATGTGCCGTAGGACAGGCGACGGCTGGCAGCCGCGGCGCAACGCGTTACGCCTCGACGGCGACACCATCCGCGGCTGGGGCCGGCAGTGGGTGCCGGCGCACGACAACGGCTCGGGCTGCGACGGCTCGTCGCACACGTACCGTCTGGTGCTCGACACTCCCGACGCCAGCACGCTCCGGATCGAGCTAGGCGGAGCCGGCAAGTCATCCGATGCCGGAGCCGTGAAGGTTCGAGTCGTCCGTACGGCCTGACCGGACTTGGGGTGCGGTGGGCCACTTACTACAGACCGCGGACGACCTCGATCGGTCATCGCTTCAAGGGCTCCATGACCCGAAGGAGCAATCGTCATACGGGTCGCCGCAGCGGCGACCGCGTGCGGCTCTTCTCCGAAGGCAATCCGAATCCCGAGATTCGTTTGACGGGGATGCCCATCACACCGGCGATGTCAGCTTGTCAGGCAGAACGGGTGGCCAGCGGGATCGAGCAGTACCCGCCAGCGTCCGTCGCCGGGCTGATGGTCCGGCTTCGCCGCTCCAAGGTCCAGCGCTAACTGTTCCGTGGCGTCGAGGTCGTCAGTGCGCAGATCCAGGTGGAACTGCTGTGGCAAGTCCTGGCCCGGCCATTGTGGAGCTCGGTATCCGTCAACCCGCTGGAATCCCAGGTCACAGCCGGAGCCGGCCCTCAGAGCGACGAACCCGTCGCTACTGAAGGCCTCGCGCATCCTGGTCAGAGCGCTGTAGAAGCCCGCCAGCGTCCGCGGGTCGGCACAGTCCAGCGTGACGCCTCGCAGTTCAGCACCTGGCATTGTTCGCTCCTTGCTGTCCGCTGGGCTGTCTCTCGTAAGCCGCCACTGCAGGCCGCAGCGCCGCCGCCGCACCGTACTTGCCACATCCACCGCCGACCTAGCGGTTTTGCCCTTGCCGCACGGCATTGCTGCAACGGCGCTTGCGAAACACGTCCTAGAACGCCGGATCGTGCGTTTGGAAACGGCACCTATACGCCGGTCGGACCTGCCTCAGACGCGCCAAGGCCCTGAAGGAAGCTGAACAGTCCGTCGACGGTCGTGCCACTCAACTTGGCGGTTCTTCCGTCTTTGGTCTTGATCTGGATCTGTCCGAGCTGGGACGACGTAGCCGGCACCATCACGGCCATCCGGGCAACGATCGCCGGGTGGAATTCGATACTGCGGACGTCCGCATATGGGATCCACAAGACGCCCTGGGTGCCGCGGAACAGACGCATTAGCCAGTTGCTCGTGGGA
>DASZUO010000002.1:0-35071 GCA_035547575.1 Amycolatopsis sp. | reverse complement strand
GCAAAGCCAGCCACTACCTCGCCTTCCTCACCCTCGGCGCCACCATCACCTGCTACAAGAAACTCCGAAAACTCACCACATGAGACAAGCTCTAAGGCCTTGCGTCGCGGCAGCCATTCGTCGGCCGCACTGCTACCTCCGAACGTAGCTCCGCAAGCCCGCCGTCTCCGGCGACGCGACCAACGGCACCCGCATCCCAAAGAAACGTCGACGACATCGTTCAGTAGGCAGCTCCGAATGCGGTGACGGCGGCCATTCTCCGCGCGTGTCACAGTCGTGAACGCGAAGAGTTGCGATGGCAGGCGGCTACCGAACGTATGCACGACTCGGGACATCGTCGTGACCGATCGGGTGACCCACGGCTCGCCGGGAACAGCCGATCGGTGATCCGGCTCCTCCATCGAGATGAATTGGGCGAAGCCACCGCCGCCTGTTTCGCACGGACGAGCGATGGAACGCGAGGTGTTCGTGTCGATACGAGGATCGACGCTGCAGAAGGAATCGATCCGCGCCGCCGACCGCGCGAGGTCACCGTTTGATGCCGACGGATCGAGCTGCGTGTGACACGGCGTGGCAGTGGGTCCCGGTTCATTGGCTTGTCCTTTCGAGCGTTGCGTTCTCGACCCCACGACGATAGCGCGAGTCGCCGACAGAACCAGGGTCAAAGCTGGAGTTATCCACAATGGTGTCAGTTATCCACAGTTTTCAAAGTTTTTCGGCACGCACCCCATCTCTGCGCCACAGTGGATCCATGACCCCCACGACGAAACGGCGGGACGGCCGGACCCAGGTCGAAATCCGCGAGCCCGCACAACTGATCTCCGCCATTCCGTGTCTGCTCGGATTCCGGCCCGCCGACGCGATTGTGCTGATTGGCCTTGGCGGCGAGACCGGACACGATATCGATGTACTGGTGCGCCTGGACTTGCCCGGCGCCGAAGCCGAAGTGGACGTCGCCGAGACGGTGACGCTAGCGCTCTCGCAGAGTCCCGGAAGGACGGTGTTGCTCGTCGTTGTCGGCCGACATCCCGATCACCCAGCCAACGGGGCAAGTCCGCCGCATCGTGACCTTGTCGAGCGGCTTGCAGCCTGCGTTCGCAGCGTCGGTTGCACGGCCGAGTTCGCTGCCTGGGTGCCCGAGATCCGTGGCGGCGCACGCTGGCACACCTACTGGCCGTCAGCCGCCGACGGCGAGGGTGTGCTGCCGGACGAGTCGAGCACGGTCATCGCGGCGGTCAGGGCCGTCGAGGGTCACGTGACGTTCGAGAGCAGGGAGGAGATGGCGCGGCAGCTACAACCCGATGTACCCGCCGCGCTGGATCGGCGAGCACAGTTGTTGCGAGCGGCGGCCGATGCGCTCAGCCCGGAATTTCCTCCGGAGCAGACGTTTCCTGAGTACGCACGCGTCGTGCGTGCGGCGATCGACCGGGTTCGCCGCGGCGAGCTGTCGTTCACCGACGACCAGGTTGTACGTTTGGCTATGGCGTTGTCCAATCCGCAGGTCCGCGATTCCTGCCTTCTCCTCGCGCTACCGCCGCGCCGGGCGCTGAGCAGGCACGCGCAACGTCTGTGGCTGGAACTGGTTCGGCTGACCCCTGCTCCGGAACGCGCTGAGCCTGCCGCGTTGCTGGGCCACTCGGCCTACATGCATGGCGACGGGCCGCTCGCGCTCGTCGCCTTCGACAACGCCCTTGAGGCGAACCCCGGCCACTATTTGACCACGCTGTTGCGCGCCTGCCTCGAAAGAGGAGTGCCTCCCGTGCGGCTTCACCGTCTCAACGAGGGCGTTCAGGATCTGTACCGCCCCCGGTCGCTCACCCTCGAGCCCAGCAGTCAGAACGATCCCTAAGCCGCGGCGACGGTTTGCGTGAAGCACCGGGCGCATTCCGAGCACGTTGTGGGCCTTGGATGTCGGGCGCCCCTGAACCGGGTGATCGGAGTGCTCAGGCACGTTCCTGCGTGAACCGCCAAGCGTCGGCCACGATGCCGTAGAGATCGTTTCGCTCAGGTTTCCAGCCCAGCTCTTCGCGCGCGCGGTCGCTGGCGGCCACCAGGATGGCCGGGTCACCTGCTCGCCGTGGCGCCACGGCTGCGGGGATCGGGTGCCCGGTGACCTTGCGGCACGCGTCGATCACCTGCCGGACCGAGAACCCGGTGCCGTTGCCGAGGTTGTAGATGCTGTGCACACCTGCCCGGGCGTGCTCGAGCGCGAGCAGGTGTGCATCGGCTAGATCGGCGACGTGGATGTAGTCGCGGACCGCCGTGCCGTCGTCGGTCGGATAGTCGTCGCCGAAGATCTGGACCTGTTCGCGTCGGCCGGTCGCGACCTGCAGCACGATCGGAATGAGGTGGGTCTCCACGGTGTGGCGTTCGCCGAAGCGGCTGTAGGCGCCGGCGACGTTGAAGTAGCGCAGGCTTACGGCGGCGAGACCATGGGCACGGGCGTAGCTGGTAATGGCATGGTCGATGGCCAGTTTCGAGGCGCCGTAGGTGTTTGTCGGCAGTGTCGGCGCGGTTTCGGGAATCGGCGACGTTTCGGGCTCGCCGTAGGTCGCGGCGGTCGAGGAGAAGACCAGGCGAGGCGTGCCGTGCTCCCGCATGGCGTCCAACAGGCGAATGGAGGTGAGTACGTTGCCACGCCAGTACTTTCCTGGGTCCTGCATGGATTCACCGACGAGGGACTTGGCGGCGAAATGCAGCACACCGTCGAAGCCCTCGTGAAGGAGCGTGGCAGTGGCGTCGGCCGCATCGCCCTCGACGAACCGGACGCCGTCGGGCACCGCGTCGACGTGGCCGGTGGAGAGGTCATCGACAACGACGACCTCGTGACCGGCTTCCAGAAGCCGGGCCGCGCAGACGCTGCCGACATATCCGGCGCCGCCGGTGACGATCAGTTTGAGGGCCTTACGGTCGCTAGCCATGGAGTGTGGGAAGCCTTTCTCATTGGACATCTAGGAGGTGGTCGAGCCCAGTGTGGTCCATCGAGCTATGAGCCCTGTACAGGATGGTCCTGCACTGTACCGGCGCCAGACCGAGGGCACGTCCCAACGGACTGCCGGTCTCGGACCGGTCGCGATGGCCGGCGGCCGAGCTTGCGTGACATGGCCTGGCAGCGCGTATGACGCCCCGCGGATGGGGTGGGCGTCAGATGTCGCGGCGCGCACCCGCGGAAGGTACCGCGATGAAGGTCCGCGGTGCCCGCCAGCCGTGCTCCTCGTAGGCCGCTGCGACCCTTGCCCGGACCTCGGTGAGCGCTGTCTCCGGGACCAAGGCGATGGCCGAGCCGCCGAAGCCGCCGCCGGTCATGCGGGCACCGAGGGCGCCACCCTCGCGGGCGGACTCGACGGCGACATCCAGTTCCGGGGTGGAGATCCGGTAGTCGTCCCGCATGCTGGCGTGCGAGGCGTCGAGGAGGGGTGCGATGTCGGCGAGGCGCTGTCCGCGGAGCAGATCCACGACGTCGAGCACGCGCTGATTCTCGGTGACCACGTGCCGGACCAGCGGCACCAGGTCATCGGGCAGCCGGCTGAGTGCCGTGGCGAGTCCGGTGAACGGCACGTCCCGCAGGGCTTTGACGCCGAGCAGGTCGGCTGCTCGCTCGGTGCCACGGCGCCGGTTGCCGTACCCGGACTCGCTGTGCGAGTGCTTGGTGCGGGTGTCTATCACGAGAATCCGCAGGCCGACGGCTGCGGTGTCGAACGATACCTGCTCCGTCGCGCCGGAGCGGACGTCGAGGAACAGCACGTGGGACTCGGTGCAGCACAGTGATGCGGTCTGGTCCAGCAGACCTGTCGGGGCGCCGACGAAGTCGTTCTCGACGCGCCGGACCCAGCGGGCGATTTCCTGCCGGTCCGGAGTGCCGGGGGCGTCCAGCTCCCGGCCGGCGAGGCCGAGGAGAGCCAGCGAAACAGCGCACTCGAGCGCGTGAGAGGAGGACAGTCCGGCACCGGACGGCACATCGCCGGCCAGCACGAGGTCGGCGCCCCGGGCGATGCCGTGTTCGGAGAGCACCCAGGCGACGCCGGCCGGGTACGCCGCCCAGCCTTCGACAGCGCCTGGGCTCAGACTGGGGATCTCGACCGGCGCAGTTCGCTGAACCCTGCCGTCAGAGCCGAGGGTGGCCACCGTCAGCAGCTGGTCGTCGCGTGGTGACGCGGCCGCCGCGAGGCGATGCGGAAGGGCGAAAGGGAGGACGAAGCCGTCGTTGTAGTCGGTGTGCTCGCCGATCAGGTTCACCCGGCCGGGTGCGGACCAGACGCCGGTCGGTGCACGATCGTGTACGGACCGGAAGGCGTTCGCGGCCGCCTCATGCGCTCTGAAACCGGCGCCCCCGCCTTGGTGCTCGTTCAAAACTTCGCCCCTCCCTGCTGCGCCCAAATGTCCAGCCCGCCGGCCACCGTCAAGCCTGGCGGAACCCTCTCCGACGGCCGGTCACCGACGGTTCGGCACTCGTCCGCCTACCCTACGGCCGGGCCGGCGGGCAACGGGAGAGCCGGCCGGGCGGCCCGCACAGCCGGGCATTTGCCGCCCGTCGGCGTGATGTTGGGCGGGGAACGGCGTTCCTCGTAGCCGTGGCGAGCGGGTCGTCGTTGGGAGCCGGCCGCCGGAGGTCGGAGTGGCGGCATGCAGGCGAGGTGCCTGATGCGAATGGGGTGTGTAGGGGCGCTTTGAGTGCCTGTCGGAGCTTGCGAGTCCGGATGTACGGCTGCTCCGATGCTGCGCGGGACATGGCCGGGTTTGCCCTGCTGCGGATGCCAGGGTGACGCGACCCGCTCGGACCGGCCAGGACCGGAGCCACGCATGCGCTCGTGGGCTCAGTTCCCGGGCTGACCGGCCTGCGCCGGCGGACTGTCGGACTGTTCAGTCTGAACCGTCCGCACGAGGCTGCTCGGTGGCGGGCGCTTACCGGGCCTGGGCCAGGACCGCGTGCATCACCGACATGGGGACCTGCAGGCTCGATAGTTCGCCGGTCACATCCACCGTGCCGCTGCCGCTGGCGCGGCCGATCTTCACCGTGCTGCCGGGCACCACCCCGGCCGACTTGAGGTCGACCATGAGCTTCTCGTCCAGTTGCACGTGCTCGGCGATCCGGCGGATCTCGACCTTGCCGCCGCCCGCGCGGGCGAACTCGTCGAGGCGGACAAGGCCGGCTTCGATGGGCGGCGTGGGCTCGCCACCGTCGCCGAGCTTGTCCAGGCCGGGGATGGGGTTGCCGTACGGCGAGGTGGTGGGCCGGTTGAGCAGCCGGACGAGCTTGCGCTCCACGGCCTCGCTCATCACGTGCTCCCAGTGACAGGCTTCGGTGTGCACCTGTTCCCAGTCCAGCCCGATGATGTCGAGCAGGAGCCGCTCGGCCAGGCGGTGCTTGCGCATCACAGCCGTGGCCAGCTCACGTCCATGGTCGGTCAGCTGCAGGTGCCGATCGTCGGCGACGCGCACCAGACCATCCCGCTCCATCCGGGCCACGGTCTGGCTCACGGTGGGCCCACTCTGCTGCAACCGCTCGGCGATGCGGGCACGCAGCGGTACGACACCTTCCTCTTCGAGCTCGAAGATAGTCTTCAAGTACATCTCTGTGGTGTCGATGAGATCGTTCACGATATCCCCTTCATCCGCAGACATCCATAGTAGTCGTTGACGCCGACAGTCAGCCCAGGTGATCGGATCGGGAAAACGCCGCTCACCGCGACTACCATCAGGCGTCATGCAACCGCCCGCAGTCGTCTGGGACCCCGCACTGCTCGGTTACGACCTCGGCGGTGACCACCCGTTCAATCCTGTCCGGCTGCAGCTGACGATCCGGCTCGCAACCGAGCTTGGCGTCCTCGACGGCGTGCCGGTGCTCGTCCCCGAACCGGCGACGGACGACGAATTGCTCCGCATCCATGCCGAGGAGTACCTGGAGGCGGTCAAGCAGGCTCCGATGGTGGGCTGGGACGTCGGTCATGGGCTGGGCACCGCCGACAACCCTGTGTTCAGCGATATGCACAACGCTACCGCTCTGGTCGTGGGTTCCACCCTCCTCGCCGCGCGCAAAATTGCCGGCGGAGAGGCCACACGGGCGGTGAACATCGCCGGCGGCCTGCATCACGCGATGCGTGACCACGCGTCCGGTTTCTGCGTGTACAACGACTGCGCGGTCGCGATTTCGTGGCTGCTCGACCACGGCTTCGACCGCATCGCCTACGTCGACACCGACGTCCATCACGGCGACGGCGTGCAGGCCGCCTTTTACGACGACCCACGGGTCCTCACCATCTCACTGCACCAGCATCCGTTCACGCTCTGGCCGGGGACCGGCTACTCCTCGGAATCGGGCGCGGGCGACGCCACGGGCGCGGCCGTCAACATCCCGTTGCCGCCGCGTACGGCCGATCCGGGGTGGCTGCGGGCGTTCCACGCGGTGGTGCCGTC
The DNA here is from genome assembly GCA_035547575.1 of Amycolatopsis sp. GTDB lineage: Bacteria > Actinomycetota > Actinomycetes > Mycobacteriales > Pseudonocardiaceae > Amycolatopsis_E. The sequence continues at coordinate 28,657 of DASZUO010000002.1, read as the reverse complement.
GCTGCTCGACCAGTTTCAGCCGCAGTTGCTGGTCACTCAGTGCGGAGTCGACTCGCACCGGGAGGACCCGCTCGCCGACCTCTCGCTCACAGTGGACGGTCATCGGACGATCTACACGGCGCTGCGCACGATGGCCGAGCGCTTCGCGGGCGGCAAGTGGCTTGCCGTCGGTGGCGGCGGATACCAGCTCATCCGCGTCGTGCCGAGGTCGTGGACGCACCTGATCGCCACGGTGCTGGACCGCGACGTCGAACCCGAGACGAAGGTGCCGTCCGGGTGGCTCGACATGGTTCGCCAGGCCGCGCCGCGCGCCGAGTTGCCTCTGGCGATGACCGAGGGGGCCGAGACGACCTACCAGCCATGGGGCGACGGCGACGACGACCCGGTAGACGTGGCGATCCGCGACACGCGGCGGGCCGTTTTCCCGCTGTATGGCCTGGATCCTGACGATCCGAGGGATTGATGGGCATGCGTGCCGCCGGTGCTGGGGCCAGGGAGCACAGTGCGCGTGCACCTGGCGCGGTTGTGGGGCCGGATTGGCAACCGACCGGCGGCTGCCGACACCGACCGGTTGCGGCCCGCGCTCCGAGCGCTGGTGCGGCGGGCGCTAGCGGATGGGTGACTGTCGGGCGGGCGCAAGGGCACGGTCACGGCACCGGCCGTCGACCTTGCGCAACATGAATGGTGGGCAAAGTGACTCCGGCAGATCCGGGAGACTGACGAGCATGAGTACCGGCGATGACAGCCGCGAGGGCGACGTCAGCGGCGCGGACTACCGCGACGAGGGCGACTTTGGCGGCGAGGCCGGCCGCAGCGATGGGGGCGCCCGCGGCGGCGAGGCCGACCGCCGCGGCGAGGGAGACTTTGGCCGCGAGGCCGACCGTAGCGATGGTGGCGATCGCGGCGGCGAGGCGAGCCGTAGCGGCAAGGCCGACCACGGCGGCGAGGCCAGCCGTAGCGGCAAGGCTGACGACGGCGGCAAGGCCGATGGTAGCGACGAGGCCAGCCGTAGCGGCGGGGCCGGTCGCAGCGACCCGGGCGGCCGCGACGGCAACGATCACGGCGGGCACGACCCCTTCGACTACCCGCGCAGGTGGGAGGCCGATGTGGTGCTGTCCGATGGGGGCACGGTCCACTTGCGACCGATCGTGCCCAGTGACGCCGACGCCCTGGTCGCCTTCCACGGGAAGTTGTCCGAGCGCACCCGGTATCTCCGCTACTTCGGAGCCTATCCGCGCATTCCGAAGCGGGATCTCGAGCGGTTTTCCGTGGTGGACCACCACGATCGGGTGGCTTTTGTGGCTCTGCTCGGTGACGACATCGTCGCTGTGGGGCGCTATGAGCGGTTGTCGGATGGGCCGTCCGCCGAGGTGGCCTTCGTCGTCGATGATGCGCATCAGGGGCGTGGGCTTGGCTCGATTCTGCTCGAACACCTCGCCGCGGCGGCGTCCGAGTCCGGGTTGCGCCGGTTCGTCGCCGAGGTGCTGGCCGAGAACGCCACCATGGTGCGGGTGTTCCGGGACGCCGGCTACCAGGTCAGCCGTGCCCTCGAGGAAGGCGTGCTGCACCTCGAGTTCGACATCGACCCGACCGAGGAATCCCTCGCCGTCGCGCGGGCTCGTGAGCAGGCCGCCGAGGCGCGCAGCGTGCACAACCTGCTGCACCCGCAGTCCGTCGCCGTCATCGGCGCCTCCGCCGATCCGACGAAGATCGGCTACGTCGTCCTCTCGAACCTGCTCGCCGCCGATTTCGCGGGCACCGTCTACCCGGTGAACCCCGAACACCGCTCCGTTCGCGGCGTGCGCGCCTACAAATCCGTCCTCGACATCCCGGACCCGGTCGACCTCGCCGTTGTCGCGGTGCCCGCCGACCAGGTCGAGTCCGTCCTCGACGGTGCCCTCGCCAAAGGTGTCAAGACCCTGCTGATCGTGACCGCCGGATTCGGTGAGGCCGGCCCGCACGGCCTGCACGCCGAGTTGCGGCTGGTCGGCGAGGCACGTGCGCACGGCATGCGCGTGGTCGGCCCGAACGCCCTCGGCGTCCTCAACACCGACCGCGCCGTGCGGCTCAACGCGACCCTCGCGCCACACCTGCCCGCCCGCGGCCGAGCCGGGTTCTTCTGCCAGTCCGGCGCCCTCGGCACGGCGATCCTGGCCGACGCGGAGGCGCGCGGGCTCGGCCTGTCGACCTTCGTCTCCGCCGGCAACCGCGCCGACGTCTCCGGCAACGACATGCTGCAGTACTGGGAGACCGATCCGGACACGGACCTCGTCCTGCTGTACCTCGAATCCTTCGGCAACCCCCGCAAGTTCGCGCGGCTCGCCCGCCGGCTGGGTCGCAAAAAGCCGATCGTGGCAGTGAAATCGGGCCGGCATGCGGTGCGCCCCCAACTCGCCGCGACCTCCACCGAGGTCGACGAGGCCAGCGTGCAGGCGCTGTTCGAGCAGGCGGGCGTGGTGCGGGTCGAAACCCTGGCGCAGCTGTTCGACGCCGCGCTCGTGTTCGCGCACCAGCCGCTGCCCGCCGGGCCGCGCGTCGGCATCGTCGGCAACTCCAGCGCGATCGGCTTGCTCGCCGCCGACACCGCCCGCGCCCAGGGGCTCAAGCTGGCCTTCGAACCGGTCGACGTCGGCGCACAGGCCGGGCCGGAGGAGTTCGCGTCGGCTGTTCGCGAAGCGCTGAACTCGACCGAGACGGACGCGCTCGTCGTGGTGTTCGTGCCGCCCGTCGCGATCCCTGGCACCGCGTACGCGCGTGCCCTCAAGGAGGCCGCACAGGAGCTGGACCAGCGCAAACCGATTGTGTCGACGTTCCTGGCGGCCGAAGGCGTGCCCGCCGAGCTCGCCGTGTCGGCGGACGGTGCGCCGGGGCGCGGGTCGATCCCGTCGTTTCCCAGCCCCGAGCGCGCGGTCAACGCGCTGACGAGGGTCATCCGGTACGCCGCATGGCGGCAGCGGCCGCAGGGGCGCCTCGCGCGCCCCGCCGGGGTGCACACCGAGGCCGCACAGCAAGTCGTTCGGGAGCTTGCCGCCGACGCCGAGGACCGCAACATCGTTCTGGAGGACGCCGACGTGGTGCGCCTGCTCGGCTGCTACGGCATCGACGTGGTGCCGTTCCGCGTGGTAGGCAGCGCCGACGAGGCGGTCGCCGCCGCGGACGAGCTGGGCTATCCGGTGACGGTCAAGGCGGTGGACGAGCGGCTGCGCGGGCGGCCCGACTTCGCCGGGGTGCGGCTGGATCTCGGGTCGGCGGACGCCGTGCGGCGGGGTTACCACGACCTGCGCGAGGTGTCCCACGAGGACGAGATGTATGTGCAGCGGATGGCGCCCAAGGGGATCTCGTGCCTCATCGGGCTGCAGGACGACCCGTCGTTCGGCACGCTCGTGTCGTTCGGGCTGTCCGGCCTGGTGAGCACGCTCCTCGGCGACCGGTCCTATCGGGCGGTGCCGCTGACCGACGTCGATGCCGCGACGCTCATCCGCGAGCCGAAGAGCGCGCCGCTGCTGACCGGCTACCGCGGCGACGAGCCCGCGGACCTGGCGGCGGTGCAGGACATGGTGTTGCGGGTCGCCGCGCTGGCCGAGGACAACCCGGAGGTGCGGGGGTTGACACTCGACCCCGTGATGGCCTCGCCCGAGGGGGCATTTGTCGCGAACGCGCGGATCGTGCTGGGGCCGCCGCCGGCGCGCCCCGACACCGGACCGCGGCGCCTGCGGGCGATCAACGCGCCGGATTAGGGCCCCGGCCAAAGTAGGCAGACCGCGAGCAGCACGTAACCGTCGCTGCGCGAGCCGGATGGCCGTGACGGTGGCCGGACTGGTAACGAACAGCACAGCCGGGCTCCGGCCAAAGGTGGCGGACCGCGAGCAGCACGTAACCGTCGCTGCGCGAGCCGGATGGCCGTGACTGTGGTCGGACTGGTAACGAACGACACAGGAAAACTCTCCGTGGCCTCAGGTGAACGCCGCTAACGAAAAGCGGGTTTACCTGGGGAGTAAGACTCAGGGCAACGAAGCTCGGGTCGGCGGAGGTGTGATGGGGGATCGCAGTGGCACGGTCTCGATTCCCGGGACCGCCGCGCTGGCCCAGGTAGGACGCCTGGCCACCCTCGGCTGGGAAGTGCTCCGGGCCGTTCCGAGGCGGCCGTTCCAGTTCCGCGAGTGGATACAGCAGTGCTGGTTCTTCGCGAGCGTCACGATCCTGCCCACCGCGCTCGTCGCGATCCCGTTCGGCGCGGTGATCGCGCTGCAGCTGGGCTCGCTGACGCAGCAGATCGGCGCCCAGTCCTTCACCGGCGCGGCCAGCGCGCTCGCGATCGTGCAGCAGGCCGCGCCGCTGATCACCGCGCTGCTGGTGGCGGGTGCCGGCGGCAGCGCCGTCTGTGCCGACATCGGCGCCCGCAAGATCCGCGAGGAGATCGACGCGATGGAGGTGCTGGGCGTCAACCCGGTCCAGCGCCTCGTCGTGCCGCGTGTGCTGGCCGCGATGGTCGTGTCGATCCTGCTCAACGGGCTGGTCAGCGTGGTCGGCGTGCTCGGCGGCTACTTCTTCAACGTCGTACTGCAGGGTGGCACCCCTGGCGCGTACCTGGCGAGCTTCAACGCCCTGGCCCAGCTGCCGGATCTCTACATCGGCGAGATCAAGGCACTGCTGTACGGCTTCGTCGCCGGTGTGGTGGCGGCCTACCGCGGGCTGAACCCCTCGAGCGGGCCGAAGGGCGTTGGGGACGCGGTGAACCAGGCCGTCGTGATCACGTTCCTGCTGCTGTTCCTGATCAACGTGGTGCTGACCGCGATCTACCTGCGGATCGTGCCGCCGAAGGCGATGTGATGACCGCACAACCCGTCGACGCCGGCGACAGAGCGCTGGAATACATCGCGCGCCCTGGCGCGATCGTCGAGGGCCTTGGCGCGCAGCTGTTCTTCTACCTCCGCGCACTGGCCTGGGCGCCCCGCACGCTTCGCCGCTATCTCAAGGAGACCCTGCGGCTGCTGACCGAGGTGTGCTTCGGCAGCGGTGGGCTCGCGGTGATCGGCGGCACCCTCGGCGTGATGATCGGGATGACCCTGTTCACCGGCCTGATCGTCGGCCTGCAGGGATATGCGGCGCTCAACCAGCTCGGCACGGCCGCGCTCACCGGGTTCATCTCCGCCTACTTCAACACGCGCGAGGTCGCGCCGCTGGCCGCCGGGCTCGCGCTGTCGGCCACCGTCGGCTGTGGGTTCACCGCGCAACTCGGTGCGATGCGGATTTCGGAGGAGATCGACGCGCTCGAGGTGATGGGCGTGCCGAGCATCCCCTACCTGGTCACGACGCGCGTGCTCGCGGGGATCGCGGCGGTGATCCCGCTCTACGCGGTGGGACTGCTGTCGTCCTATCTGGCGTCCCGGCAGGTCACGGTGTGGCTGTACGGGCAGTCGGCGGGCGTCTACGACCACTACTTCACCCTGTTCCTGCCGCCGCAGGACGTGATCTGGTCGTTCCTGAAGGTGATCGTCTTCAGCGCGCTGGTGATCCTCTCGCACTGCTACTACGGCTACACCGCCGAAGGTGGGCCGGCCGGTGTCGGGGTCGCGGTCGGCCGCGCGGTCCGCACGTCCATCGTGCTGATCTCGGTGCTCGTCTTCTTCCTGAGCCTGGCGATCTGGGGTGCGACCACGACGGTACGGATCGCCGGATGAACCGGCGGATCCTGCTCCGGCGGCTGGGGTTCCAAGCCCTGGGCCTGGTCTTCCTCGCGGTGTGCGCCGTGTTCGTGTGGACCACGATTTCGGTGTACGAGAAGAAGTTCACGCCGGTGGCGATGGTGCGGCTGGAGACCGATCACGTCGGCAACCAGCTGGGCAGGGGCTCGGACGTGAAGATCCGCGGCGTGGTGGTGGGCGAGGTCCGTTCGGTGTCGGCGCTGAGGGATCACGCGGCGGTGGAGCTCGCGCTGGATCCGGGCCAGGTCGCGCGGATTCCGGCGAACGTGTCGGCGCGGTTGCTGCCGAAGACGTTGTTCGGCGAGCGGTATGTGGCGCTGCAGATTCCGGACGATCCGTCGCCGCGCCACATCGAGGCCGGGGACGTGATCGGGCAGGACCGCAGCAGCGCGGCGATCGAACTGGAGAAGGTGCTCGACGATGTGCTGCCGCTGTTGCAGTCGGTGCAACCGGAGAAGCTGTCGGCGACGTTGAGCGCGGTGTCGACGGCATTGTCCGGGCGAGGGCAGGAACTGGGGCACACGCTGGTGCAGGTGTCGGACTACCTGGCCGGGTTGAGCCCGTCGCTGCCCGACATCAAGGCGGACATCTCGAGTTTCGCGAACGTCACGGACACCTATACGAAGGCGGCGCCGGCATTCTTGCAGGCGTTGTCGGACCTGACGACGACGAGCCGGACGCTGGTGGAGCAGCGCGAACAGCTGGCACGGCTGTACTCGTCGGTGTCGACGGTGTCGGTGGATCTGGGCGATTTCCTCGCGGTGAACGAGAACAACATCATCCGGCTGACCACCACATCACAGTCCACTTTGGATGTTCTGGCGAAGTACGCGCCCGAGTATCCGTGCATGCTCCAGCAGTTCGCGGCGTCCGTGCCCCGCGCGTACGAGGCCTTCGGGTACGGCACCGACCAGATGAACCACGTGACGATCCGGTTCATCGCCGACCGCACCAAGTACGTGCCCGGCAAGGACGAGCCGAAATACCTCGACAAGCGCGGCCCGCGCTGCTATCCGCAGGTCGCCCCGCCCGGCCGCTGGCCCCAGTACCCGCCCGGCGGGCCGATCCAGGACGGCTCGACGCATCCTCCCGTCCCGCCGGGTGAGAACCCGCCGCTGCCGGCCGGGGGCTCCGGTTCGACCGGATCCATCGCGAACACCTCCGCCGAGCAAAGCCTCATCGACGTGCTCGCCGCGCCGGCGATGGACACGACGCCCGAGAACGTGCCGGACTGGGCGAGCCTGCTCGTCGGCCCGCTCTATCGCGGGACGGAGGTGGACGTGCAGTGAGAGGGCTGGCCGCGCCGCTGATCAAAACGCTCGTCTTCGCCGCCGTCACCGTGGTGCTGACGGCGATTCTCGGCGCCACCATCGCGAACACCGACTTCGGCGAAACCTCCGGCTACACCGCGCGGTTCACCGACGCGTCCGGGCTGCACGAGGGCGACGACGTGCGGATCGTGGGCGTCAAGGTCGGCCAGGTCGGCAAGATCGAGGTGGCGCAGGACAACCTCGCCGACGTGCACTTCACCGTGTCCTCGGCCTACAGACTGCCCGGCGCGGTGACGGCGACCGTCAAATACCGGAACCTGGTCGGCCAACGGTACCTCTCGCTCGACACCACTGTGGACAACGGGAAACAGCTGCCCATCGGCGGCATCATCCCGCCGGAACGCACCCAGCCCGCGCTGAATCTGACCGTGCTGTTCAACGGGTTCAAGCCGCTGTTCCAGGCCCTGGATCCGCAGCAGATCAACCAGCTGTCCTACGAGATCATCCAGGTCTTCCAGGGAGAAGGCGGCACGATCGACAGCCTGCTCACCCACACCGCCTCCCTCGCCTCCGCCATCGCGGACAAGGACAAGGTCATCGGCCAGGTCATCGACAACCTCAACACCGTGCTGGCCACGGTGAACGACCACGGGCCGCAACTGTCCACTTTGATCGACCAGACCCAGCGGCTGGTCACCGGGCTCGCCCAGCAGCGCAAGCCCATCGGCGACGCGGTGTCGGCGCTTGCCGGCCTGACCGACGTCACATCCGGGCTGTTGCAGGAGGCGCGGCCGACGGTCAAGGACGACATCGCCCAGCTCGGGATCCTGTCGGACAACCTGGCCGACTCCGGGCAACTGCTCGACCAGCTGCTGCGGAAACTGCCAGGGAACCTGGAGAAGTTCACCCGGACGCTGAGCTACGGCGGCTGGTACAACTACTACCTCTGTGGCCTGTCCGGCACCGTGGGCGTCTCGTCGCTGAACATCACGCTGCCGATACTCCCCATCCCCGCTACCGAGACGCCGGAGAGGTGCAAGCCGTCGTGAAACCGCTGCGCGAACGCAACCAGGCCGCGGTGGGCGCGGTGACCCTCGTGCTCGTCGTGCTGGTCACGCTCGTGTCCTACTTCTCCGACGACCTGCCACTGCTCGGCACCGGCACCACGTACCAGGCCTACTTCGCCGAATCCGCCGGGCTCGTCCCCGACAACGAGGTGCAGGTCGCCGGAGTGAAGGTCGGCCAGGTCAGCTCGGTGACGCTGGCTGGAAAGAAGGTGCTCGTCAAGTTCAGGGTGAAGGACACCCGGCTGGGCGACCAGACCACGGCAGGCATCGAGATCAAGACCCTGCTCGGCGAGAAGTACCTTGCGCTGCAACCGAAAGGCTCCGGCGTCCTGAAGCCGGGCACACCGATCCCGCTCGACCGCACCACGACCCCGTTCCAGCTGCAGGACGCGTTTCAGCAACTGTCGAACACGCTAGGCGACATCAACACCCAGCAGCTTGCGCAAAGCTTCGACACCGTGTCGGCGGCGCTCCAGGACACGCCGGCGCCGCTGAAGGACTCACTGGCCGCGCTGACGGCGCTTTCCCGGACGGTCTCCTCCCGCGACCAGGAGCTGGCCGACCTGCTCGGCAACACCAGCCAGGTGTCGAAGACGCTGTCGGACCGTGACACGCAGCTTCAGCAGATGATCGACGACGGGAACCTGCTGCTGTCCGAGCTGCAGCAGCGCCGCGACGCCATCAGCGCGCTACTGGAGGGCACGCGGAACCTTTCGACGCAGCTGACCGGGCTCGTCGCCGACAACCGGGCGCAACTCGGGCCCACGCTGGACAAGCTGGACGCGGTCACCGGCATTCTGCAGCGCAACCAGGACAACCTGGGCCGCAGCCTCGCGCTGCTGGCGCCGTTCGCGCGGATCGGCGCCAACGCCACGGGCAACGGCCGCTGGTTCGAGGGCTACATCTGCGGCCTGCTGCCGCCCGTCGTGCGGGCGGGCGGTCTGTCGGCCAATCCGGAGCCGTGCTCGCCGCCGATCGCGGCTCCGGATCAGGGGGTGCACAACCCGTGACCATCGATACCCGGACCGGGCGGACACTCTACCGCTGGATCGCGACCGCGTGCGTCGCCGCGCTCGTGCTGACCGCCGGGCTGTGGCTGGCCTTCCGCGATCCCGGCGGCACCAAGGTGTCGGCGTTGTTCGACAGGACCGTCGGGCTGTACGCGGGCTCGTCGGTGCGCGTGCTCGGCGTCAAGGTCGGCGAGGTCACCGACGTCACGCCGCAGGGCCCTGTGGTGCGCGTGGACATGCGGGTCGACCCGGGCGTGCCGATACCGGCGGGCGCGGGTGCTGTCGTGGTGGCGCCGTCGCTGGTGTCCGACCGCTACGTGCAACTGACGCCCGCATACGACAGCGGCCCGGTGCTGACCTCCGGCACCGTGATCCCACGGGAGCACACGGCGACGCCGCTGGAACTCGACGATCTTTACGGCAGCCTCGACGAGCTGTCCACCAGCCTGGGCCCGAACGGCGCGAACGCGAACGGCGCCCTGTCGAACCTGCTGGACACCGCAGCCAGAAACCTCGACGGCAACGGCAAGAACCTCAATGACACCGTGACGGAACTGGCGAACCTGTCGCGCACCCTCGACGATTCCAAGGGCGACCTGTTCGCGACGGTACGCAACCTGCAGTCGTTCACCACCGCGCTGGCCGACAGCGACAACCAGCTCAACCAGTTCTACGCGCGGCTCGGCGACGTGGCCGGATTCCTGGCCGACGACTCGTCCGACGTCGGCGCGGCGCTGTCGTCGCTGGGCACCTCGCTCGGCGACGTGCAGCAGTTCGTGCAGGACAACCGCGATCTGCTGACGTCCAATGTGGACAAGCTGGCGAGCGTCAGCAAGGTGCTGGTGGACCAGCGGGCCGCGCTCGCGGAGGTGCTCGACGTCGCTCCAACGGGCATGACGAACTTCATCAACTCCTACGACGCCGCCTCGGGCAGTATCGCGATCCGCTACAACGCGAACGAGTTGACGAACCCGCTGGTCACCACGCTGTGCCGGGTGCTGAAGGCGTCGGCCCCGGTTCAGTTGCCGGACGTGGTCAGCACCCTGTGCACCGACCTCGCACCCGTAGTCGACGGAGTCGCGAAGACGCCGTCCGTGTCGCAGCTGATGGCCGACATGTCCGCTGGGAAGCTGCCGCCGCTGCCCCTGCTGCCGCTGGTGTCGATCCCGGAGGCGGGCCAGTGAGACGGCTCCTCGGACTGGCGATCGTCGCGCTGCTGGTGGCGGGTTGCGGTACGGCCGGATTTTCGGGGCTGTACACCACACCGCTGCCCGGCGGGCCGGATGTCGGCGACCACCCTTACCACGTCAAGGCGCAGTTCGCCGATGTGCTCGACCTGGTGCCGCAGGCGAGCGTGAAGGTCGACGACGTCGCGGTCGGCCGTGTCGACACGATCGACCTCGCGCCGGACACACGGTCCGCGATCGTGTCGATGACCGTCAACGGCGATGTGAAACTGCCCGGCAACGCGTTCGCCGACCTGCGGCAGTCGAGCCTGCTGGGGGAGAAGTACGTCGAGCTGCGCGCCCCGCAGGACGCGACCGGCACGCTCGCCGACGGTGCCGTGATCCCGCGGGCGCGGACCAACCGCAACGTCGAGGTCGAGGAAGTGCTGGGCGCGCTGTCCTTGCTGCTCAACGGCGGCGGGGTCAACCAGCTGGCCGACATCACCAGAGAACTCGACAAGACGCTCACCGGCAACGAGGCCGGCATCCGCGCGCTGTTGTCCCGTGTGGACACCCTCGCGACCGAGCTGGACGGTCAGAAGGGCGAGATCATCCGCGCGATCGACGGGCTCAACAGGTTGTCCACCACGCTCGCCGGGCAGACCGCGAACCTGTCCGACGCGCTGGAGAATCTCGCCCCTGGGCTGCAGGTGGTCAACGAGCAGCGCGACCAGCTTGTCGGGATGCTCCAATCGCTGGACCAGCTCTCCGCTGTGGGCGTGGACACGGTGAACAAGAGCAAGGACCAGCTGATCGAGGACCTGAAGGCACTCCGCCCGACGCTGACCAACCTCGCCGCGGCCGGCTCGAACCTGCCGACGGCGCTGAAGATTCTGCCCACGTATCCGTTGCCCGACGTCGCGGGTGATGTGGTGAAGGGCGACTACGCGAACGTGCGGGCGCGGCTGGATCTCGACCTCGACCAGATCTACCAGAACATCGCGAACGCGCAGGGTCCCCGCGCCATGGCGGGACCACCGCCCGCCCCGGCGAGCCAGGCGCCGCCGCTGCCCCTGCCGCCGCAGACCACGCCGCCGCGGGCCACGGGTCCGCTCGGTGGGCTGCTCGGCGGCCTGCTGGGAGGTGAAAGCTGATGTTCACCAGGACGCACTGGGTGAAGCTGCTCGCGTTCGGGCTCGTGGCGGTGCTCTCGGTCGGGTACGCGGGCGCGAAATACGCCGGCCTGGACCGGCTGTTCGGCCCGCGCGGGTACGTCGTGCACGCGCAGCTCGTGGACTCGGGCGGGATCTTCGTCAACGCGGAGGTCACCTACCGCGGCGTCGCCGTGGGCCGGGTTTCCGGGCTGCACCTCGACGAGCAGGGGGTGGTGGCCGACCTCGACATCGACTCCGGCTCGCCGCGGATTCCCGCGGACACGCGGGCGGTCGTCGCCGACCGGTCGGCGGTGGGTGAGCAATATGTCGATCTGCGCCCCAGTCACGAGGACGGGCCCTACCTGCACGGCGGGTCGGTCATCGGGCGGGACAAGACCGCCATCCCGCTGTCGCCGGACACGATGCTGTCCAATCTGGACAACCTGGTGTCGAGCGTGAACCCGGATTCGCTGCGCACCGTGGTGGACGAGTCCGACGCCGCGTTCGCCGGCAGCGGGCCCGATCTGCAGCGGCTGCTGGACACCGCGGGCTCGCTCACCTCCACCGCCACCGAGAACCTGCCGCAGACCACGCGGTTGCTCGCCGACGGCCGCACCGTGCTCGCGACGCAGGAACGCCAGGCGCAGAACATCACCGCGATCGCGGACGGGCTGAACACGATCGCACACCAGCTCAAGACGTCCGACCCGGATCTGCGGCGCGTGATCGACCAGGCGCCGCGGCTTGCCGAGGACGTGGACGACATCCTGGCCGTGTCCGGCAGCGATCTCGGGGTGCTGATGGCGAACCTGCTGACGACGTTCCAGGTCACCGCGGTGCGCACCGACGCCATCGAGGAGGAACTGGTGGCGTTCCCCGTGATCTCGGCGTTCACGCGGTCGGTCACCTCGAACGGGGAGGGGCATCTGGGGCTGGTGCTGAACTTCTTCGACCCGCATTCGTGCACCAAGGGATATGACTCGACGAAGCAGCGCCCGGCGAGCGACACCAGCGACGCCCCGGCGAACACCCTGGCGTACTGCGCCGAACCCCCGGGCAGCGCGACGGACGTGCGAGGTGCGCAGAACGCGCCGTACGGCGGGAAACCCGCGGAACCGGCTCAAACCCCGCAGCCGACGCCCACGCCGCAACAGAATCAGTTGCCCGGTCTGCTGGGGCTCGTCTCGGGTTCGGCCGTGCCGGGTATCCCGCAGTTGCTGGGGCTGCCGGGATGAGCCGGCTGCTGCGCGGGATGATCGCACTGGCAGTAGTGACGGTGCTGGCGGCGGCCTGGTTCGGCTGGACGTGGTGGCGTGTCGCGCACGACGACACGAACCGGCTCGCGGCCGACCGGGAGACGGTTCTCGCGGCGGCAGGGCAAGCGCTGGTCTCGCTCAACACCGTCGACTACCACGACCCGGCGCCGGCCGTGGACCGGTGGATCCAGGTGACCACTGGAGAGCTGGGGAAGAATCTGAGCGGCGACAGGCAGGAGCAACTCGACCGGGCCACGTCGACCAGGACGGTCGCGACCGCGAGCCTCGACCAGGCCGCGGTCGTGTCGCTGAACGGGGACGCGGCGCGGGTGATCGCGGTGCTGGACGTGCGACTGTCCACGAACGGCGGGCCGTCGGCGCCGAGTCGCAGCAGGCTCACCGCGGACCTGACGCGCACACCCGGCGGATGGAAAGTGTCCGGCGTGCAGGCGGCGTCGTGAAGCGCGGCACGCAGGCGACCGTGCTGTCGGCCCTCACCGCGGTGATCGTGCTCGCCGCGGGCTTCGCGGTGTTCGCCGACCTCCAGGCACGGCCGCACCCGGCACTCGCCGACCCGGCCGCCACGGCGGAGGTCACCGACCAGGTGAGTGCGGACGTGAAGGCGATCTTCTCCTACGACTACGCCAACCTCGATCGCACCGACCGCGCGGCAGCGGGCGTGCTGGTCGACGCCGCCGTCGGCCAGTACCAGACGGCTTTCGCGGCGGCGAAACAGCAGGCGAGCGAGGCGAAACTGATCCGCACCACATCGATTGGTTCCGCCGGCGTGCAGGATCTGCACGGCGACACGGCGCGAGTGCTCGTGTGCCTGGATCAGCAGACCCTGAACACGACGACGAACGCCCAGTCCTCGGCCCCGGCGTGCCTGCAGGTCACGGCTCGCAAGGTGGACGGCGCGTGGAAGATCGCGAGTCTGCTGGCTTTGTGACGTGCGTCCGGGCCATAGTGTCGCTGCGGAACCCCGCAAAGATGCGAAAGGATGGTCGGGATGCGCGTTGAAGCGGGACAGGTAGCGGTGATCACCGGGGGAGCGAGCGGCATCGGCTACGGGCTCGCCGAGGCGCTGGCCGGGCGGGGGATGCGCGTCGTGGTCTCGGACATCCGGGAGAACGCCGTGGCCGACGCCGAGTCCTCGTTGCGGGCGGCCGGCGCCGACGTGACCGGTGTGGTGGCCGACGTCGGCGTCGAGGCGTCGGTCCGGGACCTGGCTGACCGGACGATGGCCGCCTACGGACGCGTGGATCTGGTCTGCAACAACGCGGGTGTGGTGTGCCCCGCCGTGCCCATGTGGGAGCAGGACGCGGCGACCTGGGAGCGGATGATCGGTGTGAAGGTGCTCGGGGTCGTCCACGGAGTCAAGGTTTTCGCGCCGTTGCTGATCGAGCAGGGGACCGGCCACATCCTCAACACGGCGTCGGCGGGCGGCCTCGCGCCGCTGCCGGGCCTGTCCCCGTACGCGGGTGTGATGCACGCGGTCGTGGGTCTCACCGAGACACTCGACGTGGAACTCAAGCAGGCCGCGCCCGCGCTGGGTGCGACCGTGCTCTGCCCGGGCCGGGTGGACACTCCGCTCGGGCTGAACTCCGCCGCGCTCGGGATGCTCCGCCCGCAGGCGCAGGACAGTGCGCCGCTGCCGGACGGGACGCTCTCACCCCGGGAAGTGGCCGAAGCGGCGATCGAGGCGATCGAAGCCGGGCGCGTCCACGTGGCGCCGGGACCCACCGTTCCCGGACGCGCCAGGGCGCGGGTCGAGGCACTGCTGGCCGACATCACGGTCGTGTGACGGTCGATCCCCGGTCACCTCGCCGCCGATAAGCAGCCGTACCGTGCCCTATTTCTGGTACAGCTTCTCGATGGTGCCGGCGTGGTTCTTGGTCACCACGTTGCGCTTGAGCTTCATGCTCGGCGTGATCTCGCCCGACGCCTCGGTGAAGTCGTCGCCCAGGATGACGAACTTCTTGATCGCCTCGGCGTGGGACACCTGCTTGTTCGCCTCGTCGACCGCCGCCTGCACCGCCGCGCGCAGGTCCGCGTCGTCGGCCAGGTCGGCCACCGTCGCGTCCGCGGGCTTGCCGTGCCGGGACTTCCACGCCGGGAAGAACTCTTCGTCGATCGTCACCAGCGCACCGATGAACGGCCGCCGGTCGCCGACCACCATCGCCTGGCTGATCACCGGGTTCGCGCGCAGCGTGTCCTCGAGCCCGGACGGGGCGACGTTCTTGCCGCCCGCCGTCACGATGATCTCCTTCTTGCGCCCGGTGATCTTCAGGAAACCGTCGTCGTCGAGCTCGCCGAGATCGCCGGTGTGGAACCAGCCGTCCTCGAGCGCCTCCTTCGTGGCGGCCTCGTTGTTGAAGTAGGCCTTGAACACCACGTCACCTTTGAGCAGCACCTCGCCGTCGTCGGCGATGCGCACCGACGTGCCCGCGACGGGCCGCCCGACGGTGCCGACCCGGAACGCCGACTCGGTGTTGACGTTCGCCGCCGCCGAGGTCTCGGTGAGCCCGTACCCCTCGAACACCGGCACCCCGATGCCACGGAAGAAGTGCGCGAGCCGCCCGCCCAGCGGAGCGCCGCCCGACACGGCCGCGACGCACCGGCCACCGAGCGCGGCGCGCAGCTTGCCGTAGACCAGCTTGTCGAACAGGAAATGCTGCGCCTTCACCGCAAGCGAGGCGCCGCCGGAGTCCTTGCTCTCGGAGTAGGCGACCGCGACCGCCTCCGCCCTGTCGAAGATCGCGCCCTTGCCGTCGCTGTGCGCCTTCTGCTTCGCGGTGTTGTAGACCTTCTCGAACACGCGCGGCACGGCCACCACGAACGTCGGCCGAAAGGTGCCCAGGTCGGCCATCAGGTTCTTCACGTCGGGCGTGTGCCCCAGCGTCACGCGCGCGGCGATCGCGGTGAGGGCGATCGCACGGGCCAGCACGTGCGCCAGCGGCAGGAACAGCAGCAGCGAGTTGCCCTGCTCCATCAGCTGCGGGAACGCGGCGATGTCCGCGCGGACCTCGGCCACCAGGTTCCGGTGGGACAGTTCCACGCCCTTGGGGCGGCCGGTGGTGCCCGAGGTGTACACGATCGTGGCAAGCTCGTCGGCGCCGACGGACCGGCTGCGCTCACGCACCGTGTCGTCGCCGACCTTGGCGCCCAGCGCGGTCAGTTCCTCGACCGCCGGGTTGGCGTGCGTGCCCTCGATCTGCCACACGAACTCCAGCGCGTCCAGCCGGTCCCGCACCGCGTCGACCTCGGCGTGGTGCTCGTCGGTCTCCACGAACACGGCCTTGGCGCCGGAGTCCGACAGCATCCAGTGGACCTGCTCGGCCGACGAGGTCTCGTAGATCGGCACGGTCGCCGCGCCCGCGGCCCAGATGGCGAAGTCGAGCAGTGTCCACTCGTACCTCGTCTTGGACATCAGCCCGATCCGGTCGCCGCGTGTGATGCCGGCCTCGATCAGGCCCTTGGCCACGGCGATCACCTGTGCCGCGAACTCGCGTGCGGTCACGTCCAGCCAGGAGCCGTCGGCCTGGCGCCGGAAGCTGATGGCATCCGGGAACCGCTCGGCGTTCGCCCACAGGACGTCGCCGAGGTTCTCGTCGTCGGCTACCGGCTTGGCGGCCGGCGCGCTGTATTCCCGCACTGGAACCTCCGCGTCCTCAGAGTTACTGGCCAGTTAACTTAGCGTCGGTACCACTCTACGGCCACGCGACGTCCGTCATGTCATTCTGGCATCCGTGAGCACCGTGAACGGGGACGTACCCGCGATCGACATCGTCGACGAGACCTTCCTGGCGGTGCCGCCGGGAACGGTCGCGGCAGCCTTCGCCGACCCGGCGGCCTGGCGCCGGTACTGGCCCGACCTGGAACTGGCGGTCTACACCGACCGCGGCGACGAGGGTCTGCGGTGGACGGTCCGGGGCGCGCTGGTCGGGACGATGGAGGTGTGGCTCGAGCCGGTGCTCGACGGCACCCTGCTGCACTACTTCCTCCGGGCGAGGCTGACCGCCCCGGCGAAAGTGCCCCGTGACCTCCTGCGCGAGCACGACCGGCGGGCGCGCGCGGCCAAGACGATCGCGCTCGGGTTGAAGGCGATCCTGGAGGACGGACGGGAGCCGGGCGTTCCACCCCACTAGGCTGGGATCATGCGAGTACATGTCGTCTCGGACGTGCACGGCAACACCGAGGCGCTCGCGAGGGCCGGTGACGGTGCCGACGCGCTGGTGGTCCTGGGCGATCTGCTCGACTTCGTCGACTACCACGAGCACGACAAGGGCATCCTCGGCGCGCTGTTCGGGTCCGAGAAGGTCTCCACCTTCGCGCGCCTGCGCCGCGAGGGCACCCGCGACGAGACGATCGCGTTCTCCCGTTCCCTGTGGGCGAGCCTCGACGACCCGGGCGCCGCGGTCGAGGAGGCCATCCGCGAGCAGTACGCCGAACTGTTCGCGGCGATGACGGCCCCCACCTTCGCCACGCCGGGCAACGTCGACTCGCCACACCTGTGGGCGGAGTTCGCGGGTGCGGGCGTCACGGTCGTGGACGGCGAGGTGGTCGAGATCGGCGGGCTGCGCTTCGGCTTCCTCGGCGGCGTCGTGCTGCCCGAAGGCGTCACGCCCCGGCGCACCAACCCGGTCTGGCGCCCATATCTGCGCACCCGCGAGGAATTCGACAGGGCGGCGGGCAAGCTCACCGACGTCGAGGTGCTGTGCACGCACGTGCCGCCCGCCTACCCCGAACTGACCTACGACGTGATCGCCCGGCGGCACGAACCGGGCGCGGTCGCGCTGTCCACGCTGATCGCCGAGCAGCAGCCGCGCTGGGCGCTGTTCGGGCACGTCCACCAGCCGCTCTCGCCACGGCTGCGGGTCGGCCGCACCGAGTGCCGCAACGTCGGGCACTTCAAGGTCACCGAACGCCCGTACGTGCTGCGCTGGTGAGCGGCGCGGGACCTGTAACCTCTCCGGCATGGCCGACCAGTCCACGCAGTCCATCGAGGTCGACGCGCCGCCCGAGCGGGTCATGGCCGTCATCGCGGACTTCGCGTCGTACCCCGAATGGGCCAAGCAGGTCCGGCAGACCGAGGTGCTCGCCACCGACGACGCGGGCAACCCCAGGCAGGTCCGGCTGACTCTGGACGCCGGCCCCATCAAGGACGTCTACACGCTCGAGTACGACTGGGCGCCCGACGGCCGCAGCGTGACCTGGCACCTGGTCAAGGGCCAGATGCAGAAGGCGCAGGACGGCCGCTACGCACTCGAGGCGATCGGCGCCGACCGTACCCGCGTGACCTACACCCTCTCCGTCGAACTGGTGCTCCCGATGATCGGGCTGCTGCGGCGCAAGGCGGAGAAGATGGTGATGGACACCGCGCTCAAGGAACTCAAGCGCCGCGTCGAGGGAACCTGATGGAGCGCCTGCTGCTGTTCACCGGCAAGGGGGGCGTCGGCAAGACGACCCTCGCCGCGGCGACGGCGGCGGCGCTCGCGGCGCGCGGGCGCAAGACCCTCGTCGTCTCCACCGATCCCGCGCATTCGCTCGGCGACGCGTTCGCCCAGCAGCTGGGCGGCGAGCCCGCCGAAGTGGACCACTGCCTGCACGCCGCGCAGGTCGACTCGCGCGGCCTGGTCGACGACGTGTGGCAGGAATTGCGGGGCAAGCTCAAGTCCGCGCTCGCCGGAGCCGGCCTCGACACGCTCGACGCCGAGGAACTGACCGTGCTGCCCGGTGTGGACGAACTGCTGGCGCTCACCGAGGTGCAGCGGCTGGCCGAGTCCGGGCGGTGGCACACCGTCGTGGTGGACTGTGGCCCGACCGCCGAGACACTGCGGTTGCTCGCGCTTCCGGAGGCTGTTTCCGGGTACCTCGACCGGATGTGGCAGCTGAAGTTCACGGGCGCGCGGGGCACCGCCGAGTCGGTCAAGCGGCTCGCGGCGCACCTGGAGTCGCTACGGGCGCTGCTCACCGACCCGGACACGACCGGGGTGCGGCTGGTGCTCACTCCGGAACGGGTGGTGGTGGCCGAGGCGCGGCGGACGCTGAGTTCGCTGGCGCTGCGCGGAATCCGCGTCGACGGCGTGCTGGTGAACCGGCTGATGCCGGCGCCCGGCGTGTGGCGTGGCGCGGCGGCGGCATGGATGCGCACGCGGCGACGGCAACAGGACGCGGTGCTCGCCGAACTGGCGAACTCGGGTCTGGCGGACTTCGCGCGCGTCGAGCACCGGGCCGTCGAGCCGGTCGGGCTGCCCGCGCTGCAGGAGATCGCGACCGAGCTGTACGGTGAGTCCGATCCCTTGTCCGGCAAGGGGAACAGTCTCACCCCGCTGCTCGAGGTGTCCGAAGTAGACGATGGTTTCCGGCTGCGGGTGGCGATCCCGCTGCTGCGCGACGCCACGGTGGACCTGGCGCGCGTCGACGACGACCTGGCCATCACCGTCGACGGGTTCCGCAGGCTCGTCGCGTTGCCGGAGGCGCTGCGGCCCTGCCACATCATCGGCGCGGAGTCGGACGCCGGCGGCCTTGTGGTGTCCCTGACGCACGGGAGGCCGTGATGACCACCGAGACGAGCCTCGTCGAGGAGCTCCGCCTGCTGGTCGACATGGTGCTCGAACGCGCGGCGCCGTGGCTGGACGGCGTGGTCGCCGCCGGGCACGGGGACGAGCGCGAGACCTCCGACTGCGGCTGGTGCCCGCTGTGCTCGATCGTCGCGCTGGCGCGTGGCGAGCGGCCCGAACTGGTGGCGCGGCTGGCCGAGCAGCTCGCCCAGCTCGTGGCGTTGCTGCGGGCCGTGCTCGCCGACCGGTGGGAGCCCGACGAGGGTTTCCACATGCCGGGTTTCCAGCCCCGGCCCAAGCCCGAACCCGCTTCCGGGCGCGTGCAGCGCATCCCGGTGCGCTGGCGCGGTGTCCCGCAAGACACGGAGCCGTGAGTGCACGCGATCGGCCTCGATGTCGGTGGTACGAGTGTGCGCGCGGCGGTGGTGGACTCGCACGGGTCCATTCTGGACACCGCGCGGGCGGGCACCCCGAGTGACGAGAACGCCTTGGAAGACGCCATTTCCGGGGTGATCGACGAGCTGCGCAACCGCCACGACGACGTGGGCGGGGTGGGGCTCGCGGTGGCGGGGTTCGTGGCGGACGACCGGCGCACGGTGATGTTCGCGCCGCACCTGGCGTGGCGGGCCGCGCCCGTCGCGGACCGGATCGCCAAGCGGACCGGGCTGCCGGTGACCCTGGAGCACGACGCGAACGCCGCCGCGCTGGCCGAGCACCGGTTCGGTGCCGCGCGCGGGGCGCAGGTCGCGGCGCTCGTCGCGATCGGCACCGGGATCGGCGCGGGCCTGCTGCTCGGCGGCGAGATCTACCGCGGCGCGCACGGCGTGGCGCCGGAACTGGGGCACCTGACCGTCGTGCCGGGTGGCCGGGCCTGCCCGTGCGGCAAGTACGGCTGCTGGGAGCGCTACTGCAGCGGCACGGCGCTGGCGGCGACCGCGATCGAGCTGATGGCGCGCCACCCCGGCCGGGCGATCGTGCTGGCGCGCGACATGGCGGCCGACCCTGGTTCGATCACGGGTCGGCGTGTCGCGCGTGCGGCGCGTGACGGGGACCCGATCGCGCAGCGCGCGGTCGCCGAGCTGGCGAAGTGGCTCGGCGAGGGACTCGCACTGGTCGCGGACGTGTTCGACCCGGAGATCGTGGTGATCGCGGGCGGGGTTTCGGGGTCGGCGCCGCTGTTTCTCGATGAGGCGCGGGAGCACTACGCGGCGGCGATCACGGGGTCGGGGCACCGCCCGCTGGCCCGGATCCGCACCGCCCATCTCGGCGACGACGCGGCGATGGTCGGGGCAGCCTCGCTGGCGCTCGAGGCAGCAACGAGGCGTTGAACACTCAACTTTCGCCTGATCGTGTGCCAAGCTGGAACTGTGGCCTGCCCCTCACCCACCATCACTCTCCACGGAGGCACGTCGTGCCGCTGACTTCTTTCGAGCGCGAGGACGGTGACGGCTTCGTCCTGTGTCTTGGTGGGCACCGGCACTGGGGCCTGTTCGGGGCGGCGGGGCTGCTGCTCACCGATCCGGAACGGGGGGTGCTGCTGCAGCGCCGGGCATGGTGGACGCATCACGGCAGCACCTGGGCGCTGCCCGGTGGAGCCATGCGCTCGACGGAGACTCCGTGGGAGGCCGCGACCCGTGAGGCCGAGGAGGAGACCGCGATCCCGGCGGCCTCGGTGCGCCCCGTCGCGTCCTCGGTCGCCGATCACGGTGGCTGGAGCTATACGACGGTGCTCGCGACCGTGCGGCACGAGGTGACCGACCTGGTCGTCAACGCCGAGAGCGAGGAACTGCGCTGGGTGCGGCCCGAGGAGGTCGAGCACTTCCCGCTGCACAAGGACTTCGCGAAAGCCTGGCCGTCGCTGCTCGAGCAGTTGGGGCGTGAGCTGGTGCTCGTGGTCGACGGGGCGAACGTGGTGGGCTCGCGGCCGGACGGCTGGTGGCGGGACCGGGCGCGTGCCGCGGCGGGGCTGCGGGACCGGCTGGCCAGGCTGGTGCGTGCGGGCGTGCCCGGCGCGGAGTTCGCCATGAGCGACGACTGGTCGTGGTGGCCGCGCGTGGTGCTCGTGGTGGAGGGCCAGGCGCGCGACGTCGAGCCGATCGAGGACGTCAAGGTGGTGTCCGCGCCGCGCGACGGCGACTCGGCGATCGTCGACGCGGTGCGCGGCCTGCGGGCCGACCGGCCCGGCGATCATGTCGCGGTCGTCACCGCGGACCGGGCGCTACGTGACCGCGTGTCCGCCGAGGGCGCGTCGCTGCTCGGGCCCACGACGCTGCTGAACCGCCTTGACGAGGTCTGACCGGGGTCAGGTCCACGCGTCGACAATCCGGAACACCGGAGCCGCCGGGTCATCCGTGCCCGCCGCGATCAGGTCCGCCGCGGGGAAGCCGGATTCGCGCAGCACGGATTCGGCGTCCTCGGCCGAGAAGTGCACGTGGACCTGGCGCCGGACCACCGCCGACAGCAGGCCGGCGCCCAGCCGCGTCACCAGCGATCCGCCGTGGTCGCGCAGCACCAGGTCCGCGAAGTAGGCGCCGGTCGGGAAGCCGAGCAGCACCGAGGCGAATCGCCGCCACATGCCTTCGACGGCGGCCCGGTCGAAGTAGTTGAGGAGGCCCTCGGTGACGATCGCGGTGCCGACGCCGGGGTCGAGGGTCGCGGCGAGGGCCGCGAGGCTGCCGGGGCCGTCGTCGCGCAGGGCGTCCACGGTGACCACGCGCGGTGCGGGGCCTTGCAGCCGGCGCAGCAGGTTCTCCTTCCGTGCGGCCATCCCTGGCAGGTCGGCCTCGACGTAGGTCAGCGCGTCGCCGTAGCGGCGAAGGAACCGCCAGCCGCGGGCCGACAGCCCCGCCGCGATCTCGATGACCTGCCCGATCTCGCCGCGCTCGATCGCCGCCGCGAGCAGCGTGTCCAGCATCCGGTGCCGGGCGACGAGCTTGCCCTCGAACGTGGGCAGCCCGAGCATCCGCCGACGGCCATCGCGGGCTCGGCGGCGCGGTAGAGCAGCCGGCCCTCCGGGGTGGCCAGTGCCCTGGGCGCCAGGCCGTTGCGGACCCAGACGTAGCCGGTGTAGTGGCCGGTCGGGCTGATCGCTTCGGAGCCCCTGGGAAGCAGCACGCCAAGATCGTAGGCCGCGCCGGCCGGAATCACCCCACCGCGGCGGACAGCTCCCGCACCCCGGCGGCGAGGAGTTCGGCGAGGTCGGCTCCCGGCACCCGGAGCCACTGCTCGTAGGCGGCCAGCGCGACGCCCAGCACGGCGTAGGAAATCGCTTGCGGGGCGAGCGAATCCGGCTCGGTCCCGAGCCGTCCGGCCACGAACTCCGCGATCACCTGGCGCCAGTCGGCGTAGCGCAGCGCCGAGTGCGCCTGCAGCGCCGGCGTGGTCAGGATCAGTTCCATCCGGCGCCGGTGCCACGGGGCCTCGCCCGGGTCGACCCGGTTGAAGTCGACCAGCGCCTCGCGGATCACGTCCACGAGCGGCATGTCGCGCGGGTAGGAGGCAAGCCGGTGGCGCATCCGGCTCAGCTCACCGTCGAAGTCGCCCCACGCGATGTCGTTCTTGGACGGGAAGTAGCGGAAGAACGTGCGCCGCCCGATTCCCGCGGCTTGCGCGATGTCGTCGACGGTCGTGCGCTCGAATCCCTGGCGTCCGAACAGCTCGAACGCGGCGTGCTCGACCTCGGCCCGCGACGTGATCGGCCGGCGTCCCGCGCGTGAGGTCACCGGATCGGTCATTGCCCCTTCCATTCGGCACTGGGTGCCATTATTCTCGGTGGGACCGGCCGCAGTGGAGCGGCCAGACGAGAGGAGCATCCCATGGCCGAGATCACCCAGGTCACCGAGACGCACGAAGAGCCTCTGGTCGAAGAGGACCTTCTCGTCGAGGAGGTCTCGATCGACGGCATGTGCGGCGTCTACTGACCGTCATGTTCGAGCCTGACCAGGCCTACCGGTGCTCGCCGCGAATCGCGCTGCGGCCCGAGCCGTTCGGCGCGCTCGCGTATGACTTCGGCACCCGCAGGCTGTCGTTCCTGAAGACGAAGAAGCTGGTCGAGGTGGTCCGCACGCTCGGGGACCAGCCCGACGTGCACACCACCCTCGACGCGGCCGGCGTGTCCGACGCGGAGCGGGACAACTACCTCAAGGCGCTGGCCGGCCTCGCCGACGCCGGCACGATCGAACGCCGCTAACTCACCAAGAAGGGCGCGCGATGAAGCTCGTCGAGCATTTCAAGGAAGGGCTCAACTCGCCCATCTGCCTGACGTGGGAACTGACCTACGCCTGCAACCTGTCCTGCGTGCATTGCCTGTCGTCGTCGGGCCGCCGTGACCCGCGCGAGCTGACCACGCAGGAGTGCAAGGCGGTCATCGACGAGCTGCAGCGCATGCAGGTGTTCTACGTGAACATCGGCGGCGGCGAGCCGACGGTGCGCCCGGACTTCTGGGAGCTGGTCGAATACGCCGTCGCACACCAGGTCGGGGTCAAGTTCTCCACCAACGGCGTGAAGCTCACGCCGGAACGGGCGCGCTGGCTGGCCGCCACCGACTACGTGGACGTGCAGATCTCCCTCGACGGCGCCACCGCCGAGGTCAACGACGTCGTCCGCGGGCCCGGTTCGTACGACACGGCGATCCGGGCGATGACCAACCTGCGGGACGCCGGGTTCCGCGACTTCAAACTCAGCGTCGTGATGACCAGGCAGAACGTGGGGCAGCTTGACCAGTTCGCCGAGATCGCCGACACCTACGGCGCCCAGTTGCGGATCACGCGGCTGCGCCCCTCCGGCCGCGGCGCCGACGTCTGGGACGAACTGCACCCCACCGCCGAGCAGCAGCTGGAGCTGTACGACTGGCTGGTCGGGCACGGCGAGAAGGTGCTCACCGGTGACTCGTTCTTCCACCTGAACGCGCTCGGCTCGGATCCGCTGCCCGGCCTCAACCTGTGTGGCGCCGGGCGGGTGGTGTGCCTGATCGACCCGGTCGGCGACGTCTACGCCTGCCCGTTCGCGATCCACGAGGAGTTCCTCGCGGGCAACGTTCGCGACGAGGGCGGGTTCCACGGTGTCTGGACGTCCTCGGAGCTGTTCACCAGGCTGCGCGGGCCGCAGACCGGGGGCGCGTGCACGTCGTGCTCGGCCTACGACGCGTGCCAGGGCGGGTGCATGGCGGCGAAGTTCTTCACCGGCCTGCCGCTGGACGGCCCGGACCCGGAGTGCGTGAAGGGCCACGGCGAGCTGGCGTTGCAGACCGTCGGCGCGGCACCACGGTCCGATGTGGACCATTCGCACCGCACCACCCGGCGCAGCCGCAAGGTCCCGGTCGAGATCGGCTTCGGCCCGCCCGCGGGTGGCGGCCGCCCCGACCGCGCCTGTGACACGAGCCCGCTCGCCGGGTTGAGATGACCTCGCTCGGCAGCCCCGTCGAGGTGGCGGGGCTGCGTGCGCCGAGCCGGGTGCTGTTCGGGCCGCACGAGACGAACCTGGCCCGTGGCAGGGCGATGTCCGAGCGGCACGTCGCCTATTACGAGCGTCGCGCGGCGGGTGGCGCGGGCCTGGTCGTGACCGAGACGGCGAGCGTGCACGACTCGGACTGGCCCTACGAACGCGCCCCGCTGGCGGCGCTGTGCGGGCCGGGCTGGCGTTCCATCGCGGACGCCTGCCGCCCGCACGGCACGCTCGTGCTGGCCGGGCTCGGCCATGCCGGATCGCAAGGCTCCTCGGCGTACTCGCAGTCCGCGCTGTGGGCGCCCTCGCGGGTGCCCGACGTCGCGAGCCGTGAGCTGCCGGTGGAACTGGAACCCGCGCAGATCGCGGAGGTCGTCGCCGGGTTCCGCGATGCGGCCGCGCTCGCTCGCGAGTCCGGAATGGACGGTGCCGAGATCGACGCCGGGCAGTACTCGCTGCTGCGGCAGTTCCTGTCCGGGCTCACGAACCTCCGCGACGACGGCTACGGGCAGGACCGGACGCGGCTGCTCCGCGAAGTCCTCGGTGCCGTGCGCGGGCAGGTCCGGATCCTCGGCCTGCGCCTGTCCTGCGACGAACTGGCGCCGTGGGCCGGCATCACGCCCGAGCGGGGTGTCGCGATCGCCCGTGAGGTGGCCGGGTTGGTGGACTACATCGTGCCGGTGCGCGGGTCGGGGCTGAGGCCGTCGGCGACCCGGCCCGGGCCGCATACCGAACCGGGCTTCAACGCGGGCCTGTGCCGGATGGTCCGGGAGGCTGCCGGGACGGCGATCGTGCTGCAGGGCAGCGTGGTCGACCCCGGCCAGGCGAACCGTGCGCTCGATACCGGTGTCGCCGACATCGTCGAGATGACGCGTGCGCAGATCGCCGACCCCGATCTGGTCGCGAAGGTGCGCTCGGGCACGGCGCCGCGGCCATGCGTGCTGTCGAACCAGAAATGCCTCGTCCGCGACGTGCGCAACCCGATCGTCGCCTGTCTCGCCGAGCCGCGCAGCGGGCACGAGACCGAGGATCCCGACCCGCAAGGTGTGGACCGGCCGCGGGATGTGCTGATCGCGGGCGGTGGTCCGGCGGGGCTGGAGGCGGCGCGGGTGCTGGCGTCGCGGGGGCACCGGGTCGAACTCGTCGAGCGGTCCGAGCGGCTCGGCGGGATGCTGCGTGTCATCGCGACGCTCACCGGCCGGTTCCATCTGCTGGCCGACTGGCTGGAGGGGGAGGTGCGCCGCCTGGGGGTGCGGATCCGGACCGGCACCGAGGCGAGCGGCGCGGACATCGTGGCCACGGGATCGGTGCCAGGGCCACGGAACTACCGGGTGGCCTCCGGCACGGTTGTGGATGTGGTGGACGTGCTGTCCGGAACGAGACTGCCCGCCGGGCCGGTTGTTGTGGCCGACCCGGTGGGTGACCACGTGGGCGCCGAGGTCGCGGAACTGCTTGCCGTGCACCGGGAACTGGTCACGATCGTGAGCCAGGACCTGGTGATCGGCAAGCAGCTCTCGCTGACCGGCGACCTCGCCGACACCAACGCCCGCCTCCAGCGGGCCGGGGTGCGGCTGGCGAAACGGTCCCGCCTGCGCGAGGTGCACGACGGGCACGTCGTGATCGAGGACGTGTACACCGGCGAGCGCCGCGAGATCGAGTGCGGCGCCGTGGTCCACTGTGGACACCGGTTGCCGGACGACAGCGTGCGCGGCGGCATCACGGCCGGGGACCGGGTGGCGCCGCGGACCGTGCACGAGGCCATCCTGGAGGGCCGCCGCGCGGCGCTGGCGCTGTGCCGGGAAAGCGCTTTCGCATGAGCCTGCTGTTCTCGCCGCTGCGTGTCGGCCCGCTGGAATCGGCCAACCGCATCGTGTTCTCCGCACACCTGACCAACCAGGCACTCGACGGGCTGCCCACCGAACAGCACGCCGAGTACTACGCGGCCCGCGCCGCCGGTGGCGCGGGGCTCATCATCACCGAGGAACACACCGTCCACCCCGGCGACCAGCCCTACGAGAAGCTGATCCACGGGTTCGACCCGGCGGTCGTGCCCGGCTACCGGCGCATCACCGACGCCGTGCACGCGCACGGCACGCCGATCCTCGCGCAGCTCAACCACAACGGCGGCCAGTCCTCGTCGATGTACACCCGCGAGCCGGTCTGGGCGCCCTCGCCCGCGCCGGACCCCCTGTTCCGCGAGGTGCCCAAGGCAATCGGCGAGCGCGAGATCGCCGAGGTCGTCGACGGGTACGCCACCGTCGCCGGGCACTGCGCGCGGGGCGGGTTCGACGGGGTCGAGATCCAGTGCTCGCAGTCCTCGATCGTGCGCGGTTTCCTGTCTCCGGCCACGAACCAGCGCACCGACCGTTACGGCGGGATGCTGGAGAACCGGGCGCGGCTGCTGGTCCAGATCATCGACTCCGTGCGCGAGGCCCTCGGCCCCGGCCGCGCGCTCGGCGTGCGGATCTGCGGCGACGAGCACCTCGAGGACGGCATCACCCTCGACGAGGGGGTCGCGCTCGCCGGACTCGTGGAGGCCACGGGCAAGGTCGACTATGTCAACACCGCCATCGGTGTGGCCACGTCGAGCCTGTACCTGGTCGAGGCGTCGATGGCGATCCCGCGCGGGTACGCACTGCACATCGCCCGTGCCATCCGCGACGCCGTGCGGCTGCCGGTGGTCGGCGTCGGCCGCATCAAGGACCCGGCGGACGCCGAGCGCGCGCTCGCGGAAGGGCACTGCGACCTCGTCGGGGTCGTGCGCGGCCAGATCGCCGACCCCGATTTCGCCGCGAAGGCGCGCCGCGGGGAAGAGATCCGCGGCTGCCTGTCCTGCAACCAGGAATGCGTCGGCCGCGTCGGGCTCAACCGGTGGCTCGGCTGTGTCGAGAACCCCCGCGCCGGGCGGGAGAGCGTGCCGTTGCCGTCGCCGGGACCGCGGCCGAAACGCGTGCTCGTCGCCGGCGGCGGGCCCGGCGGGTTGCAGGCCGCTTCCGCCGCCGCGCAGCGGGGGCACCACGTGACGTTGTTCGAGCGGCACGACCACACGGGCGGGCAGGTCGCCGTCGCCGCGCGGGCGCCGGGACGGGCAGAATTCCTCGACATGGTCACCGCCCTGCTCGCCGAATGCCGCCGCTACGGCGTCGACATCAAGACCGGCGCCGAGGCGACGGCGGACCTGCTGCTGGCCGAGCGCCCGGACGCGGTCGTCCTCGCGACCGGCGCGCGACCCCGTGCGCCGCACTGGGCGTGCGCACGGGTGGCCGACGTCCGCGACGTGCTCGAAGGGCGGTGCGCGCCTGCCGGTGACGTGGTGGTGATCGACGATCTCGGGTTCCACCAGGCCACCTCGGTGGCCGAGCTGCTCGCCGAGCGCGGCTGCCGGGTCCGCATGTCGACCCCGGCGATGGTCGTCGGCCAGGATCTGGGCACGACGCTCGATATGGAGAACTTCCAGCGGCGCGCCCACGCCAAGGGCATCACACAGCACACCGACGAGGTCGTCCTCGACGCGTCCGAAGTGGACGGACGGATCGTGTTGCGCGTCCTGACCCACACCACCGGTGAGACCACCACCGTCGCCTGCGACTGGGTCGTGTGCGCGACCCACCAGGACCCCGAGGACGGGCTGTGGCGTGCGCTGCGGGACGCGCCGTTCCCGGTGCACCGCATCGGGGACTGCCTGACGCCGCGCCGCGCGCATGCCGCCGTGATCGAGGGACATCGGGTAGGAGTGGGACTGTGACGCGTGTTGCGGTGGTGACGGGTGCGGGGCGGGGGATCGGCGCGGCCGTCGTGGACCAGCTGGCCGGAAGCGGCTGGCGGGTGCTGGCCGTGGACATCTGCGCGGACATCCCTGGCGCCGGCTACGCGCTGGCGTCCCGTGAGGATCTCGCCGCCGTCGCGAAACGGTGGCCGGAGCGCGTCCTGGACCTTGTCGCGGACGTGCGTGACCCGCAAGCCATGACCGAAGCCGTCGCGACGGCGGAACGGGAGTTCGGCGGCCTCGACGCGGCAGTCGCG
>DASZUO010000001.1:0-8557 GCA_035547575.1 Amycolatopsis sp. | reverse complement strand
GATTATCTGGATCTAGAGGTTTACAACAAGATTTCCGACGTACGTAAGGCCAGAAACGATTGGATTCACTCGCTAGGGTCTGTCTCAGGGGAAGAGGCGGCCACATCTACGGAGGTATGCGAGCAAATGTTCCTGTCCGTTCGGAAGGTGGAGGCATTTGGAGGGCGGGGGCTTTCGATTCACGGTTGAGATTAGAGACAAAGATCGAAACCAACTACGGTGCGTCCCGAACGCGAGCGCCAAGGTTTGTGCCGCCTTGGGGGTATCGTGTGGCCATGACTGCCGCCGCGTCAAGCCACGGGTCGAACCCCGACCACGAGCGCTTCGAGTCGCCCAGGGATATCCGTGCTGCCCTGCTGGCCGAGGAAGTCCCAGCGTTCGACTCCGCGTACCAGCAGGCTCTTCGGGAAGCGTCGGAGACGTTGAGCCTCGAAGCGTTGCAGTCGACCCTGGTCAACTGGCGGCGTATCGCGCGGATGACGCAGGCCGACCCCGCCGCCCATCGCCGGATGTTGCAGCAGGCTGAGCGGACGCGCAGGACCGGGGAACTGCCCGAGGGTGCGGTCACGTGGGAGCAGTTCAGGACTGAGCTGGGCGTCTGATCCTTGGCCTATCGCATCGTGACGGACCCGCAGGTCCGTGCGGAGATCCGTGCCCTGCCCGCCGAGGTGCTGCCCCTCCTTGCCGACGCAATGGGCGTCCTTGAGCTGACCCCATGGAACGGCCGGCCGTACAACGAGGCCGACCCGGACGGCTGGATGCGGCAGCTCGACTTCGCAGACGACCGCGGATTCATCACGTACCTTGTACTGGACGACCAGGACCGGGTCGACGTGTTGCGCGTGACTTGGCTCGGGTAGGCCCAGTCAGGGCCGATCTCCCACGCTTTACCCTCGCCAATCGACGGCAAATGACGCCGTTCAAGGGCGACCGCTCACCGTTGGCAATTGCGAACAGGCCAGGTCATAACGGGTATCGGCACCCAACCGCCAGGGACGGCAACCGTCGCCCCATAAAGCCGGTGTTGCAGGAAGCGAGCTTGGTGGGTGCCATCTGGTCATTTCAGTTCGTCCAGTACGCAGTCATCTGTCCGTTTGTCCCGTACAACGCCAACTCCACCTGAATCCTCGCTCCTTGTGGCGGCACCTCGTAGCCTTCCCACAGATCGCCCTGCTGGCCGGGCAGCACCGCCGGGCTGTTGTACCCGCCACTGGGCGGCGCGACTTGACTGCGCGGAGCATCAGTGCCGTTGTAGGCAACACGCACCGACGGTGCTTCCGCTACCTGCGCGCCTTGGTTAGTCACGTGGACGTTCACCTTCAGCCAGGGCTGCGCCGGGATGTACGACCGGTGGTAGGGATCTGAGGTCACCGGCTGCGCCGTCCATGTCACCGCGTAGGTCACGCCTGCCGTCGAAGTGAACGCCTGTCCAGCCTGCAGAATCAGCGGTGCGTGCACCGACGAGTTGGACGACGTTGCAGCCGATACTGTTGATTGGGCGGGCACGGCCGGTTGCTGACTCGGCGCGCCGTGCTGCGCGCAAGCGGTCAGAGCTAGACCTAGCGTGCCAGCTAGCAATGCTTGGGCGGCTCGAGTCCTCATACAATCGAGTCGCAGCAGGCAGGCGCACGTTATCGGTCTGCGCAAGTTTGAGGTCCAATTCGTGACACTGGCCGCGATTCGTGGTGGGCCAGCAGCCTCCTTTTGCCTACTATGGTCTGGTCAGCGACCTGCTGTGTACGTGGGGTACGCGGTGGCTGGTTGAGCATTCGACGGTGGCGCGATGGGTTGCGCTTGGCCGAAGGCAGCCCATCGCCCTGTTCGTCAATCATTCGTCAGGACACCCATCGACCACGGCAAACGACCATCGCCCACGACGGAGGAACGCCCAGGTCAAGCCAGGAACCGTGGCGTTCCCGCAGGTCGCGATTTGTTCCGCTTCAACGTGTGAAACCGGAAACCTCCGCCTGATCGGAATGCGAACGGAGCGGCCGAAGCGGGGGCCCGGCCGTCCGTGCGGGAATCAGGCCAGGGCGCCCAGGACGATGACGACCAGCAAGGTCACCGTCGTGGCGATGGCGGTCACCCAGGCGCGCTGGGTGGGCGACAGGGCAGAGGCGGCGGAGTTCGCGGCAGGGCTGTGCATGGCTGTTCCTGGAGTTTGTGCGAATGCTGTCGCGCGTGACAGCGCCTTGATCTCGGAGTGTGTTACCCCACAGCACGCTATGTGAGGAGAATCACTCCGGTAGGTGCCGGTTGCGGGCGGTGTACCACAGCACCGCGCCTGCGGTGCCCACCATCAGTACGAAGCCCAGCGTCCCGACGACGATCGCCTTCGTCTCGCCGGCTCGGGGACCGGGCGCGGCGTCCGTGGAGCCCGCAGTGCCTGCGCTCCCGCTGGTCGCCGAGCGCCCGCCACGCGTTGCATTCTCGGGGGCCGGCGCGTTGTCGGCGCTCCCTGTGATCGCCGAACTCGCGCTGCCTCCATCGGACCGCACCGGCAACTCCGCCGCTTGAGCCGTTCCGCCCAGGAGCAGCAGGACGATCGCCACCGCGGGGGCGATCCTGGCAATGATCTTCAACATCGTCGTTCTCCCTCCGACAGGAGCAACGCTCGGGCGCACGCCCGAAGTTGCCCCGCCGGGGGAGATCACAATCGGCGCGGGTCGGCGCCGCACAAATGGCCCCGAACCTGCTGCGATGCCCGCTTCCAGGACCGCCGGAGCGCCACCGGCCCGGCGTCGGGATCACAACGTGTCGATCACCCCGTCGATCTGCCCCGCGAGGCTGATGTCCTTCTCCGTGATTCCACCCTCGGAATGGGTGCTCAGCTGAAACGTCAGCTTGCGCCAGCGGATGTCGATATCGGGGTGATGGCCGACGCTCTCGGCGATCTCCGCCACGCGGTTCACCACCTGAATGGCCTGCGGAAAGCTCGCCAGCTCGGCCGTTCGCTGCAGCGCCGGGCCGTTGTGCTGCCAATGCGGCAGCTTCGTCAGCGCATCCGAGATCTGCTGCTCGCTCAATAGGTCTGCCATGTGCTCCATGGTGGTACGCAGACGGGTACGCTGCACGTTGCCACGGGAGCCCTGCGAATCCGCGGGCTGAGAGGCGGGCCTGGCCCGCGACCGTTCGCACCTGATCCGGATCATGCCGGCGCAGGGAGGCCGTTGTCCCTCCTTCCGGCCAACGAGGAGGGACGATGAAACGCACGGGCCTCGTGCTCGGCCTGGTCGCGGCGCTGACCCGCGGGCTGCAGACTCGTCGGCGGATCCGGTGACGACGAAACGACGGTCACCCTCGTCACGCACGACTCCTTAGCCGCACCACAGCAGGTGCTCGACGCCTTCCACCAGCAGACCGGCATCAAGATCGCGGTCATCAAGAAGGGCGACGCCGGCGCGCTGACCAACTCGCTCGTCCTCACCAAGGCCGACCCGCTCGGCGACGTGGCCTACGGCGTCGACTCGACCTTCGCGTCGCGCGCGCTCGGCGAGGGTGTCTTCGACTCCTACACGCGCCCCGAGGCCGACCGCGGCCCGCAGCGCTACGCGGCCGACGCCGAGCACCGGCTCTCCGCGGTCGATCTCGGCGACGTCTGCGTCAACGTCGACACCACCTGGTTCGCCGGCAAGGGCATCCCCGCGCCGACCACCTACGAGGACCTCGCCGATCCCCTGTACAAAGACCTGCTCGTCGTCGAGAACCCCGCCACGTCGAGCCCTGGCTGGCGTTCCTGCTCAGCACGATCGCCACCTACGGCGAGCAGGGCTGGCAGTCCTACTGGACGCGCCTGAAGGACAACGGCGTCACAACCGTCAGCGGCTGGGAGGAGGCTTACAGCCAGGACTTCTCGGGCTCGTCGGCCAAGGGCCCGCGTCCGATCGTGGTTTCTTACGGCTCCTCGCCCGCGGCGGAAACCGGCGACGACGGCCGGCTGCGCACGAAGGCGCTGCTCGACACGTGCTACCGGCAGGTCGAGTACGCGGGCGTGCTCACCGGGACCCGGCAACCCGAGAAGGCGCACAAGGTCATCGATTTCCTGCTGTCCCAGCAGTTCCAGACCACTGTCGCGGACAATATGTAGGTCTACCCCACGCGGGAGGGCGTCGCGTTGCCGCGCGGCTGGTCCGAGGCCGCGCCAGTGCCGGCGGACCCGGCGCGGCTGCAGGGCGACCAGGTGCAGAACGGCCGGGAGCGGTGGATCGGGCAATGGCGCTCGTTGCTCGGCCGGTAAAGCCCGCGGGCCTGGGCCTGCTTGCCCTGGTGCCGCTCGGGTTCCTCGTCGTCTTCTTCGCGTGGCCGGTCGTCGCGATCGCGCGACGCAGGCGCGAGACCCCGTTGAAGATCCGTCTGCTGCTCGACGAGCCACTGTCCGGTTTGGACGCGGAGCTGCGTGAGCAGCTGGCCTTCGACGTCGCGGACGCGCTGCGGGTCGCCGCCGACGGCGTCCGGGGCGGGGTCGTGAGCAAGGTGCACTGGATCCCGAGGGGGATCGCGCTGATCAGCCGTCCCGGGTCGTGATCCTGGCGTAGGCCAGTGACAAGCCGATCACGAGGTAACACCCGGCACGTAGCGCACCCTGCGTCAGCCCGTCGCCGGGCATTGGATCGCGCAGGACGTCGGCGATCGAATCCCACGACGCGGGCAGCAGGTACGGATGCAGCCAGTCCACCGCCGACAGTTGCAGCAGCACCGTCGACACGATGATGCCCGCCAGCACCGACACCACCACCAGCATCGGGTGCTCGGTGCAGGCCGAGATCGCCAGCGCGACCGCGCCGACCGCCCACAACTGCAGTGTGACCCAGCCCGCGGCCACCGCGATCTTGCCGAGGGCGGCGCCGAACGACAGAGTTGTGCCGCTCAGCGTGAACAGGCCTCCGGTGCCGTTCATGATCAAGCCGGCGACCAGCCCGACCAGCGACATCAGCACCACGGCCGCCAGCGCGAACGTCGCGACCCCGAGCGCCTTGACGACCAGCAGTCGTCCCCGGTTCACCGGCGCGAGCAGCCAGCCCCGCAGCGTGCCGTGCGCGAGTTCGCCCGCGAACGCGTCACCTGCCGACATCGCGGTGGTCAGCGGCATCAACAGCGCGAGCCCGGCGGCCAGCGCGGCGATCGGCAACACCAGCGCGTTGCCGGCCGCAGCGGTCAGCAGGCCCTGGGTTTCCGGGCCCCCGCGCGGCGATCCGCCCAGCGCCAGCGCGATCGCGATGATCGCCGGGATCAGCGCGAGCAGTCCGAGCACGACGAGCGTACGGGGACGGCGGAAGATCCAGCGCAGTTCGGCGCGGTAGAGCCGGGTCAGCGGGACGGCACGCCGCGCGGCGGGCACCGCTTGTGCGGTCAGTGTCGTCATGCCCTCACCTCGTCCACTTCGGACAGACCGGCCGGCTCGGTGTCGTCCTGGGTCAGCCGGGCGAACAGGTCCTCCAGGCCCGTGCGCTCCCGCTTCACCTCGTGTACCGCGACATCGCCGCGCACGAGCGCGGCCACGACCTGCGGTGCGGTGGCCGTGGTGATGTCCGCGCGCACGCCGTCCGGTGTCAGCCGGGCGGGGATGCGCTCCTCCCGCAATGCCTCCAGTGCCCGGTCACCGTCCGGTGTGGACACCAGCAGCCCGGGACTGCCGGACTCCAGCAGCTCGTCCAGTTCGCCCTGCGCGACGACCGTGCCGTCGTGCAGCACCGCGACGTGGGTGCACGTCGCCTCCACCTCGGCGAGCAGGTGCGACGAAACCAGCACGGTGACGCCCTCGTCGTGCAACTCGCCGATGATCCTGCGGATCTCCCTGGTGCCTGCCGGGTCGAGCCCGTTGGTCGGCTCGTCGAGGATGACCATCCGGCGCGGCACCAGCAGCGCCCCGGCCAGCCCGAGTCGCTGCTTCATACCCAGCGAGTACCCGCGGTAGCGGCGGTGCGCCGCGGCGGAAAGACCGACCCGTTCGAGCGCGTTCTCCACCGCCACCGGGATATCCGAGTTGGCCAGGTGGGGCTCCGCGGCCGCCAGCCGGTGCAGGTTCTCGCGTCCGGACAGGAACGGGTGGAACCCCGGGCCCTCCACGAGCGCGCCCACGTCCGGCAGCGCGGCACCGGCGCCCTCGGGCATCGCGTGCCCGAGCAGTTCGACTTCCCCCTCGGTCGGGCGGACCAGGCCGAGCAGCATCCGGATGGTGGTGGTTTTGCCCGAGCCGTTGGGCCCCAGCATCCCCAGCACCGCGCCTTCCGGTACCTCCAGATCGACCTGGTCCACCGCGACGGTGCCCCGGTACACCTTGCGCAACCCCCTGGTCCGCGCCGCGAGCGCACGGGGACGGGTGGGCGCCTCGCCAGAAGCGCCCACCGCCACCTCGAAAGAGGTCGTCACTTCGTCCCCAGTGCGTCGATCAGGACCTGCTCCGGCACCGCACCGACCGCGAACCGGCCGTCGTCGGCGATCAATGCCGAGCCGACCTTCGTGGTGACCACGTAGCCCGAGCCGAACGCCCCCGAGACCCGCTTGCCGAACTGCGCCAGCAGCGCCTTCGGGTCGACGCCCTGCCCGCCCTCGGCCTGCGGCGCCTGCGTGTCCGGTATCGCCTTGCCGACGAGCACGCTGTCCCAGCCGTCGCCGACGACCGTCACATCGTCCGGCTGCCGCACCTGCTGGTGCGGCTCCGCCTGCCGTTCGGTGACCTTCGCTCCCTGCGGCGGCGTGAACTGGAACTCGCTCGCGGGCTGCGGCACGAACTCGATGTCGCTGAAGGCGATCTGCAGCGCCGGGTCCGCCGTGCCGTAGGTCATCACGGCCAGCCGCAGCGGAACCCGCTTCTCCGCGTCGACGGCCACCCGCACCTCACGCAGCAGCGTGCGCTCCGTCGGCTTCGGCGTCAGCACGAGTTCATACGCGGAGCGGCCCGCGACCTGCGCCGTGCCCTCAACGCTGACCGTGCTGCTCTCGCGGATCTTCGCGAGCAACTGCGTGGCCGCGGCGGCCGGGTCGCTGGAGATGCCCTCCGGCGGCATGTCCGTGGCCACGTGCTCCGGGACGGTCACCTTCGTGGCCGTGTTGTCCTTCGACGCGTACGTCCAGATCGTGTTGCCCTGGCGCACGATCGTCGTGTCGGAGTCGCCCTGTTCGACGGCGACCTTCCCGTTGCCCGAGCCGTCGTTGTAGACGTGCGCCGAGTCGATGTTCAGGTTCGTGCCCCCCGGCAGCGCCCCGGTCGGCAGGCCCAGGTTGTTGTCCACCTTGACCGTGCCGTCCAGCGCCGGTGTTTTCGTGCTCAGCACCGACGACACGAGGTCCTCCGCGCTGATCGACGGAAGCTGCGGAGCCTCGCCCGCGCTGGCGGGCATCGCCAGCCACGCCAGTCCCGCGACCCCGAGTGCCGAGCCCGTGATCGCCGCGGTGATGGCCTTCTTCTTCGGTTGCATCGCTGTCTCCCTGTGTGCCGCGAGCACCAGTGTGCTCGTTCCCCGCCGACGACGCTCTCAATTCCTGCCTGAGATCGGCCTGAGATGCTGAGAGACCGCTGAGAGCGCGCGCACGAGCAGCGAGAACCGTGCATTCTAGGCATCGTGAAGCCTCGAGTGCTGGTGGTCGACGACGAGCCGGGTGTGCGCAAGGCGCTGCACCGCGGGCTGCGCGCGGAGGGCATGGACGTCATCACCGCGGCGGACGGGCCGAGCGGCCTGCGGCTGGCGCAGACGGGGTCGTTCGATGTGCTGCTGCTGGACATCATGCTGCCCGGGTTGTCGGGCTACCGCGTGCTCCAGCACCTGCGGGCGCAGGGCATCCAGACCCCGGTGCTGATGATCTCGGCGAAGGACGGCGAGGTCGACCAGGCCGACGGGCTCGACCTCGGCGCCGACGGATACCTCGTGAAGCCGTTCTCGTTCGTCGTGCTGGTCGCCCAGGTGCGTGCGGTGCTGCGCCGCGCGTCGGCGGAGGCCTCGCGCGGCCCGCTGCGGATCGGCGCGCTGTTCGTGGACCGGGCGACCCGCGAGGTGCGCTGGCGCGGCGACCCCGTGTCGCTCAGCCCGCGCGAGTTCGGGCTGCTGGAGGTTCTCGTCGGGCGTGCGGGCACGGTCGTGACGAAGGACGAACTGCTGCGTGCGGTGTGGGGTGACGAGCAGGCCGCGACGCGCAACGTCGTCGAAGTCTACGTCGGCTACGTGCGGCGCAAGCTCGACGCGGTGGGCGCGGGGTCGCTGGTGCGGACGGTGCGCGGGCACGGCTACCTCGCTTCGGATCCCGCGCTGGACGAGGTTCTTCCCGGGTGATGTCACGCTGGCCGATGTGGCTCCGGATCACGGTGCCCGCCGCGGTCGTCACGCTCGCGTTCCTGATGGGCCTGTCGATGGCCGCCGGCCGGGGCCTCGAACCGCTGCGCCTGCGCTCGGTGGACGCCGAGCTGGGCAAGACGCTGGAGCCCGCGGCGGCGGCCGTGCAGGCAGGCCGGGCTCCGTCGCCGGTGGCCGGGGTGACGCTGCGCGTGCTGGACACCGACGGAACCCCTGTCGACGGCGGAAGCCCCGTGCCGGCGCTCGGGCCGGCCCAGATCCGGGCGCTC